>CAYTOP010000048.1:0-3290 GCA_964439585.1 uncultured Gammaproteobacteria bacterium
TTTAATTGCTTGAATACAGCTTTTCTTATAACTTTTACGTCTTGGTCTGTTAATGTTTTGTTTTTATCTTGATACCAAATCCTAAAAGTGAAACTATGATCATACGTGTCAATTAAATCAAAATTTGAAACCAACGGCATTTGCTTGACTGTGTTTATTATTTCACCTAAGTATACTTTTTTAGGAATCGAAAGCGTTATGTCTTCAATTTGCGCAGGGTACTTGGGAATTGGTTCGAAGGATATATATGCTTTTGATTTTGCTATGATGCTCTCAACACCAAATTCCGCTGTGATTAACCCATTAGATAAAATTTCAATTGTCCCCAAATTGTCTTTTTTGGAAATTATAGAAATTAAGCCAGTTGCCTTGTCAATATCGTAATTTGTACCAATATTTAACTCCTGGTGTAAAAGTGTGTTTACTATTCCCTTAACTTCGGTATATTTGTAGCCGTCGAAAGCAAGCCCTAAAGTGAGTAGTTCTGCCGGTAAATCGGACTTATTGGGCTTGTAAACATTCGCTATCTCGAAAAGAAACAGCTTCTCATAAATCCCTTTATTTGAATTTATTGCATCAACCAAAGAATTTTTTAAGTTTGTGCGGAGAAATTCAGTCGCAGGGCCGAGTGGGTTTTTAAGTCTAAGTGCGTTGTTGATATCTACAAATTCTTCTGGTACAAGAGAAAGTGTATAAACTTCGATCCCCGTTAGATTTTTTAAGATTTGTTTAATTTTCCTTTCCGTATCAAAAGTAGATGGCTGATAGAGGTTGGGTAAATCACCCGCCATCAACTTGCTGGGAAGTTTGTAGTAGCCGTAAAGTCTGGCCACTTCTTCAACGATGTCTTCCGGTATGGAAATATCGTCTGCACGGTACGATGGAATTTTCACTGTAAGCTTATTGCTTTTCCATGTGGGTGTAAAACCGAGGGCTGTTAGCTCTTTGGAGATTTCAGTTTTTGATATTTCAACACCCAAAACTTTATCAATATATTCCTTGGTTGTTTTAACAATTTTGGTTTTTGTGGGATTAGGATAGAAATCGAAAATCTTGCTTGCTAGTTTAGCTTTGCAAATTGTTTCAAAAAGCTCTATTCCCTTAAGAAGAGCTGTATTTGCCAACTCCGGATCAACACCTTTTTCATTTATTGACGCAGCAACGGTTCTAATATCCAAACCCATAGAAGTTTTTCGTATTCGTGCAGGATCGTTGTTGTCGATGAAAAAGAGTACTTTTTTGGTGTTTTCATCAACCACAGAATTTTTTGTACCAATAATTCCCGGTAAATCGATTATTTTACCCTCGCCATCATCAAAAACTATATCGCCACCGGTAAGGGTATAAGTTTTGCCGTCAAAACTTGTAACCTTTTCACCAGCAACCGATTCGCGAATTACAAATTTTTGATTTTTTATTTTGTCATAATCAAAAGCATGGCTCGGGTGACCAACTTCAAGCATAACAATGTTTGTAATATCTACCACTGCGTTTAGAGATCTCATTCCAGACATCTCAAGGCGCCTCGCTATTATCTCAGGGCTTTGCCAGTTTTTGATGTCGGTTAATACTACTCCGATTGCCCTTTTTACTAATCCGCCTTTACTGATTATAGAAAAATTTAAGTTATCAATTCTTTCCAGGTTGGGTGAAGGCTTGAGTTGTTTAAGCTTTGCTGGAATATTAAACGTCGGAAGTATGGCTGACACTTCACGGGCAAAGCCGTAAATACTTACACTATCGATTCGGTTGGTTGTTATCTCTACGTGGTATATGTAGTCTCCGGTAACTTTTTCAATGCGTTCGACGGATGGTCCACACAACGAAATGTATTTTGCTATATCGCCAGGTTTTGCCGGAGTATCTAAGTACTCTCGCATCCACGAGTCAGGTATTAAAATATCCATATTATCTAATTTTTAATTACAAATTGTTAATTTCTAAAATTGCTTAAGATAACGAATATCAGAACTATAAAGTTGTCTTATGTCGGGGATGTTAAGACCGGATTTCATCATCAAAACTCTTTCTACTCCCCAGCCAAATGCGAAGCCTGAATATATCTTTGGATCTATACCACCGGCCGTTAAAACGTTTGGATGGACCATGCCGGCACCTCCGATTTCTAACCACCCTTCTTTGCATAACTTACACCCCCTGCCCCCGCAAACGTTGCAGGAAAAATCAACTTCGAATGACGGTTCAGTAAAAAGAAAATTATACGGCCTTATCCTCGTTTTAACTCCGAGTCCGTAATATGACTTTGCAAAATAATCAAGGGCACCTTTTAGATGGGTTATATTAATGTTTTTGTCTATTACAAGGCCTTCAAATTGATGGAACATGGGATAATGACTAATATCTGATTGTCTACGGTAACATTTGGCTATATTAATCATTCTAATAGGAGGAGTCTTTACTCTTGCCATTTCCCTGATTTGGCCAGACGAGGTGTGCGGAGTTAGAAGCATCGGGCCATATTTGGGACTTTGCTTGGTATCGACAAAGAATGTCTCCCACTCATCACGCGCTGGATGATCTTCGGGGAAATTGAGCGCACCAAAAGCAAACCAATCCCATTCAACTTCCGGGTATCTAACTTTAATAAAACCTATTTTTTGAAAAATTGCTGTGATGTCATAAATTGCCTGTGAAATAAGGTGGATGTGTCCGAGATTGTAATTTTTTCCAGGGACGGTGTAGTCAAACCAACTTTTTTCTTTTTTATTTTTTAGTGTTTTTGCTTTTTCGGTTATGCTATTTGATATTGCATTTTTGGTGGCGTTTACCAGCTCTCCTATACTTTTTCTCTCGGCAACAGGCAACTGTTTGATATTTTTAAGCAATGCATTAACTTTTCCCTTTCGCCCGAGATATTCTATTCGTAAGCTCTCCAGCTCTTGTGGATTATCCAATTCAAGAACCTGGGCTAAAACTTGATTTTTTAGATTGATAACCTCGTCACGCATATTAGAAAATTATGATTAATATTTGTAACCCTCCAGTTTTTAGCACTTGGTAATTTATTCTTTAACTAACTTTCGTTCTAAGAAAGTTAGAGATATAAAAAAAAGCTCTCGGTGGAGAGCTTTGAAACTACTATATCACTCCACCGACTTACTCTAGTCTAAAGCTAAAGGCGGTGAAAGTGAAGTCTTGCATGTTATTTAGTCTCAGAGACAATTTTTTCAAATGTTTCTGGGTCGTGGACTGCAATGTCGGCCAGCATTTTTCTATCCAGTTCTATTTTCGCTTTTTTGAGGTCGCCCGCGAATTTGCTGTAATTCAAA
>CAYTOP010000048.1:3300-6749 GCA_964439585.1 uncultured Gammaproteobacteria bacterium
GAATAGCTCATACCATGAGTTCGAACTGCAGCATTTATGCGTGTAATCCATAGACTTCTTAAATCCCGTTTCTTTAGTTTTCTACCAATATAAGCATATTGGCCCGCGTGCAGTAGT
Source organism: uncultured Gammaproteobacteria bacterium (assembly GCA_964439585.1). GTDB lineage: Bacteria > Patescibacteriota > Microgenomatia > UBA8517 > UBA8517 > CAYTOP01. The sequence goes on from CAYTOP010000048.1 coordinate 3,418, forward strand.
GCTTCTTTTGCGGATTTTACACGTCGACTTCTGGCGTGTTTGAAGCCTCTTGCGGCCTTTTTTATCTTTCTGTGCTTTCTTGCAGCTAGTGATTTTGCTCTTGCCATTTTACCTACTTTCCTAATGCTTTTTTAATTTTCTTTGCGTATGTTTTCTTGGTTAGAACTATTTTTTTCAAATTTCTCTTACGTTTTTTGGACTTTTTTGCATTAAGATGTCCACGGAAACTTTGACGCCGTAAAACTTTACCGGTTTTGGTTACCTTAAAGCGTTTTGTGATAGATTTTCTAGTTTTTACCTTTGGCATTTTTGTTAGAGTATAAGCAAAGCTTGCCGCTTCACGGTAAGAGTGGAAGAGCAGGAGAGTTTAAGTTAATTTTTGGTATTCTTTTCTCCTTTAGACTTATCGCTATCTTCCAACTCTGTTACTTTTTTGATCTTAGTTTTACTGACCGGTGAGACAACCATTGTTAAATGCCTGCCTATAAACTTCGGTTCCATATCTATTGCTATGTTTTCACCGAGTTCGCTTAAAATCTTTTTCATTACATCATACCCAAAATTTTTCGAACCCAGTTGTCTGCCTTTGAACTTGACTACGACCCGCACCTTATTTCCCTCCCCCAAAAACTCCTTTATTCTAGTTAAGCGATTACTAAAATCGTTGTCTGCGATAAAAGGCGATAATCTTACCTCTTTTATTTCTGCAGATTTATTTTTTCTTTTCTGCTTTTGCAGTTTCTTTTCTTCCTGATATCTAAATTTTCCTAAGTTCACGATTTTCGCCACAGGCGGATTCGCTTTAGGTGCTATTTCTACTAAATCGAGCCCCGCTTTAATACTTTCGGCCAGGGCTTGTTCGATCGTAATAACTCCCAATTGTTTGCCATCATCTCCTATAACCCTTACTTTTGGAGCAGTGATTTGATGGTTTATTCGCCAGTTTAACTTATCGCTTCTCAATTTCGTTTTAACTTAGCTATTTTACAATAATGCTTAGCTTGTATCAAGGTTGATTAATTTTTAGAAAAACCTTCACTTTCTATAGCATCCTGTAGATTCTCAATTTCTGCAGAGTCTGTGTTTTTTGGCTCTATGCCCTCGACTAGTTTGGGATGGCCGACTGTATATTTTGGTGACACAGAGCCTCGAAGATCCGGAGTGTCCATACCTATTTTGCCTTTAGTTTTGTGTGGTGTTTCTGGGGTATCTTCTGGCATGTTTTAAGTTAGTGCCTTACTGGTAATTTCAGTTTGTAGACTTGTGATGAACTCATCAAGTTTTTGGGAATTAAGATTTTTGCCAGCTCTGTTACGCACCGATATGGTTTCGGCTTCTTCTTCTTTGTCACCCACAACAATCATGTAGGGCACTTTCTCGTTTTGGGCATCACGGATTTTAGCAGATAAAGTTTCACTCCTGTCATCGAGCTCTGCTCTAATATTTTCCTTCTTAAGCTGTTCAATAATTCCTTCAGCATATGAAACATTTCTATCGGTTATTGGAAGGAGCTTAACCTGAACAGGCGACAACCATACCGGGAATGCTCCTGCAAAATGTTCAATTAAAATCATCATAGCTCTTTCAGATGAACCTAATATTGCTCGATGAATCATGACTGGACGTTGTTTTCCCCCCGCATTGTCGATGTATTCTAGTCCAAACCTTTCAGGTTGTACGTAATCTATTTGTACAGTTGATAATTGCCATTCTCTGCCAAGTGAATCGGTTGCCATCAAGTCCATTTTTGGTGCGTAAAAAGCAGCTTCCCCTGGAGCGTCATAGTAGTCTATCTTGTTGCGTTTCATAATTGCAACTGACCATTTTTCAACTTTATCCCAGGTTTTTGGATCTCCTAAATATTTTTCTGGATGTTCAGGATCTCGAGTAGACATTCGATAACGATATTTAAAACCAAACGTATTCATTATCTTCTTTGTCATCGTAAGAGCGTTATCGATTTCTGTATCAATCTGATTCTCTAGACAGAAAATATGACAATCGTCGGTTGAAAAAGCTCGTACTCTAGCTAGCCCATTAAGTTCTCCAGGTTTTTCATCACGGTAAAGCATCGCAAAATCACTAAGACGTAATGGTAGGTCTTTGTATGATCTTGGTCTGGAGGCATAGATTTGTGTATGTTGTGGACAGTTCATTGGTTTCAAGAAAAATTCTTCTTTGGTGTAATGAGAATGAACCGTAAACATATCATCCTTGTATTTGTCATAATGGCCGGATATTTTAAAAAGTTCTGCTTTAGCTATTTGAGGTGTCCAAACTTGTGTATAGCCGATTTTAACTTGTTCCTCTTCGATATAATTGTTCAGAAGTCTTCTAATCAAAGCTCCTTTTGGGGAGTAAAGAGGCATGCCACTTCCAACCATGTCCGAAAATGTAAAAAGATCCAGTTCTTTTCCAAGTTTTCTATGATCTCTTTTTTTGGCTTCTTCTTGTGCGCTTAGATAATCTTCTAGCTCTTTTTCGGTTGGGAAGACCGTGCCGTAAATGCGGGTGAGCATTTTATTTTTCTCATCACCTCGCCAGTAAGCACCTGCAACAGAAAGTAATTTAAAGTGTTTTAGTTCTTTGCTTGGCTTGTCAACGTGTCCGCCGCGACAAAGATCCCAATAATCGTCAGACTTGTAAAAACTTATTTTTTTCTTTCCCCCCTCTGAAAACTCCTCAATCATTTCGTGCTTGTATGGATTATTGGGATATTCTTTTTTTGCAGCTTCTGCAGTTAATTCATGTCGTTCAAACTTTTCCCACGATGGTAGGATGGCGTGCATTTTGGCTTCTATTTTAGGAAAGTCCGATTCTGTAATTTTTATCTGTCCAAAATCAAAATCAAAGTAAAAGCCGTTTTCAATTGATGGACCAATCGCCCGTTTGGTACTGGGCCAAAGTTCCATAACAGCGGCCGCCAAAAGGTGGGCTGTTGAATGTCGCAGGTTTTCTAATTCAGTTTCTGCCATACTTTTTATTGTACAACTCATTGGGCAGGTTTTAATATCCCTAATCTAATTAGTGTATCCTTGTCTACACCCAAGCAGCTTGCAAGATTGTCAACACACTCTTCACTCCGTAGTGGTTCAACCTTTTTGCCGTCAAACACCCCAAGCTTGTGCTTGTTTGCCAAGGAACCATGATTTTCTTTTGGTCTTTCACACTGCATGTTTATCACCCCCTGGTCTAGTTGACAGATGAAGGGGTGATTACGTGGGCTGGCTATAAGCACTACCACATCTGCCAATTATTGGAGATGTAGTAGTGGTTACTATGTGATAAGAATCGTTCATTAGTTTGTAATATAAAACAAAAAAGCCGTCTCT
>CAYTOP010000048.1:6759-9358 GCA_964439585.1 uncultured Gammaproteobacteria bacterium
CCTGTCCTATTTGCTTGTGATCAGCGATTTGTTGGGCCATATTTTTATATTAACCCTATTTAAATAAAAAATCCGCCTTCTTTTATGAGAAGACGGTTGTTGCCGTGGTTCCACTTCTATTTATTCTCTTAGTTCGTTTCGTGAACCGCACGCTTCAACTTCTCGGGTGGTTATAGGTAAAGTTGCTTGTTAAATCTAATCCCAACTTGTTTAGATTCTCTCTTTAAACAACTTGGCTTTACTTTCTTGTCCAAGTACAAACGTTAAAAGCTAACTTGTAGAATTATTTTATGCTAAAGTGGTATTTTGTCAAGTTTAAGTGTGCTTGAGAAATTCTCTTGATACCTTTTACAAAAGGCTTTCATCGTGTACGAATGAGTCTGAGTCCCGTATTTTTCAACTGTGTAAACTGCGGCCACAGAACCCATTTTGCCACAGACGTCTAGTGGAAAACCTCGTACAAAACCTGACAAAAACCCCGCTCTGTAGTTATCGCCCGCTCCAGTGGGGTCGCTTTGGTTTTTGGGCTTGGCGGGTGGAATTTTCCATTTTTTATTACCTTTTTGAATGAGTGAGCCGTGCATGCCCAGTGTTGTAATGATAATTTTGCCGGCCCCTAAAAGCTTGGCCTTAGGCATATCAAGTCTCCTTGCAATAAGTTCGATTTCATAGTCGTTACCTATTAAAATCTCGGAATGTTTTACCGCAGTTAATAGGTCGTGTTTAGAAAAGTGTGGAATATTGAAAGCGGGGTCAAACATATATGGCAATTTTAATTTTGTGGCTTGGTTTGCAAACTTGACCATAGCCTCAGGATTGTTTGGTGCGAGAACTAAAAAGCTGTTCGAACTTGAGAAGTTATTGACAGACAAACGCGTGGCTTTTTTCATGGCCCCTTCATAAAAGCCCCATATTTGATTATCTTCCTTGTCGGTTATGACGAAACCTTGGGATGTTGCGGAATTACGAATAACTTTTATACCCTTGATATCAATTATCCGTAGTTTTGACAGGTGTTCGCGATAATGTGCAAAATCTGTCCCCACGACCGAAAAGATGGCGGTGGGTGTTTTTAGAAGCGCTAAAGAGTAAGCAATGTTGCCAGCCGTGCCACCGTATTCTTGGCGAAAATTAGTCAACAAAAAACTTACGTTTAATATATGCAACTTGTCGGGCATGATGTGGTCGCGAAAGCGGTCGGGCATTTGCATAATATGGTCAAACGCCAAAGAGCCAGTAACAATTATTCGTTTGTACATCTGAGAAGTATTTGTCTAAGTGCCTTCTTGCCAGGAAGAAAGATACTTAATTTGCTCCGGAGTGAGTTTGTCTAGTCCCCAGCCCATTGCTTTTAACTTCAGTCTAGCTACCATGTGGTCAAGATTTTTGGGAAGAGTGTAAATTTGGTTTGTGAGCTTACCACGATTTTTGACAAAAAATTCAGCAGCCAATGCTTGATTCGCAAAGCTCATGTCCATAACCTCTGCTGGGTGGCCTTCGGCTGCAACTAAATTTATTAGTCTACCTTCACCGAGTAGGTAGAGTTTTCTATTATTCTTGAGGGTATATTCTGTCACCATAGGTCTTACTTGTCTTTTTGCCTTTTTGATTTTCTCAAGTCCCACAACATTTACCTCAACATTGAAATGGCCCGAATTTGCCAAAAGCACACCATCCTTCATTTTTTTAAAGTGAGCAATGTCGATTACATTTTTGTCGCCGGTTGCGGTTACAAAAATGTCTCCAATACTTGCCGCCTCGTTCATTCTCATAACTTGGAAACCATCCATCGCAGCCTCAAGGGCTTTGACTGCATCAACTTCAGTGACTATCACTTTGGAACCCATTCCTCGAGCACGCATGGCAATTCCCCTGGAACATAAACCATAACCCGCCACGACGAAAAACTTACCAGCAAGAAGTATATTGGTTGCACGCAGAATACCATCTATGGTTGATTGACCTGTGCCATATCGGTTGTCAAAAAGGTGTTTGGTATCAGAGTCGTTTGCTGCAATTACAGGTACCTTGAGTGCTTTATCTTTTTCCATAGCACGCAAGCGAATTACTCCGGTTGTAGTTTCTTCGGATGAACCAATGATTTCAGCAAGCTGTTTTTTGCGGGAGTTGTGCAGTATGGAGATTAAGTCTCCACCGTCATCCATGGTGATTTGAGGATGATAATCCAAAACCTGATTTAAGTGTTTATAGTATCGTTTGTTGTCCTCGCCGTTAACAGCAAAGGTTGGAATTGAATAATGAATTGCAAGAGCAGCAGCAACATCGTCTTGAGTGGAGAGTGGATTACTGCCACATATGGCTAACTTCGCGCCGCCTGCAGCAAGGGTGAGCATTAAATTGGCTGTTTCGCTGGTTACGTGCAAACATGCACCCAGGGTTATCCCCTTAAGTGGTTTTTCATTTTTAAATCTGTCGGCAATTTGAGTCAGTACCTTCATCTGTCGGCCTGACCATTCAACTTTGAGTTTACCTTGACCAGCCAAACTGGCGTCCTTGATATCGTATTGTTGTGTTTTAGCCATATATTATGGGTTAATTAAGTGTGAGTATATCAATAACTAATTGCAGGTGTAAATAA
>CAYTOP010000049.1:0-8506 GCA_964439585.1 uncultured Gammaproteobacteria bacterium
TGCGCAAAACCAGCCATTGAGAGCCAATTAGCGATATTAGTAACAAGGGAATAAAAATCAACCACAACAATACACTTTCATCCTCGGTGCTCCCTAATCCTAAAATCCCAACCAGATTCACGCTAATAAACAACACAACAGGAAATACGGCAATTCCTGCTACTATCCAAAAGAACAAACCTAAGGTATCAAATTTTTTGTGCATATAATAATCACCTCCCCTCAAGTTTGATAAATGCTCCTTGGTAAGACTAATAAAGTAGTCGGGAATTATACGCATCCACAAGCTAAACATTTCCATGTCGTTATCGGTGTTTCTTGCATCGTGATACATATTCTGAAATAACTGGATCATTTCTCCGCCAAATTCATTTCTATACCTGGATGGGTAAAGTTCTATCATCCCCTTATAGATTCTTTCCGACAATGAGATAGTATTTTTCATACGCCAAAATCTAAATTGCCAATACCCAATAGTTTTCTATTTTTTGCAAGATTCACTACTTCGGAGTAGCGTTTTATTTCGGCTGACAAATGTTTTTGGCCTTTTTTTGTAAGGCGGTAGAATTTTCTTCTCGAATCTTCCAGATCGTTAACTTCAGTTATTAGCCCTGCTTCCAACATGCGTTTAATGGAACCATAGAGCGTTCCTGGCCCCATTTTTACATTCCCGTGCGAATCCGCTTCCACCTGTTTCATGATGTCGTAGCCGTGTCGTTCTTTGACGCTTAGGGCTAGTAAAATATAAAAAACTGCTGGAGTAAGAGGTTCTTGCTTGTAGTCCATGAAGTTAGTATATATCCGTAGCGGATATATGTCAATATCATGGCATTAGGTTGAATCCAACTAGGAATTGCAAACGCTGGCCGTACTTTATCCATCTCTTCTCTTAAACGAGCCACAAAGGTTAAGTCTTCGAAAACCTTGAATATTTGTGCTATTCTTGAGGTTATATTAATGTTACGATCTGCGAGCAATAAATTATTTTTTATCAACTTCTTCTACGTTTTCTACTTTTACAATCAAATTTGGCTTAACACCCGCTATTGCAGGTAAAAGATGGTTTAGTACCTGTTCTGCTGTCATCCGAAATTCTTTGCCCCGTGCTGAAATCTTCACCCAGTCTTTTTTATCACGAAGTAACAAGCTCTGCTTATCTTTGTAATATTTCTCTTTGAAATTTTTTGTCCCCATTGTGATTACATAACTATCGTTGGTTAATTTCATATTTCAAATTCTAACATAACAAGTTCGACCGTCGTCTATTAAAGAGGGCTTAGCTTTGCTTTAGACGAAGTCGCAAGCTTTGCTTACATGAGAAGTCAAAATCCAACCTTCAACCCACGGCTTTCTTTACTAGCGCGATAATCTTTTTCTCTTCAGCAGCGGTCAATTTCTTCAATGCGAATGACGTTGGCCACATGTTACCGTCATCAAGCTTTGCTGAGTCATTGAACCCAAACGTTGCATACCCTGCCTTAAACTTAGCTGCATCTTGGAAAAAACATACAACCTTGCCATCTTTGCCGGCATATGCAGGCATACCATACCACGTCTTCGGCATAAGCCCTGGAGCATTTTTCATAATAATATTATGCAAACGCTTGGCCATAGCCCGATCCGACGCAGGCATCTGAGCAATCTTTGCAAGCAGAGTCTTCTCCCCTTCATTCTTACCCATATTGAGTTCCTTGAAGCGCTCCTGCATTGCAGCGCGTTCCGCGTCCGAAAAACTTTTAACTTTCTTAGTTGTCATTTTCTATCACCCCCAATAAAGAAACTGGTCTTTATTTTATAATCCATTTTTTACATAATCCACTAGCTTGTAAATTGTGAATCCAATCTCCGTTCTAGATCTGAAGTCAAACTTATTTCTTTGCTTTTGAAGTTTTATTTACTGCCTTTTTAACTTTTGGAGTATCTTCAGCTGCAACCTCTTCAATTTCTTTTTTAACATCGGCAACTTTTGCTACCGCCTTATTAGATTCCTTAACAGTTTCTGGGGATTTTACTGGCTCAGTAGCTCTATTTTTTGTTTCCAAAAGTCCAATAATTTTATCCAGTTTGGTATTTAAACTTTCTAGTAACGGAGTATTTTGATCAGAGCCTCCGCCGCCTTGAGGTCTTCGGTCATTAAACCTTGACGAGTCAGGTCGTCTGTCATTTCTTCCTCCCCCGCCCATTTTTTCAAAACAGTCACTGCAATACACCGGTTTGGTATTCGTGGGTTTAAAAGGAACTTCGCAATCCTTACCGCAGTTACTACATGTCGTTTTGAACATTTCTCTTTTTCCGCCGCGGCTATCACCCCTATCGAAGCTTTTCCGACCAAAACCTCCTCTACCAAACGATCTTCCACCGCCTCTGTTATTTCTAAAATTATCTCGCATCAAGGGAAGTATATCACACTTCAGGCATAAATATATTCAAATCATTCTTATCCGTTTTCCACCGCCCTTCTTCTTGGGCTGTTAACCCACAGCCTTTTACCGTTAAATAGCACCCCGATTCTTACAATTTTATTATTATATTTTTACATTTAGTTATCATTCCCCTGTCACACTTATGTAAGAAGGGACTCGAATATGGGCATATTAGAATTGTTCCTTGGAATATTGCTGTTTGCGCTAATCGCTGATATTGTTTTTTCTTTTGTCCCTGTTCCCCGTGGTATAGCCGGAACTATTATTGCCATAATAATTCTTTATTTTATTTGGCGTTTAGTTTTCTAATATGGTAAAGAAGGTAACAAAAACTGAAATAGTTGAGGCTAATAATAATGCTAGTTATGCCGGTGGTGAATATAAAAAAGCGTCTGGTTGCAATGATGTTTTACGCACTCTTCGCATGGGTAATAATAAGGCTAATTAAGATTGTCTTCACAGCTGATACAGCTGATTCTTAAGTTTTCTAACAATAAACTGCGCAAATAAAATGATTAAAAAAGTAAATTTTTCCTATCCCGATATCACAAGAAGTTATATAATTTGCATATTAAACGCATACCCTAAACAACAAATATGAATCAAGAAATGAGTGGCTTCCGGCATTAATTGAATTCCATTATTTTGGTTAGCTGATATAATGGACTGTATTAATTAATCCTAATTATTCAATGAGTTATGTTGTTAAACGAGATTCATTAATTTCAGACATCGGTCAAAAGTGCCCCAGAGCAATCGAACTTTTGACGGATTATGGCCTTTCTTGCGCCACTTGTTTTCTTAATCAGTTTGATAACATCGAGGCGGGCGCAACCCTTCATGGCATGACCAAAGAAGAAATCGACAGAATGATTGGCGAAATTAACGAAGTTCTTAAGGAGGAAGAGCTATGAAGAAAAGAGATAAACTTAAAATTAGCAACTTACATGCAGGCACGATTGATGGGAAAAATATACTCCAAGGTGTAAATTTGGAAGTCGGCATGGGTGAAATTCATGCAGTAATGGGCCCAAACGGCTCCGGCAAATCCACCCTGGCTCAAGTTCTAATGGGCCACCCCGGTTATAAAATTACTAAAGGCAAGATTTCACTTAACAATAAAGATCTAACCAAACTTGCACCTAACGAGCGTGCAAAAGAAGGTCTTTTTTTGGGTTTTCAATATCCTGTGGAAGTTGCAGGAGTAAACTACGCAGGGTTTTTACGCATGGCTGTTAATGAACGTACAACCAACGGCAATAAAATATCCCCCATCGCATTCCGCAAGGATCTTGGCGAAAAGGCTAAAAAGCTTGCATTTATCGATGACATCTCAATTCGCTCGGTTAACGAAGGCTTCTCTGGTGGAGAAAAAAAGAAAAGTGAGATCTTACAGCTGTCTATATTGAAACCTAAATTTGCGGTTCTGGACGAGCCGGACTCCGGTCTTGATGTAGATGCTCTTCGCTATATCGCTAAGGCCATTGCAAAACTTGACACATCTTTAGGGCTTATTCTCATCACCCACTATCAGCGAATATTAAATTACATCAAGCCAAATTACGTACATATCTTGGTTTCCGGAAAAATTGCCAAAACGGGCGATGTTAAACTTGCCAAGTCAATCGAGAAAAATGGGTACGAAAAATATATCAAAAACTAACCATCTATGCAGACTTTAACCCAAGAAACTGCCAAGAAAGCCAAAGATTATAAGTTTGGCTTTCATAAAAAGGATAAATCAGTCTTTAAAACTCCAAAAGGGTTAAGTCGAAGTGTGGTAGAAGCTATTTCCCATTACAAAAACGAACCCGAATGGATGAGAGATTTTCGACTTTCTGCCCTCATGACTTTTGAACAAAAACAAATGCCAACTTGGGGAGCAGACTTGTCAACCATATCATTCGATGAACTCTATTACTACATCAATCCATCGGACAAAAAATTCCACAAATGGGACGAGGTGCCAAAAGAAATAAAAGAAACCTACGACAAAATCGGTATTCCAGAAGCGGAGAAAAAATTCTTGGCGGGAGTTGGCGCGCAGTATGACTCGGAAATGATTTACCACAACCTCAAAAACCAATGGGAAAAGCAAGGTGTGATATTTTTGGGAATGGATGATGGGTTGAAAAAACATCCCGATTTAGTTCGACAATATTTTGGTACAGTAATTCCATCAGCTGATAATAAATTTGCAGCACTAAATTCCGCTGTGTGGAGTGGTGGCAGTTTTATTTATGTTCCTAAAGGAGTTAACGTCACTATTCCTCTGCAGGCATATTTTAGAATAAATGCTGCCAATATGGGTCAGTTCGAAAGAACATTAATTATTGCAGACGAAGGTAGTAGCGTACATTACGTCGAGGGCTGCACTGCTCCAATTTACTCAACAGACTCACTCCACGCAGCAGTTGTAGAAATCGTAGTCAAAAAAGGCGCGCGAGTCCGTTATACCACTATCCAAAACTGGAGCAATAATGTTTACAACCTTGTTACCAAGCGAATGCTTGTTGACGAAGACGGAATTGGCGAATGGATAGACGGCAATTTGGGAAGTAAAATTACTATGAAGTATCCTTCATGCATCCTAAACGGCAAAGGTGCCAAGGGTGAAGTGTTATCGCTTGCTTTTGCAGGTAAGGGGCAACACTTAGATTCGGGTGGCAAAATGATTCACCTGGCTCCTTACACCACAGGAACAATTACTTCCAAGTCAGTTAGTATGGGTACCGGCAGGTCAAGCTACCGCGGCATGGTTAAAATCGTCAATGGGGCTCGCGGCAGTAAGTCATTTGTCCGGTGTGACGCCCTAATTTTGGATGAACTGTCCCGATCAGACACTTATCCTGTCAATATCATAAACGAGCACGACGTGACCATGGGTCACGAAGCGTCAGTTTCCAAAGTAGGCGAAGATCAATTATTTTACTTAATGAGCCGCGGCCTTGATGAAACTCAAGCAACGTCACTTATTGTAAATGGTTTCATTGAGCCAATAGTTAAAGAGTTGCCGCTTGAGTATGCGGTCGAACTCAATCGGCTCATTAATTTATCAATGGAGGGCTCAGTCGGATGAGCAAAAATATTGTTGTCAAAGCAGATCAAAAGCGCGTCGTTCCAGTCATTTGGACAGGCAACGAAAGCGAGATTGAATACGACATTAAGCTTGCAGGCCGGGGCGCTGAAGTAACACTTCTGATGTTGCTTTTTGGCGATGGCAACAAAAATCTGGCAACAAACATAAATGTTCTCCACGATGCGCCCGACACAAAAAGCCGTGTAGTTGTCAAAGGTGCCCTGAATGATGCGTCGCATGTTGACTTTGAAGGCTTGGTAAAAATAGAGCCCGGCGCAAAACATGCCAATGCCTGGCTTGCAGCACATTTGCTTCTACTCTCCGAACAAGCCGGCGGGCGGGCAGTTCCTAAACTGGAAATTACCGAAAACGACGTCAAGGCCGGTCATGCATCAACTGTCGGCAAAGTCAATGACATGGAACTTTTCTATTTGATGAGTAGAGGCTTGTCAAAAGAGGCTTCAACTGGATTAATTGTTCAAGGTTTTTTGGAAAGTCTACTTTCTGAGTTTCCGATTAAAGATGCGGTTAGTGCAAGAAAGAAGCTGAAATGGCTGTGAGAAATCGTAAAAAGGACTTTCCTATTTTTGTTACTTACCCCAAGTTAGTGTACTTGGACAGTGCGTCAACCAGCCAAAAGCCACGTGCTGTCATTGATGCCGTAACCGACTTTTACACCAAGTACAACAGCAATGTCGACCGCGGCATTTATGACTTATCAGAAAAAGCAACAGCAGTGTTCGAAAATTCCCGCGCAAAAGTTGCGAAATTTATTGGTGCACCTCATCCAGAAGAAATAATTTTTACAGCCAATGCATCAGAAGCACTTAATTTAGTCGCATACGGTTATGCTAAAAAATTTTTGAAAAAGGGAGATACCGTTGTTACAACCGAGATGGAACATCACTCAAATTTTGTACCGTGGTTGCGTCTGAAAGATGAAATTGACATCAACTTGGTTTTTTTACCCATTAACAATAATTATGACCTAGATTATGAAAAAACATTGACATTCGAAATTTCTAAAAACAAGATAAAAATCGTGTGTCTGACACATGCTTCCAATGTACTGGGAACAGTCAACCCTGTCGCCAAAATTGTTAAGTTTTTAAAGAAAAACGACATCGCTGCAAAAGTGCTCGTTGACGGTGCACAAGCAGTTCCACACCTGCCAGTTGATGTTCAAAAACTTGGCTGTGACTTTTATGTGTTCTCGTCCCATAAAATGCTAGGCCCGTCAGGAGTCGGAGTTTTGTGGGCGAAAAAAGAGTTACTGAAACACATGGATCCCCTAATGGTAGGAAGTCACATGATAGCAACTGTTAGTAAGAAAAAAGCCACTTGGGCGGAAATCCCTGCTATATTCGAAACGGGAACGGGAAGATTAGAAGCGGTTGCCGGGCTGGGTGCTGCAATAGATTATTTAACCAAGCTTGGGATGAAGAATATTGAAACTTACGAAAAGACTCTTACTAATTACGCACTCCAAAAGCTAACAAAGATTGCTGGCGTTAAAATCTTTGGCAAAACTACACCAAAAGACAGACTTGGAGTCTTATCCTTTGCCATAGGCAATGTTCATCCGCACGATGTCGGCGAAATCCTAAACAGGCACCATATTGCCATCCGTGCAGGCCAACACTGCGCTCAACCCTTGATGCAAGTACTTGGTGTAAATGGTACAGCTCGCGCCTCGCTTTATATCTACAACACCAAAGCCGATATCGACAAACTCGCAGAAGGTATAATGGAAGTGAAAAGAATTTTTAACATAAACTAATGCAAAGAATAGTTATAATTCACGGCTGGGGTGGCAACCCAAACGGAGACTGGCTCCCATGGGCAAATAAGGCATTAACTGAAGCTGGATTTGAAGTACTTGTTCCCGAAATGCCCGACACAGAACACCCAAAAATAGAGTCGTGGCTGGAAACACTTACCAAAACTATTGGCCAACCAAGGCCAGATGACATTTTGATAGGCCATTCAATTGGCTGCCAAACAATTCTCAGATATCTAGCACGCTTGGGTGGAGGCCAAAAGATAAACAAAGCCATTCTTATCGCTCCGTGGTGGTATCTCACCCTTACCAAAAACGAAGAAGAGACGGATGCTGAACCGTGGTTAAACACACCAGTCGATTTCACCAAAGTAACACCCAAAGCAAATAAATTTATATGTGTATTTTCCAAATCCGATCCTTGGGTTCCCTACTCCAAAAATGTCGACTTTTTTAAAAGAAACTTAAACCCGGAAATTATTACCAAAGACGGTCCGGGCCACTTTACAGCTGACGAAGGTGCAACCAAAATCGACTTTTTACTCGATCTCGTAAAACAGCATGGATGATCCACTCTACCGCGAACTTCTGATGGAATTTTGGGAAAATCCAAAAAACTATGGCGAGCTCAAAAACCCCGACATCGACGTAACTAAACTTAACCCTCTGTGTGGCGATAAGGTCCGCATTATGGCCAAGGTCAAAAAGGGTAAAATCGAAGAAGTTGCTTTTACCTGCCAAAGCTGTGTAGTTGCCAAAGCGCTTGCCTCTCAGCTCACAATCATCGCAAAGGGCATGAAAGTCAAAGACTTTGTTAAAATGAAGCCGGAAAAGTTCTTGGCTACGATGGAAATGGGCTTCTCCCCCGTACGCATGAAGTGTGCTCTTCTAGGCTTTACAACTCTCAAATCTGCGCTCGCAAAAAAAATAGATTTACCTTCAGACACCACATTATAACCAAACCTCGATTTTATTCTACGTCAAACAAAACACTAACTATCTAAATATTTTAGTAACTTTTCGGATAGCTTTCCATTCATTTCAAAAACATGTTCCATGCAATCATTAGCCTTACCAACCTCTTCATTAACTTTCTTTTTCCACGCAAGGGCTGCCTTATAAAACCCAACATCCTTTGGACTAGTTTCTGGCATAAAAAACGGGTCATAAGCGGAATAATATATTTTATGAGACATTGATTTCCTTACTGTTAGTAGCTCGGAA
>CAYTOP010000049.1:8516-8786 GCA_964439585.1 uncultured Gammaproteobacteria bacterium
ATATACACCCGTGTGGAATTTTTTCAATTCTGTATCAATATGAAATTCACTTACTAAATCATTTCTTAATAACTTCTCAATCAACCCGACATCAGAATCGGAATATCCAATTTTCATCACGAGATTAATGAAGATACAAATCTTATCTCTATATGCATGTAGTCGAAAAATAAAATTTTCAAGGTTGTAGAGCAAATCGCTAAAATCATCTTCAGTTCTCTCAGAAAATGTCTTTCTAAACGTTTGCTTATCACTACCTAAACTTTTAAT
>CAYTOP010000050.1:0-8418 GCA_964439585.1 uncultured Gammaproteobacteria bacterium
CCTTCATAAAACAACTTATTATTCCAAGTTGGGGTTATGGGACTTCTGTCTGGGGACCACATGATGGACTCTCTTTCCAAATTGGCTTGGCTAACTTGTTTGTAATTCTTTTTGCCAGTACTTTACTTTTTACAAAGAAAAACAAACTGGACAAAAAATATATGCTTTTGCTACTTTGGGGAATGGGAGGCTTTATAGTGAGTATCTTTTTTATGAATATTCGCTCTCTACCTTTTTGGAAATTATTGCCGTTTTATGAATTTGTACAATTTCCGTGGAGACTTTTGTTTTTGACAACATTTTTTAGTTCTTTTTTGGCGGCATTGATTATTGATAGAAGTAAAAGTAAAAATAATAGGTTGTTTTTTATTATTCCTTTTGCTTTACTACTTATTAATGTGGTGCCATATTTTCGCCCCAATAAGATATTTAATAAACCAGACGACCAATATCTTTCAAGATTTTTCGCTGATCAATCAATTGATGGCAAAATGGGAAAAGTTTCAACAGAGTACAGAAATTACAGCGAAGACTATTTGCTACTACCAGATTGGGTGAAAGATAAACCTAACAAACTCCCTGAGAATAAAATAGAGTCTGAGAGTGCACAGATTAGTGAGATTGTTGAACTTTCGCCGGTTTCTTGGAATGCTAGTGTATCAAGTAACACTGATGATTCTACAGTTACTTTGCATAAGCTTTATTTTTCAGGTTGGGTCGGTAAGGTAGATAATGTTATTGTACCAACTAAGCCGGAAGGTGATTTTGGTAAAGTTTCTATAACTGTTCCCAAGGGTGAGCATCAGATTACATTTTATTGGACCGAGACGCCACTACGGAAACTTTCTGACGGTTTAACACTGGTGTCGTTTGGAGTTTTAACTTGGTTGGCAGTGAGAAAGAAATATCGTGAAAAAAAGTAAGGTTTTGACCTGGAATAACAAAAGATCGTTAATTGTTATTGCCCTTTTGATTCTTGGTCTAATGTTGAGATTGTATTTTTCTCAATTCGGCAACACGTCTGGCGATCTGCAAGTTTTTGCAGAATGGGGAGATAAAATTTGGAAAACGGGATTGAAAAGTTTCTATTTTGATAACACTTGGTATTATAGTCGACCTACGTACCCACCCATTTCCTCTCTTATGTATGGTGGAATCTTTTGGCTTTATGAGCGACGTTACGTTTTGGCACAAATCCACAATTCAATAAAAGTCATCCCTGCTGTTTTTATTATTTGGTTTGGTAGAGCTGATACATTAGACCCTTTTCAGTATGGACAAGGTTATTTTCTTCTCTTGAAACTTCCAGGAATATTGGCAGATGTCGGAATTAGCTGGATCATTTTTAAAATTGTTGCAGATATTACAAAAAGTTGGAAAAAGGGAATATATGGAATGTGTTTTTATCTGTTTAATCCAGTTAGCATTTTTGTATCATCTATTTGGGGTCAGACAGAAAGTCTGATCGGCTTCTTTGGACTGCTTGCTTTTGTGATGCTTTATTATAACAAAGCGTGGGTTTCATTACCTGCATTATTCGTTTGCTTGTTTATAAAACCGACATGGATTATTTTCCTACCGCTTTTTATTTTTCTACTATTGTATAAAGGCTCACGTACTTTAAGTTTATTTTACGGGTTGTTAATTTCCTTAATTATTTACCTTGTAGCCACCATACCCTTTACAAGAGGTAATATTTTAATTTTTACTTACGAAACGCTTATTAGGAATATGCTCCCAACATCAAAAGGCGCAGCCATGCTCTCTGTTTCAGCTTTTAATTTATATACGATATTTGTTGACTTTAATGCGAAATTAATTTCTGACAGTATTTTCCGGAATGTAACGTTGTTTGGCTGGCTAATTTATGCTGGTATAAATCTTTATATTATTAATTATATAAAAGTGCAGAAAAATAAAAGTTCCTATTTCATTGCACTATTCTTGGTGGGGGCTGGCAGCTTTTTATTCATGTCAAATATGCTTGAGCGTTATTTTTACGCCGCGTTTATATTTTTGGGGATATTACTTTTTATCAAAAAGAATTTAGCTTTTCCACTAGTCACCCTTTCATTAGTGTTTTTTATAAATCTTGTGTGGTCGTTTTACAGAAGAACTAATGGTATATTGGATAGCTTTGTCACCGGTAGCAATTTTTTTGTAGTCAAGATTTTATCGGTTTTAGCTGTTGCCTCTTGGGTTTACGCACTTTCTCGCGTAATCTCATTTAAGTCAAAAACGAATTAGCTAGGTTGGTTTGGACTTTTTAAGATGTTACAATTGGAAGCGTGGCAAGTATAGATATTACGGAAGAAGAGCACCTGGACCCAACCACAGAAATAACTTTAGAAACCGTTAAAGAAAGAGCCGTACGTGGTGTGGCTATTCTTACTGGTCGTACTTTTTTGCTGAGCTTCATTTCACTAATAGCAACCGGTTTTCTAACAGTCTTTTTATCCCCGGATCAATTTGGGATATTTTGGATAGTTTCAGCAATAGTTAACTTTTTAGCTTATTTCTCAGATGTAGGGCTAGCCGCAGCTCTAATTCAAAAGAAAGAAAAGGTAACAGATTCTGATTTGAAAACTACTTTTACGATTCAACAAGCTCTAGTATTTATTTTGCTTGCTTTGCTTTTTCTAGCCACTCCATATTTACAAAAATATTACGATTTGTCGTATGAGAGCAAATTTTTACTCTATGCTTTGGGAACCTCGCTTTTTCTGTCTTCATTAAAAACTATTCCGTCTGTACTTCTGGAACGCGAACTTAATTTTCCCAAATTGGTAATTCCCCAGGTATTGGAGAATTTAGTCTATAACGTTTTAGCAGTTTACCTTGCTTGGCGAGGATTCGGGGTGTGGAGTTTCACTTATTCAGTATTGGCAAGAGGGGTTGTCGGATTGGTTGCTATGTATATATTGAAACCTTGGCTTCCGGGTATTGAGATTTCAAAAGCTTCACTTTCGAAACTTCTCAAATTCGGTGTTCCCTATCAAGTAAACTCTCTCTTGGCTACAATAAAAGACGACGGCATGACGGCTTTCTTGGGTGGTATTTTAGGATCGGGTGGAATCGGACTGTTGGGATGGGCTCAAAAATGGGCATATACTCCACTGAGGCTTTTCATGGACCACGTTCTGAAAGTAACATTTCCAGCATTTTCCAGGATGCAAGATGAAAAAATCCATCTTGAGAGAAGCATCACTAGGTCAATTTTTTTTGTTTGTTTTTTGGTTTTTCCTTCAACGGTTGGGTTATTAATACTTGCACCAATTCTGGTTAAAATAATACCGCGCTACGAAAAATGGGAGCCTGCATTAATCCCACTTTCCTTAATAAGTATAAATACCATTTTTGCGGCTGCTACAACACAGCTTACAAATCTGCTTAATGCTATAGGGAAAATTAAGACAACCTTTAAATTAATGATTATGTGGACGGTTTTAACATGGGCTTTGGTACCAACGTTATCAATTAAATATGGTGTTAACGGAGCTGCAGCCGCATATGCGTTGGTGGGTTCCAGCTCAATTGTCGCAGTCTATTTAGTATATAAAACAATACACTTCTCGATTTACGAAAGCGTCATTCGGCCAGCAATAGGCACGGCGGTCATGAGTGTAATACTTATCATGGTTAAAGGTTTGCTTCCAGTAAATATTCACGCCATATGGATACTGGGTGGTTTGGGAGCAATTTTTTATACGCTTTCTATGTATGCATTAGTTGGGTCATCTATTTTAGTAGATGCAAAAAAAGGTATTAAAGCGACATTTGCGAAAGGAAACTAAAAGATAACAGTGCTTGCAATAAACAAGCTTCTATGCAAATTATAAAGAATAATCTTAAATTGTCTTCGAAAAGTTTTGCTCTTGTCGTGATTGGCGCACTTTCCTGGTCGCTAACCATGATCAAGAGCGGTTTGGTTTACAGCTACGGTATGGGCTTTTGGGGCCCGAATGGACATGATGGTATATGGCATATGGCTTTGATAAATTCATTTGCTAAAGGACTTTGGCAAATACCGGTATTTGCCGGTGAGAATATTCGAAACTACCATATAGGTTTTGATCTTATTGTTGCGATGCTTCATAAGATAACTTTTATTCCTGTTGTAAATTTGTATTTTCAAATTATTCCACCTATTTTGTCTTTTCTTGTCGGTTATGCAGGCTATAGATTTGTATTTGTTTGGACAAAATCTAGACCGCAATCTTTTTGGGCTACCTTCTTTATTTTTTTTGGTGGAAGTTT
This sequence comes from uncultured Gammaproteobacteria bacterium, assembly GCA_964439585.1. Lineage (GTDB taxonomy): Bacteria > Patescibacteriota > Microgenomatia > UBA8517 > UBA8517 > CAYTOP01. The sequence continues at coordinate 4,258 of CAYTOP010000050.1, forward strand.
TGGTTGGCTGGTAACTCTTATTAGATCTCAACAAATTGGTGGTGAGTCTTTGTTTTGGTCGCAGCAGGCAATTTCAACTCTTGTTAATCCACCATTCGCGCTTTCTTTAATATTTATTTTTTGCGGGCTATATTATTTGTTAATTGGCCTAAAGAACAAAAATAAAAAACAGCTTTTATTTGCTTCCTGTTTGTTTGGAGTTCTTATACAGATTAAGGTTTATGCGGGATTTTTGGTTATTTTTTCATTGCTTACGGGTGGTATTTGGGCAATGTTGAAAAGACAGGGTACTTCAGTTTTGAAAGTTTTTTTAACAAGTACGATACTGTCGATATTACTTTTTTCTCCACTAGATGGTGGTGTCGATGGTCAAGTAATTTTTACTCCTTTTTGGTTTTTGGAAACTTTGTTCTCATCTCCCGATAGATTTTATTGGCCGAGGTTGGCTGAAGCGTTAATTAATTACAAATCAGCTGGTATGTTTGTAAAAGGCGTTGCAGCTTATGGATTTGCGCTATTAATTTTTCTTATAGGAAATTTTGGTACAAGGCTAATTGGCTTTTTTTTCGTTGTCAAAAAGGCTGCCCATCGCTTTGACTACCAGTACATTGATGTTTTGGTCGTAACGATTATTATTGCTGGTATAGTTATCCCACTTCTCTTTATCCAATCTGGGACACCATGGAACACAATCCAGTTTTTGTACTACTCGCTTATTTTTTCAGGTATTTTGGCAGGTATCGAATTGGGTAAACTAGTTGAGCGGTCTCACAAATTATTGCCAGTCATAATTACTTTAACTGTTGTGTTGCTTACTATTCCAACTTCGGTTGGAACACTTATATATAACTATTTACCCTCTAGACCACCTGCAAAGATTTCCAACGAAGAACTCCAAGCGCTGAAATTCTTGTCTGATCAACCGGATGGCGTAGTTTTTACTCAACCTTTTGATAAAATTGCGGCTGACTTAGCAGTTAATAATCCTCCGAGGTCACTTTACTTGTATGAATCGACGGCATATGTTTCGGCACTTTCTAATCATCAAACGTTCCTTGAGGATCAAGTAAATCTGGAGATTACTGGATATGATTGGCGAACTCGTCGGGATAAAGTAGATAGATTTTTTAAAGATTTTAGCTATGATGGTAAATTGGAGTTACTTGACAAAGAGCACGGTTCTTATGTTTATGTGCTTAATTCAGTGCAGGAAAAATATAAAGATTTACAGTTTCAATCTCACAAAATTTTTGAAAATAGCGAAGTTTCAATCTACAAAGTTGCACAATGAGTTGCGTTTCAATGTGCGGTATAGTTACAGCCCATTTCAACGCCTATCTTTTGAAGATGGGGATTGTAGGGGCGAATGACTTCGTCAAACATGATTTCAAACATCGTAAGGTTTTGAAATAGCCGCTATAAACTTGTTTGCATTCCAATTTACACGCCGTTTCGTGCTAAAATTAGGCAGTGGATAAAATCTCAGTAGTAATAAATACTCTCAACGAGGAGAAAAATTTGCCACGGGCGCTAGCCTCAATAAAAGGTTTTGCTGACGAAGTTGTAGTAGTAGATATGAAGTCTGACGACAACACTACTCAGATTGCGACAAAATTTGGAGCTAAAGTATTTGAACACCCCAGAGCTGGTTATGTCGAGCCTGCTAGAAATTATGCAATCTCAAAAACCTCGGGAAATTGGATTTTAATTCTGGATGCCGACGAGGAATTATCAGCCGACTTAAAAGCTGAGATAGCGCGCGTTATCAAAAGTAAAGAAGCAGATTATTTTAGGATACCCCGCAAAAATTTCATTTTTGGCAAGTGGATAAAGCATTCTCGGTGGTGGCCAGATTACAATATTCGACTTTTTAAGCAGGGGTGTGTTTCATGGAGCGAGGTCATTCACTCAGTTCCTATGACTACTGGTATAGGTAAGGATTTTGATGATAAAGAAGACTTAGCGATAGTTCATCATCATTACGAAACCGTTGAGCAATACCTCGATAGACTCAACAGATATACTTCAGAGCATGCAAAAAATTTGGTAAAAGAGGGTTATAAGTTTGACTGGGTAGACCTTATCCATAAGCCTAGCGCTGAATTTTTAAGTAGATATTTTCAGGGTGGAGGTTATCGGGATGGTATTCACGGCCTTGCACTTTCTCTTTTGCAATCTTTTTCTGAGTTGACGTTATACCTAAAGGTTTGGCAACTGTCTGGGTTTACAAAAAGTAATCCCCACATTAAAGATGTAGTCGATGAATTGAAAAACGCAGAAAGTGAGGTTCATTATTGGGAGGCGGATACTTTATTGCACGAGATTGGCGGGCTCAAACACAGAATTAAAAGAAAACTTAAAATCTCCTAATAACTACATGATTAATATCTTCGTTGTCATATTAAATTGGAACCGAAAAAGAGATACCTTGGAATGTTTGGAAAGTTTGTCTAAAACAAAAATTTCCAACTTTAAGTTGACTTTGCTGGTGGTTGATAACGGTTCATCAGATGATTCGCGAATAGTCATTAAAAAATATTTAAAGAAACTATCGTTCGAATCTAAAAATATAAATGGCTTATTGCTAAAAAATACTACCAATTTGGGTTTTGCTGCTGGAAACAATGTGGGGTTAAGTTACGCTATGGCAAAAAGAGCCGACTTTGTAGTTGTAATTAATAACGATACGTTAGTTGCAGAAGATATATTTGAAAAATTTTTGACATTTGAAAAGAATCATCCCGACGTAGGTATTTTTTCGCCTAAAATATTTTTTGCCCCAGGATATGAGTTTCATAAAAAGAGATACAAAGAGTCTGACATAGGTAAGGTGATTTGGTATGCTGGAGGAAAAATAGATTGGGATAATATTTATGGTAAAAACATCGGAGTAGACAAGGTGGACAGTGGTCAGTTTGACAAAGCATGTGAAATCGATTTTGCAACTGGTGCCTGTATGATTATCCGGTGTTCTGCACTAAGCGACGTTGGTCTTTTCGATGAGAACTACTTTATGTATTTGGAAGACACCGATCTTTCAATGCGGTTTAGGAGAAAGAATTGGAAAATATTCTTTGTTCCAAGCATGAAGATTTGGCATAAGGTTGCACAGAGTTCTGGAATTGGTAGTGACTTAAACGACTATTTCATAACAAGAAATCGACTTTTATTTGGCTCGCGATATGCAACTTTCAGAACAAGATCTGCACTCTTTAGAGAAAGTATCCGATTTGTCGTAAGAGGGAGAAAATGGCAGAGAAAGGGAGTGGTTGATTATTATTTAGGAAAGTTTGATAGAGGAAGTTGGGTAAGTTAAAACTGTTATGAATAATATAAATGCTATAGTAATTGCGAAAAACTCGGAAGATAAATTGTTAGAGTGCTTAAACTCGATTGATTGGGTTGATGAAATTATTATTGTAGATACGGGTTCAACCGACAATACGATTTCGATTGCAGAAAAAAAAGGTTGTAAAGTTTATAGATTTAACGGCGGAGGCTACAGTCAGTGGAGAAATGAAGGTCTAAGAAGAGCGGGTGGTAGATGGGTATTTTATGTGGATACAGATGAAAGGATAAGTCAAAAACTCGCCAAGGAAGTAAGAAGTGTGGTTGGACTGACTAATAATAACTACACTGCCTATGCTATTCCACGAACCAACATCATTTTTGGCAAAGTTTTGAAGCATGGGGGGTGGTGGCCAGACTATGTAAAAAGATTATTTATAAGGGACAAACTTAACCGCTGGACAGGTAAACTACATGAGGAGCCGCAATTTGATGGCGAACTTGGCTTCCTGGAAAATCCGATTATTCACAAAAAACACGACAACTTGGAAGAAATGGTAGTTAAAACTAATGACTGGTCGGCAATTGAAGCCAAATTGTTAAATGATGCTGGTCATCCAAAAATGGTTGGATGGCGTTTTTTCCGTATTATGCTTACTGAGCTCTGGTATCGATTGGTATACCAGCGAGGATGTTTGGACGGTCCACAAGGAATATTATATGCGTTTTACCAGATGTGGAGTAGATTTATTTCTTACGCTAAATTGTGGGAAATGCAAACAAGCAAAGCTGGCGACTTGCGTATAAGTGAAGATTGAAAAAATGAAAGCAGCAATTGTTAATCCTTATCTCGATACCTTGGGGGGTGGTGAG
>CAYTOP010000051.1:0-8344 GCA_964439585.1 uncultured Gammaproteobacteria bacterium
CTGGTACTATACGCTAATGCCAATAAAAAGCAACGGTTAGCTTCTATGTGGCTCCCCTGGGTGGACGAGTTTAGAAAGGTAGACTGGAAGGCAATCAAACAGGAATTGGAACACAATGAGTTCTTAAAAATGTATGAAAATGCCGTTTTGACACCTTGCTAAGAGCTTGTTTGGGGCTCATTTATCACTTGGTGAGATAAAGCCATCATCAATATGAGTAAAGTATGATGGTCTTAATCGTCTTGTTATATCGGCAGATTTTTTTAAATCCATTGACACCTTCATCTTAAAATGACCAATCTCCACCTTCTTGCCCTGTTGCTTTGCTCCTTCCACAGCACTTACAAAGTCCCCATCATTTGAAACAATAATGGCGTGGTCATATTGGTTATTCGATGCCATTAGTATCACATCGGCGGTCAGTTTTGTGTCCAGATTTTTTTCATAGAGGCTTCCATCATTGCTCGTTAAAGTGCCAAACCTAACCTCTACTTTGGGTAGTTTGGAAACTTTATCATAGTAGCTGGTTTGAGCAGAATACTTGTCTGGCTCACGTCTTAATAAACCTTGAGGAGGAGGAGTGCAATAAAACAGCACTTTATCTAACTGCCTATTGCCAGCTAACTTCTCTGCCAATATAAGAGGGTTGTATTGTTTACACCACACACGAGGATTAACCCCTTTTAGGGTATCAAGTAATTTAAAAACGTTACTATTGTCTATAAAAACTACTACTCTTATCATAAACCCACTATATCATTACAAAACAAATGCGTCAGAAGACGCATTCGTTACTTACCGCAACCGAAGTTACGATAAGGACTTAATGCTTATATACTACACTGTATGATAAACCGAAGTCAATAGCCCTTTATCCACAGGAGTGAGCCTTATTGGTAGTTACGCACTTGGTGCCTCTGGAAGGACTTGAACCTTCAACTTACTGTATAGAAGACAGTTGCTCTATCCGTTGAGCTACAGAGGCAAATACTTGCCTCGGTTTTCGGTTCTGACTGTCTTCTTCGCTTATACATCCCCTACATTATAGGTCTGCTGACTTATTGTTGTAAACTAAAGTAAAGGATTGGCAAACAATATGAATAAGAATTTTCCAGATAAATTTCCAATACGATATCTGATTTTTATTAAGAGGGTCTCGGATAAACACGATAGCGACTTCTCTGAAACCAGAGAGAAATTATTGTGGGATGAGTTAATTACTACCCTACAAACTTCCCCATTAGACATTAACCTACTTCATTTACGATTTAATGAGGTGGGCTATCAATACAATGAAGAAGTTCTGGCAAGGTTTCCAAAACTCAACGCACCTGAGGACTGGTGCGATAATTTGGCTGGTGCAATCAAGCCGTTTTTATCAACAGGGACGCTCTACCGCTCCGAAGGATACCTGTGTGACTTGGGATTATACAGCTACTCAGGTATGGGTGAGATACCCTTCTTTTGGCAATTATATCACCACCGACAGGACTCAAAAAAAGCAGGGGATGAACTCGGGCTTAATTTTATTGGATATCTTGACTATGAAAAAACAGCCGAAGAAGCTTACAAAATATATCAGGAAATCGTTACTGGTAACGTTGAAAAATGGGAACGATATAGAGCTTCCACTACGCCTAAATCTTTTAGGTTAACCATCCCATATTCTCCCTTATGGGAAGCCCTGGACAGAGGTGATAACAACGGAATGATTACTCCACGGACGGAAGAGGCGGACATAACATTGCCCGAAAGAACTCAAAAACCCTCTAAAAAAATTGAGGTGGTTATAGTGCAGGACTTAGAAAGCCTATTTGTAGAAGAAGTGGTAGCTCTATATAAGGCATCCTCATTTTGCAACAATTGTCACAAGATATTGCCATTCGGATATCAAAGAAAATATTGCCTCGATACACCAGAAAACCAAGACTGTGTCAGAGAGCGCAATAGGATTAGGGCAAGAAAAAGAAGGGTGTAAAATCACAAAATATTTACAACTTTTGTGACATTTCCAGTTAATAGACTGGTTTTTTATTATCCTCTAATCTTTTATCACAAAGCTATCACAAAAAAATTTTGGAGGCGATTCTTCGGATACTCTAAGGAAGATGGACAACAAAAACACAGCTTATATCCGCAACCCACCCCTCAAAAACATCCCCCCTGAGGACTGGGGCAATCTTGTCCAATTTATGACAATTCTCTTAAAAGTTGACCAACGCAATAACCCCCAAAAATATAAACGCAATGATAGACACAGTCGTCCTAAAAATTCCTAAAGGGCAATACTACATCTCAAAACCTGATAAATTCAACAAAAACGCTGATGAGTTTATCAAGTATGAAAAACCCCTGAGTAAAATCACAAACAACCCAACTGCTGAAGACAAAAAGCTACACCTCTATAGACCCTGCCTAACCCTAACGAAAAGATGGACAAATAACGGCGATATAGAACAGGCATTAACAATTCAGTTCTCCGCTCCTAAATTACTCTATGGCAACAACCTCGAAGAATTATCCGACAGCGACTTTGATATCGTGCTTGAGAGACTGACCAGCAGTCTTAGAGATATCGGGGTTAACATACTAAAACCTCTGTTAGCCACTGCGCAGGTATCTGCTGTCCACTACTCTAAAAACATTGAGCTTAGAGATGGCTATACCCCGAGCTTTGTAATCAAAGAGCTGATGAAGGTTAACATATCTAAAAAGCTGGATATTACACGACACGGGTTTCAGAACGATGGACAATCCCTGCAATACTATGCCACCTCTAATTCCTTTGTCTTTTACGACAAAATTCAAGACATCCAAAAGACCAAAAACCGTGCCATAGATAAAGACCAAAACTATATTCAACGCTCCTTATTTGAACAAGCCAAAGAACAAAGACTTGAAATTATTAGGGTGGAAATACGCATTGCTGATAGGCGCAAACTCAATTCTTTATTCCAAAAACTCGGATGCCCCAAGAACCCCACATTTAAAGACGTTTTTTGTGAAGAAACTTCTCAAAAAGTAGTGAAACACTACTGGCAAGAGCTAATAGCTAATCACAACCTATTTATTTTTACCAGCGATAACAAGCCCAAGCAAATTCTTAACACCCTTCTGATTAATTACCCGAGAATCAAACACAAACAAGCCATCTTTCTCACGGGTTTATGTCTCTTAGCTAAAGATGAAACTGGCATAAGAGAAATGCGACAAATGCTGGACAACAGAGCCAACCCTCGCACTTGGACTCGCATTGTAAAAGAATTAAAAAACCTCAATAAATCCCCCACCCAATATGACGGATGGGTTAAACAAATCATTGCTCAGATTGACGAATTTAAACCATTCAAACTAAAGCTGGATATGTAAAGCATTGTAAAGTATAATAATTAATATAGAATAGGATTATGAACAAGGATTTCTACACAGCCCGAGATTTAGCCGAGAAACTGCAAGTCAACATAATGACGATTTACCGCTATATAAAAGCTGGCAAGTTAAAGGTCTATAAATTCGGCAAAGAATATAGAGTCGACAAAAAAACTTTTAGCCAATTCTTGCATCAGAACACTTATGGAAAGCAAAAACCTTAGTTTCTTAGACACTATTGAATACAGAGAAAAGCTTGTCGATTTGGCTTTGTCTATACGCCGAGGCTCAGAGACGGCAGAAAATGAAGCTACTGTTGTAAGTGTTTTTGAAATAAACTTATTTGCCTTTTTGTCTGACCACTTAGGCATTAAATACTATCCCCAGAAGGAAAAGTTGGTTAATACTGAACGGCACATAACCAAAGGAAGGATAGACAGCAAGTATGGTGGTTTTATTATTGAATTCAAGCACCCGAGTAAGCTAAAAACAAAAGCATATAAAGATAGCGCTGAGCAACAATTAACTGACTATCTTTCTGGTTTATATGCAAAAAATCAGAACGACTATCTCGGTCTTGTTACAGACGGGATTATTTTAAAGTTTATAAGATGCGAACACGGTAAAATTTATGAGGAAGCTTGGGGGGAAATCTCGGATAGATATTTAGATAGAATAATCAGGTCGATACTAACCCTTGACTTAGTAGCTCTTAATTCAAAAAACCTTGTCAAAGATTTTTGTGAACCTCTTGATAGCTCTCTATCAAAGAAGTTGGCAAAAATTCTTTTTGACACCCTTAACAGTAAGGCTACTGGTAAAACTCTGATGCTTTTTGAGGAGTGGCGAGAATTGTTTAGACTTGCTCACAACGACAAGTCTAAACAATTAGCTATTGAAGAAAGAAGATATGCACTGGGAAAGAGTTTGGGTATCAAAATCAAGACCAATGCAGAAGAATATTTAGCCCTATATTCTCTACAAACGGCTTATGCAATAATTATCAAAATAATTGCCTATAAGGTTACAAGCAAAATTAAGTTCAAGAAAAATATCATTCAATTCAACGAGCTGGCTGTCAGCAACAGTTCCGTAATTCAGAAGCAAATGGAAACACTTGAAGATGGTGCTGTCTTTAGGTCTCTGGGTATCACTAATCTCCTTGAGGGAGACTTTTTCTCTTGGTATGCATCACCTGGTCAATGGAGCGACAACATTTATGAAATAGTTAAAGAAACCTTTCATACTCTTACAAAATATGAAGACAAGATTTTATCTCAGGAAGAAACCCGTGCTCAAGATTTATTTAAAGAACTATATGAACAAATAATCCCATTAAAAGTTAGGCATAGTTTGGGTGAATTCTATACACCAGCTTGGCTTGCCGACCACCTTGTTACAGAGACAATCGAAATGTTGGGTAATAAGCCAAATTGGAGGGGGTTAGACCCTTGTGCTGGGTCTGGAACATTTATAACTGTTCTGATTGAGAAAATTATTAATGAAGAAGCATCTGACAACAGCAAAGAGAATCGCTTAAAAAACATATTGAATCGTGTTAAGGCAATCGACCTTAACCCGTTAGCAGTGCTGACTTGTAGAATAAACTACTTTATCAATATCGCTCATTTGATTACTGAGAATGGAGACATAGAAATCCCAGTTTACCTGGGCGATTCCTCATATGTTCCAGAAGAAACTAAGGTCTCAGGTGTTGATTGCTTAAACTACAAAATCAAAACCCTTAAAGGATATCTCGACGTTACCTTACCCAAAAGTGCAGTGGCTGATTCTGGTCTATTTTCAAGAACAATGACTGCAATCGAACAAGATATAAAATCATTAGATGAAAAGGCGGTTTTTAATAAAATAGTTGCTTTAGTAAGTAAGACGGACATTAACAACGATATAATTTCAAATATCAAGGATTTGTCCAGTAAATTCGTTGAACTCGAGAAGAATGAATGGAATGGTATCTGGGCTCGTATTGTTACGAATTTTCTTACCACCGCCAATCTCGGCAAATTTGACCTGATAGTCGGCAACCCGCCCTGGATTGACTGGAAAAGCCTACCTGAGGGTTATCGAGAAAGGGTGAAATCTCTTTGTATCGAAAGACACTTATTCTCAGGCGACGGTATTACTGGGGGTATTAATCTCAATATCTGTGCTCTTATTGCAAATGTCGCTGTTGATAACTGGCTAAAAAAAGACGGGGTGCTTTCTTTCTTGATGCCACAGAATCTCCTATTCCAACAGACTTATGAGGGTTTTAGGAATTTTTATATTTCAGATGGCACAAGATTTTACTTCCAAAAAATTGTTGATTGGACAGGAGCGGGTCATCCTTTCAAGCCTGTCCAGCATAAGTTTTTAACCTACTTTATATCAAGTAAAAAAACTGACTACAAGAAAGGTATTAACTTAGAGATTTACAAGAAGAACACTACAAAGCCGATTGAGGAAATCAATCATTACTCTAAGTTTGAAAATGTAAAAGAATTCTTTATTAAAAAAGAAGGGTATCTTGGTCAGTGCAATAATGAAAACACGGCTTTTACTTATGCTAACAACAAATCTGACATACAAGATTTCAATTCAATCTCGGGTAGCTCTTATTATTTGGGTAGAGAGGGTATCGAATTCTATCCGCAGGAGCTCCTTCTGTTCAAAGCCGATTTAGAGATAAAAGCCCCAGCTGGGAAAGTATATCTTAACAATTATCAAAATCAAAAGTCGAAGTATAAGATAGGTCAGCAAACTATTTTAGTAGAAAAAAAATACCTACACCCCCTAATCAAGGGTGTCGATATTGAAAGATATCATCTCAACACAGACGACAATTATGTTGTTCCATTCCCATACGATAATGGGGTTAGCACTCGTGTCCCTTTGAATCTCAAAACATTAAAAGAAGAAAGCCCCTTACTCGCCACCTATTTCGTAAACTACAAAAAGATGTTTGAAAATCAAACAGAATATAATGCAAAGATTATTGGCAAAAAAGAGCAGGAATTTTACGCCTTAGCAAGAGTGGGGGCTTACAGCTTTGCAAATAATTATGTCTGTTTTCGAGACAACACAAAATGGCAGGCTGTGGTCGTGTCCGACGTGGATACTGAATGGGGTGGGGTAAGACATCCGCTCTTTCAAAACCACGCCGTATCTATCTGCGAAGATGCCAAGGGAGGATTTATCACAATCGACGAAGCCCACTTCATTTGCGCCATCCTAAATGCCCCTATCACACAAAAATTTGTGCTATTATCCTCAGACAGTCGAACCTTTAAAATTCGACCCCCTGTATATATCCCCAAGTATGACCACAACAATAGTGCACACAAAGAACTTGTTAACCTATCGAAGGAAGCTCATCTTGACTATAAGAATGAGTCTAAAATGCGCGATGTAGACAAAGAGGTCAACCGCTTATACCTACAAATTGCAAAAGAAAATAATTTATGAAAGCAGTTATTTTTGCCAGAGTATCTACAGAAGAGCAAAAAGAGGCGGGTAACTCATTACCAGCTCAAATAGAACGCCTCAAGATTTACTGCAAAGCAAGAGGCTTCGAAATTGTAAAAACATTTAGCATCGATGAAAGTGCATATAAAACCAAGCGTGATGACTTTGATACGGCTTTAGATTTCTTGAAAACCGCCAAAGAAAAAATCGTTGTCTGTTTTGACAAGGTAGATAGGTTCTCCCGCAATGTCTTCGACAAACGAGTTGCCATCTTATATGAGATGGCAATGCAGGATAAGATAGAACTTCATTTTGCTTCAGATAATCTCATCATTACACCCAATATATCTGCAACAGAAAAGTTTCACTTTGGTATGAACCTGGGTTTAGCCAAATACTACTCTGATGCCATTAGCGATAGTGTGAAAAGGGCTAACGAAACTAAAATTAGAAACGGGGAGTGGGCTGGAATGGCTCCAATTGGTTACATCAACCAAGATTTGCCAGATGGCAAGAAAACTGTAGTCCCTGACCCCGACCGAACCCATTCAATAGTTCGGATGTTTGAGCTTTATTCGGCTGGACAACATTCTATTAAAAGCATCAAACAAGAGATGGACAAAATAGGATTTACCACAAGAACTGGCAAGAAACTAACCACCAGTCTCATACACAGGACTTTAAAGAACCCCTTTTATTACGGGTTAATGAAAATCAAAGGCAAAGAATACCCACACAGATACGAACCTATTATTCCCCAATGGCTTTTTGATAAGTGCCAATCGGTAACTGCCAGCTACCACAAGAAGCCATTCAAGGCATTAGCTAAGCCATTCATATTTAGAGGTCTTATCCGATGCGACAAATGCGGATGCCTGATTACACCTGAAATAAAGAAGGGCAAGTATATATATTACAGTTGCACTAATTACAAGGGTATGTGCGACAGGGTATGGATGCCAGAGAAAGAGCTCCTGAAGCCCATCTATGATACCTTAAAAGCCCTCCAACTGCCTAAAGATACCTTAGATGGTCTGACTGAAGAACTTAAGAAAATTGGACGAAATGAGCTGAGATACCATCAAACCAATATGACTGTCCTTAAAACAGAATATGATTTAATTGAAAACCGCATAAGCAAAATGTATGAGGATAAGCTGGACGGTAGTATTACGCAAGAAATGTATGACAAGAAGTTTAAAGCTTGCAAGGAAAAACAAGCAGAAATCTTTGAAAATATGGATGCCCATTCGAAAGCAGACGAAGAGTTTTATTTAACGGCAGATAAGGTGTTCAGTCTGGCTAAAAGGTCTCTTGAAATATTTGAAAGTTCTAAAGTGCCTGAAAAACGGCAACTTTTGAGCTTTTTACTTAAGAACTGTAAGTTAAAAGGAGAAAATCTACTCTACGAGCTAAATTCTCCGTTTGACTTGCTTGTTCAAGCATCTAATAATCCTATGTGGCTCCGGGGGAGGGATTCGAACCCACGACCAATTGATTACACAAACCC
>CAYTOP010000052.1:0-8003 GCA_964439585.1 uncultured Gammaproteobacteria bacterium
GGCAGTCGTTATGGAAAACATTGAACTTTGGAAGAGAAGCATAATCACAAAGCGGTAAATTACTATTATGGGATTTGTAAATCATTATTTACTTACTCTGTAAATAGATAGGAAACGGTATGTAATATCTTCTTTACAATTTTAATTTATAATAATACAAGAGAACTATAGTATTTGTACAAAAAATATTACTTAATGAGGATAAATTGAGGATAAGTATGAAATTATCGTACTTGTGTACTGTATCAAATATTTATACGATTTGTTGATTATTTAATATTCTGTTATTAATAATAATATCCTCTAGTTTGATGCAAATAGTGGCTAAAATGTAGCCGAAATTATTTAAAAATAACTAAATACTTAAGATAATATAGGTCATAGAAAAATATGATAACTGTTAGAAAATTTGATTTTGGTGTACCATTAAGGGAAAGTTATCTAGCTTTGGATCTATTTGGGATAAATTTTAGACTATCAATGCCGGCAGAAACTTATTAAAAATAGTCTTTTTAAACACTAAAATGGAAAAGATAGGCCGTAAAATCTTCACAATCTTAGGAGTGAGAATTGATAGCACTTCGACTAGCTCAGTGCTAAGATTTTGTCAATCCAGGCTCAACGACTTCGGTACAAGCACACGATTTAAATCTTTTGTGATAACAACCCCCAATCCCGAGCAAATAATGCTTGCTCAAAAGGATATTGAGTTTAAACGTATTTTAAATTCATCTGATATAGCCGTTTGTGATGCAATAGGAGTATCACAGGCTGCAAAGTATTTAAGATTTACGGCACCTAAAAATAATTTATTACGATTTCCAGTTATTTTTTTCCAAGGATTACTTGTGGGTTTTATGACCGTACTTAACAAGGAATGGGTAGAGAGTGAGCTGGAAGTAATTAAGGGCAGGGATCTATTCATTGAGTTAGTTAAAGTTGCAAATAAAAAAGGGTGGAAGGTAGCTTTATTGGGTGATATTGATTCAGCACGAAAAGCTGAGGAAATATTGTTAAGAAGCTACAAAAAAGTAAAACTATTGTCTTTGACCGGCCCGGTATTGGCAAATGACGGTGTACCGATAACAAAAGATAATAAAGTAAAAGAAAGAAGAGTGGTAGCGCGTATTAATAATTTTAAACCACATTTACTTTTTGTTGGATTTGGTTCTCCAAAACAGGAAAAATGGATGTACCGATGGCAAGATAGACTGAAAGTTGGAGGAACAATGGTAATTGGCGGTACATTTGATTATATTTCAGGCAAGAGGCGAGCAGTGCCAAAAATTTTTGCAAAATTTGGCATCGAATGGCTCTGGCGGTTTATTACGGGTGACCAAAAACTTTCGCGTATCCTCACGGCTTTCCCAGTATTTCCCCTTAAAGTTTTTGCTTCAAAACTTGAGAGTGTTTGAAAACCGACAGTTTGCTAAAATGCTTCCTTCAGAAGGCGAGGTGATTTTATGACTGTAGATAATATGTTTGATAATTTTGCAGGTGACAGACCAGCTCCGGCGGGTAATGATGGTACCACGATTGAAGTTGGCCACTCCGAATGGAAGCCGGAAGATTTGGAAGCTCGAGATTATGTATCAAGAGCACAACGACAAGTGACTAAGGTGAATGGTATTGTTCCCGGCGGAGTGGGACCAGATGATGGCGACAAGTTAGGTTAGCTTTAACTTTTGATGATTTGTTCGTTATCTTAAAAAGATGGGTTTTGTAACGGGTTATAGTATACTTTCAATTAGTGGCTAAAACTTCAATTACCAAACGCAAGAAGGATCATCTTAAGTTCGCCTTGTCTGACACTGCTCAGGTGGGGAATACCGGGTTTGACAACTATCGTTTCGTTCATAATGCCGCACCTGAAGTTGACTTTGAGAAAATCGACACAACGACCACCTTCTTGGGCAAAAAGGTCAATTATCCATTCTTTATTTCTTGCATGACGGCGGGTGTAGAGCGTGGGCAAGACATTAATAGAAATCTTGCTAAAGCTGCTCAGAAGTTCAACATTGCGATGGGTGTTGGTAGCCAGCGAATAGCTATCGAGCACTCTGAGTACGTAAAGCTTTTCAAAGTCAGGAAATATGCCCCGGCCATTCCGCTTATTGCCAATGTAGGATTGGTTCAACTTAATTATGGTTTTGGTTTGGCTGAATTTCAAAAGATAGTTGATATGATAGAGGCGGATGTGTTGGCGGTGCACCTTAATCCGATTCAGGAAGTAATTCAACCCGAAGGCGATAGAAACTTTGAAAACTTGCTGCCAAAGCTTGAAAAAATCATCAAGAAACTTTCCGTACCTATTATTATCAAAGAGGTTGGTTTTGGTTTATCTTACGAAGTTGTCAAACGCTTCTATGATATCGGGGTTAACATTTTTGATACGGCTGGCTGGGGCGGGACCAACTGGGCAGTAGTCGAAGGATTGCGCGGAAAAGCGGATAAGCAGTTGGGCGAGCTTTTCAGCAACTGGGGAATTCCTACTACTGAGTCTATCCGAATGTGTAATGAGTTTAAATCAAAGCTATCCACCAGTCACCGTTCACAAGTCACTGTTCTTGGTAGTGGGGGAATTAGAACAGGCATTGATATTGCAAAGGCGATTCGTTTGGGCTCAGATTTGGTTGGTTTGGCGGCGCCATTTGCGCAGGCTGCATTAAAGTCAAGTGGCGAGGTCGAAAAGCTTATTGAGAGGCTTGCTTTGGAAACTAGAGTTGCAATGTTTGGAGTGGGTGCAAAAAACGTTCCAGAACTCAAGCGGTTTACTCTTCAGCGGGTGAGGTAGCTTGTTGAGCAGATTACTTTTACTAATAGTATGCTAGCTTTTTGCTCCAAATACCTATTGACTCATATGTTCTTCTTTGATACTTTGTGATTAGGATAAGTTATAGCTTACGCTTGAGACTGTATCAAATATAGTCCCAATATTAACTTTAACATCAAAGACTACATGATTCCTACATTATTACATGATTAAAGATAAGGCAAAAAAGGTAAATTTAAATGAGCTTCCAGATCTTCTAACCGTACGCGAGGTTGCTGAACTCCTTCGAGTTTCTCCACTTACTATTAAACGCTGGGGCAAACGCGGCAAATTGCCAGCAATTCGTATTAACTCCCGGGGCGATAGGCGCTATAAGAAAGAGGCGGTATTGTGGCTTCTAGGCATGCAGGAGAAAGAGTAGAAGCTATATAAAATCAGGTTTAGATCTCTTTCTTGACTCGCTTCGTGCACAAAGAAAGAGGTGGAATTATAACTTCTTGGTATGCAAGAGAAAGAGTAAGAACGACCTTCTAACAACAATCAATTAATTGCGTATAATTATTCATATTATACGTTTTATGAAGTTCTCATCTGAAAATAAATATTGGTTTATAGCTGTAGGTGGAATTTTTGTAGTTTATTTTTTGGCTTTTTTTCCGATATTTAATCTTCACTTAGTTGGGGATGACTACATTACGGTTGGGGTTTATCAGCATTATCTTGCAACCTATCCAAAGGGTATATTTTCGGTTGTAAATTACATTTTTTCCGATTGGGGAGTTCAAGATACTATAGCCTATATTTTTTATACTGTTTCCGGGTTTCAACCTCAACTTAGATATCTATTTTCATTTGTTGTGAGATTTATTGCAGCACTGTCACTCATTCCTCTTATTTTTTATATTACTAAGAATAAATTAGCCTCAACAATTTCGGCTTTATTTTTTGCTATTACAGTCATTGGAATTCAAACATCCGACTGGGCGGTGACGGCACCCAACTTTATTGCAATAGTGTTGCTAAACTTATTTTTGCTTGCATATTTCAAACTTCAGAAGCGTTCAGATAGCAAGGCATATTTAATTACCGGATTTTTGTTTATCATAACCATTGTTGCATGTCCGACAAGAATGGTTTTTTTGCCAGGTTTTATAATCTTGTACGAAATTTATCTTATTGTAACCGAGAGATCAACAACACGGAATCTTGCGAGAATGAGTTTTTTTACAGTCTTATTTGTTGTTCTGTTGAGTGTTACTCACATTGGGAATTCAATTTATTCGAGAGATATTAATCACTGGATTGAAGCTAGTGGAAATAAGTTTAGTATACGTGATAAAGGGTACATGAGTAATTTTTTTGCAGCTGTAGATAGTCGTGACCATTCGCTTATAAGTACATCTCTGAAACAGTTTGGGGTATTAGTTACACCATCGACAGCTGTCGGGTGGAGTGGAGATGTTGATACAAATCATTTCGTACGAGGTTTAGTTTTTCTGGGTGTCTGTGTTTTCATTGCGGCAAAATCTGAGAAGGAAAAGAGAAAATACGCTTGGGCAACTTTACTACTAATGGTTTCTTCATTGACTATTTTTTGGTTAAAAGACCCGAATTTTGTAATGCTTATCTCTGACAGATATTTGATAGTTTCTGCTGCAGCGATTTCGATATTATTGGGACAGACTATTGCTGGATTCAAGAATAAATTTGCTCTCATTTTTGCTTTGGTGGTCATTTTGACGCAATTTTATTATTCGTATCGTTACCTGCGAACAATGTCGATTATACGTGGGTTTAGCCTTGTGGAAGCAATTAGAAGCTCGGTTCCGTGCGTGCCGGGACTTATGGAGAAAGGCATGCCTGTGCTGTATTATTTTGAGCCGGACAACTCCGATACCATTGCTTATTCATTAACTTGGGGTTTCAACTATATTTTAGGTTATAAATGCGGGATTAGTGACATATGGAACTATGACAAATGGAATTTTGTCGCAACCAACTATTGGGAAGATGTAGAACTGGCTTATAAAACTGGCGAGTTTTTTACGCTTTTCGAACTACCTACAAATCCCGTAAAGTTGGGAAACATATATTCGTATGAGGTGGAAACTGATGGTCGATTGAGTGACACAACTTTTGATACTCGAAATAAATTGATGAATATTTCCAATGTTCAATATTAACATTGTTGAAGTGAGATTGTTTTGATGCCTATAATTTGCATCTTTTTCCCCCTAATGATATAGTGAATGTATAGACACTTTGATGTACGATTTACAACATTTTTTAGTTGTAAAAAGCCAAAAGCAAAGGCTTGTAACCCTCTTACGGAGGGTTTTTTTTGACAATATCACAGGACTTGATTATTTTATTTAAATAATATATTATTATAGGGTAGTTATCTTAGTTTTTAGAAAGTAAAACATATGAGTGTTAGAGAACATGATGCTCGAAGGCCCATGATACAACCAAAAACGCCTTCCAAATCCATAAGTAGAAGAGATTTCATAAGAACTGCCGCTTTAGTTGCTGGCGGAGTAGTATTAGCTGGTGTTCTCACTTCAGATGAAGGAGGGGGTGCTACAACTGCAGAAGCCTCGAATCTGTATGAAAGTAATGCTGTGAACGGACTGACCACATTTGAAAATTACGTTGCTGGTTTACCTCCTGAAGAAATGCAACATGCTCAAGAAACAAAAGCACAATTTTTAGAAAAGACCTTGCAGGATTACGGAAAAGAGGGAAAATTATCACTAGTGGTGACGAAGGGTGATGATGGCCAGGATAATTTGCTTGGTTTTGCTTGGCAGGAAGAATCTGGTGAAGTAACAAAACGTGAGGTTTTAGGCACAACAACGGATCCAGAAGAACCAGTATCGAGCGCTTCGCTACAACGAAAACAAGAAGACGGCACCTGGGTCGTAGGGGGTGATGCAGAAAGCCTTAATAAACTCTTTTATTTTGTGCAGGGTGGTGGTTGGTATATGCATCTTCCCAAAAATGGTGAGGGCAATAACTATGCCGACATACCAGTGCGGGGAGAGGTTTTTGATTCTCTTCAACCGCTTTTAACAGGAAAAATTATCCAAAAGTAAGTAACATCTTCAATATCCTGGCTCAATCATTTTCTATTTATATTTTTTTACCTTCAATTAGCCACATAAGTGGAGTTTTGGCGTTTACAAGTAGCAAAGAATATTTAATACTAGATGTGTGGGAGAAGTCAAGCAAAAAAAGAACCGCAATGTATTGTATGTTCTATTGGTAATGGTTTTACTTTTTATTACAGTATTTGGGATAACATACTTCAAAATTAGTCAAAGAGTAGTAGCCTTTAGTATAAGTCCTAAACCCTATGTTGTTTTATGGCAAGGTAATAAGGATGATCTACCATTTACCATAGAAAACACAAATGTTTTAACTAGTATCATTCAAGACTTAGACATAGATAAACCAGTAGTCTTAGATTTTGAATATGACCCGGACTTGGCTAATTTTGCATCTCTTGACATGTTTCTCGCAGATTACACTTTTCCAGCTCAAATCAACACTCGTACACTAGCATGCATGAATAGGGAAGAACGTTCTGGGGGTGGATATTATTATGTTAAGTATTTAATAAAACCAGAAGCATACAAAAGTATAAGTTATGATGAGGCTAGTGTTAAGATGAATAAAGCAATATTGTATTGCCTTGTGTCTATTCCCAATGGACCTGCCTTTGTTGAGGGTAAGACAAAAGCTTATCTAGACTTGGTAAATACTGCTAGTAATAAGGGTGTTATGAAGGTTTTTAAACTCAAGCAATGGGAATAAAAATTAGAATAGCTTTAACTGTGGGCTTTCTCTTGCTTGGTGTTTTTTCTGTGGCCAACTTTGAGCGCAATATTATTTATGCACAGTGTTCCTGTGCCTATTGCGGAACGGCATGTGGAACAACAGTTTGTGGGTATGATGATGGTTCTGGGGTATGTATATCAGCATACTCGTTAGCTTGTTTTTACAATAATGCTTGTACCTGTATTAACCCCTGCACCACAAACTGTGTGGTTAGTGGATGTACTGGCGGGGCACCAAATTGCGGCAGTGGACAGTATCCACAGTGCAAAAACGGGACTTGTGGTCCAGGTTATGATTGCAAACAAGGCAAATCGGGTGGAGTTTGGACATGTAAGTGTTTATCATCGACCTCTTGTAGTGATGCTGTTGTGGATATTAAAGCAAATGGCTCGGATGGATTGGTGGATGTTTTTACGGGGGACAACTATACACTAGAGTGGTCTAGTGCTGATGCACAAAACTGCACTTTAACTTATCCATCTGGAAGCGTTGTTGGCGTTGGCACAAGTGGTTCTACAACAGATAGTCAGTCGTTAGAAGGCACATATGTCTACTCATTTCACTGTGACGGTGTTAGCAGTTGTAATGGAGCAACTGATACCATAACGGTACAGGCAACAGATCCAAGGCCAAAAGTGTGTGTGTCTTCGTCACAATCTGCTGGGGTTTTAACTCAATGTACTCCAAAACAAATCACTATCACAGGTTCGCCGCCGTTTGGACATTATATAAAATATTTTTCAGTCAATTTTTATAATTTAGACAATTTAGTATCTGGTGTTCCAGCACCCATTATGTTCGGTGGATCAAATTATGCTAAGTATTACACTGCAACATCCACGACTGAAACGTCTCATACATTTACTATAAACTACAACGATCTTGATCGCCCCGACGAAAATTATGGAAACACCTACCCAACAAGAATTCAGGTACTTGGCTATTTTGTTTTGGACGATGGAAGACTTTCCGCACCTGAGGTGCCTTGTGTTCAACAATTCAACATTATCCGGCCCACGTGTAGTTTAGTTTCGGTTGTTCCAAATCCAGCTTCACCACCCATTGGTTCAAGCGTGACCATTACCCCAACTTTTTCTACATCTAACTCATGTTACACCGTAGATCAAGCCAACTTTTTAGTTGGCAATCCTGCAGTTGCTAATGTTTGCGATTCAGCCGGAAACAATTGCGGAGCAAGTTATGTTGATATTACTCCAGCATTTAGCGCTAACGTCAAAAGCTTAACTCCGGGAAGTACGGTTGTTACTGTTAGCGGAACTATGGTTGATGAAGGGGGGCAAATATGCGGGCCAGGAAATGTTTCAGTAAATTCTACCAATCCCGTCGGTTGGTGGCAGGGAGTTGGGGGAGATATTCAAGCAACATCAGG
>CAYTOP010000053.1:0-7965 GCA_964439585.1 uncultured Gammaproteobacteria bacterium
CCAAGTAGTCCCTATTCTGCTTCGAAAGCTGCGGGTGATTATTTAGTTCGTTCATATCACAGGACTTATGGGCTTAATATAACCATCTCAAACTGTTCCAACAATTTTGGACCGTTTGCTGATGCAGAAAAATTTATTCCAAGGATGATTACTTATTTAATTGATGACAAAAAAATTCCGCTTTACGGTGATGGTAAAAATGTTCGGGATTGGCTTTATGTGGAAGACCACTGTCGAGCAATCGATGTGATCTTAAAAAAAGGTAAAAATGGAGAGACCTACTTAATTGGCGGAACCTTGAAGGAAGTAAGTAATTTGGCTGTAGCAAAAAAGCTTGTGGAGATTATGGGGAAGGATGATGGTTGTATTGCCTATATTAAAGATCGACCTGGTCACGATAAAAAATATGCAGTAAATTGGAACAAGATTAAAAAAGATCTTGGTTGGGAGCCAAAATACGAATTTGATAAATGGCTTGAAAAAACAGTTGATTGGTATAAAAATAATGAATGGTGGTGGAGACCGTTAAAGCAAAAGGCCGAAAGATTGTATGCGAGAACTGGTCAACGGTAGGTAGCAAGAAATATGAATAAAGTGGATGCAATAAAAAAAACTTCAATTCCAGGTCTTTTAGTTTTGGAGCGGCCAACATATCCGGATGACCGTGGTTTTTTCCACGAAGTTTTGCGGCTAAGTGAACTGAGTGAAACTGGTATAGACTTTAAGCCTGTTCAGTGGAGCCATGCGGTAAACAAACCTGGAGTTATACGAGGTATTCATACTGAAGAATGGCAAAAGGTTGTCTATCCGATTACGGGGAAGTTGTTTGCAGCTTATGTTGATACCAGGGAGGACTCCCGAACGTTTGGCAAAGTTGTCACAAAAATATACGATAATACAGTTAAAAACTCTCCTCACCAGGCAATTTATATCCCCGCCGGTGTTGGTAACTCGGTTTGTGCGATAGGTGACGAACCGGTTCATTATATGTATTTAGTTAGCGAATATTGGGATGATACTAAAGCAAAGGGAATTGCTTGGGATGATCCTGATTTAGCGATAGACTGGCCTGTCAGAAAGCCAATTTTATCTGAAAGGGATAAGACTAACCCTACTCTTCGACAACTCTACCCAAGAAAGTTTAAATGACAGACAAAATTATCGTTACCGGGTCAAGTGGGTTGGTTGGCTCTCGGTTTGTCGAACTTTTCCACCCAAAAAAGCTTTTAAATCTGCCGACTGAACGGGAAATGGATATAACAAACAAAGACAGTGTTGCAAAGCTGATAGAACAAGTTAATCCTGGCTGTATTGTCAATTTCGCTGCTTACACTGATGTGGGTGAAGCAGAAAAGCAAAGGGGAGATAGGGATGGCTCATGTTGGAGAATTAATGTCGAAGGTGTAAAAAATTTGGTTTCAGTAGTAGCTGCCAAAAAAATCTTTTTTATTCAAATTTCAACAGATAACGTCTTTTCGGGAAGTAGGGAAGATAAAGGCCCGTATGACGAGGGTCATTTGGTGGAAAAAGATAGCGACAAATTAACGTGGTACGGTTTTACCAAAGCTCATGCTGAGAAATCAGCACAAGAGGGGCTTGGTGAAATGGCCGCGACCTTAAGAATAAATTATCCAGTTCGGGCAAATTTTACCGGTAAGCTAGATTATTTTAGAAAACCCCTAAAGCTGTATGATGAGGGCAAGCTTTATCCGATGTTTGATAATCAACAGGTCACTATTTCTTTTATAGACGAAGTTGCTGAGGTTATAAAAAAGCTTATAAAACACAGATTTTTTGGGATATATCATGCGAGTACGGCGGATGTGACGTCTCCTTATGAGCTTATTAGTTACCTTCTTTTGAAGGCACGAAGAGTTAAAAATGCGGTAAAAAGTACGAGCATCGATGATTTTTTGACAACTGTTGACAATCCAGTTAGATATCCAAAATATGGCGGATTAGAGGTTAAAACTACTCAGGATACTCTTGGAATTAAGTTTTTAAAATGTCGGCAAGTTATAGATAAATTAATTATTCAAGGCCTCTCGTATACATAATATCTTCAGGGTTGTCAAAATATAAGACCTCTAGTATAATACTATAACGTTATTATTAGAACTTCCAGTAATATTTACTGGAATATTTTTTTTGCCTAATGTCAGATCTAGACGTAATAATACCAGTCAAAAATGAAGCTGAAAACATCAACGAATTAGTCCAACGAATAGACACCTCCTTAAGGAAGGTTAACATCGACTACAGGATAATATTCGTAGATGACTACTCTACTGATAACACTCTTGCTGAGATTGTAAAAGCTTCCCAGAATTATCCTGTGGCTTTTCATATTAAGGCAGGTCGTGCAGGCAAGGCTTATAGCATCTTGGAAGGTTCCTCGCTGGCTACCTCAGAGTATATTGCAATGATTGATGGAGATCTTCAGTATCCACCAGAAGCATTGCCTTCAATGTACGAACTTGCAAAACAGCACGGAGTAGTTGTGGCCAACAGAAAAAAGCGAAAAACGTCTTTACTTCGCACGTTAGGTTCAAAAATTAATATGTTATTGTTTGAAAAACTGCTGCATGGTTTTAGTGTCGATACCCAGTCAGGCTTGAAGATTTTTAGAAAAGAAATCGTTAATCAACTGTCTGACTCTGATGTAACAGGTTGGACCGTTGATATGCCTCTTTTGAAAACAGCACTTGAAATGGGATATACAATCGGCTGTGTCGATATTGAGTTTGCAGAAAGGAAAAACGGAGAATCAAAAATTAAATTCGCCAGGGCTGCAAAAGAAATTGCATCTGCTTCTGTCAAATTAAAGCTCAAAAAGAAAAAAGTTTACAAAATTGCCGGCGAATCCAATGGTCTTAATGCAGGTGTAGCTCATAAAGGTTCACGTTTTATAACACACACCCACTTACCCGTTCACCAGAGTGCAATACAAACATTTGCTACATGGCAAAAATTTGCTTTTGCTGTGATTGGGCTTTTTATATTATTTGGTTTGGCCATTGATGCAAGGGTTACAGCTATAGTGCTCATTGCATTTCTCTCAGCGTTGTACTTTATCGATCTTATTTTTAGCCTTAGAGTTCTTTTGAAAAGTTTGCATTTTCCGCCCGAGATAAAAATTGGAGACGATGAGCTAGAAAAAATCGACAACTTTAAATTGCCTACTTATACGATTTTATGTCCACTATATAAAGAAGCCGAAATTCTTCCTCAGTTTATCAAGAGTTTGGATGAACTTGATTGGCCCAAGGACAAACTCGAGGCATTGCTTCTTTTGGAAGAAGACGATACTCAAACTTTGGCGGTTACTAATAGTATGGTAATGCCTTCGTATATGAAGGTTGTGATTGTTCCCAATTCCCAACCAAGAACAAAACCGAAAGCGTGTAATTATGGTCTACATTTTGCAAAAGGCGATTATGTTGTCATTTACGATGCGGAAGACAAGCCCGATCCTTTGCAGCTCAAGAAAGCGTATTTAGCTTTCCAAAAATCGCCGACAAACGTAATTTGCTTGCAATCAAAGCTAAATTATTACAATACGGATCACAACTTGATAACACGGCTTTTTACCGCAGAATATTCACTGTGGTTTGATCTAATCTTACCCGGACTTCAATCTATTGAAGCGGCAATTCCACTTGGAGGTACGAGCAATCACTTTAAGACCGCCAGGTTGAGAGAACTCAATGGTTGGGATCCTTTTAACGTTACCGAAGATTGTGATTTGGGCGTTCGTATTTTTAAATCGGGTTATAAAACTGCGCTTATCGACTCAACCACATATGAAGAAGCCAATGCAAGGCCATTGAGCTGGATAAAACAACGCTCCCGTTGGATTAAAGGGTACCTCCAAACATATTTGGTTCACATGAGGAATCCTGTGGAATTTGTGAGACGGCATGGTAAGCAGGCGTTTATATTCCAAATGGTTGTGGGTATGCGGATGGTCTTTATTCTAATAAATCCCATTCTTTGGGCCGCAACCCTGTCATATTTTTTGTTATACCAATATGTTGGTCCGCAAATAGAAGCACTTTATCCGGCGCCAGTATTTTACATTGCAGTATTTTCCCTTATCTTTGGCAACTTCATGTACTTCTATAACTACATGATTGGCCTGGCAAAGAAAGAGCAGTGGTCGGTTATGAAGTTTGTTTTTTTGATTCCCTTTTATTGGGTAATGACATCGATAGCAGCAGCAATGGCTTTTTATCAGCTTTTTGTTAAACCGTATTATTGGGAAAAGACAGCCCACGGATTACACACCAAAGCCGAACGTAAGGAAGAAAAAGTACAAACACTAAGATTAAGAAGGTTCCTAAATACAGGCCTGGCCGGTGGTGGGGCAATGGTGGGTGCTGCGATTGTCGCCAATTTCGTAAACTTTGCCTACAACGCCTACTTGGGTCGCGCTGTTGATCTGGATGATTTCGGAACAATTAGCCTAATCGGTAATATCTACACACTCGCGGGCGTAATAACTTCATCGGTTGGTGCTGCCGTAACTTATAAAAGCGCATACATGTTGGGAAAGTTCGACAAGATTTATAAGGATTTTTGGATAAAGGTAAGGAAGAAGTCGTGGGTGGTTGCATTAGCAATGACTCTTGTCTGGTCTTTGGCGATTCCGTTTATGGTTTCATATTTCAAGTCAGACTCAACTATTCCGTTTATCCTTTTTATTCCTGTTTGGGTAGCGGCATTTGTTGGCGCGGTTGATGGTGGTTTTTTAAACGGGAACTTAAAATTTTTGATTATTGCAGGTTTGGCTCTGCTTGCACCGATAGTCAAACTCATAGTTGCGGCAATTGCAGTTTCAACGGGTCATGTAAACGGTGTTTATGCGGCGATACCGGCATCTTTGCTAGTAACGTTCCTTATCGGGTGGTTTGTAGTAATAGCAATTAAAAGTGAAAAAGCAGGTACAAACTTAGACAAAGAGTTCCATTTTCCAAAGGATTTCTTTGCTGCTTCTATCCTATCACGACTCGCAGCGGTAGCTTTTTTGAGTTTTGATATCATTTTGGCAAAGCATTATCTGACCCCTATCCAAGCAGGTGAATACGCTCTTTTGTCTCTTTCAGGCAAGATAATTTACTTTTTGGGTAGTTTGTTTACACAGTTTATTACCCCGTTGATAAGTAAGTATGAGGGAGCCAAGAAGGAGTCCTCACAAGTTTTCTACAAACTTTTATTTGCTTCGACACTAACAAGTCTTGTTGGTTTTCTTTTTATCGGTATCTTTGGCAAATATACAGTACCTTTTCTTTTTGGTGGTAAGGCAGCCTCGATAATAGCCTTCCTTCCTTTTTATTCATTGGCAATGGTTGCATTTACTATAACTTCGGCGATTGTAACTTATCACCAGATAAAGAGGGAGTATATCTTCCCTGTCATTGGGTTTCTTGTTGCGCTTTTGGAAGTTTACGGGATAAGTCAAAATCACTCGGGTGTATTTGACATAACTCAAGTCGTCGTATATGCATCATTGTTTTATCTGGTTGTGGTCTTTGTCTTGCATGTTGCATATAAGACTGTATTGGCATTTATAAGGAACTCTGTTGATTTTATGGGGTTATTTACCAGACTTGACCCTTATGCAAGCAAACCTTTGGATGGAAAATTAAAAATATTAATATACAACTGGCGGGATACAAAACATGTTTGGGCCGGAGGTGCCGAGGTATACGTTCACGAGTTGGCAAAGCGGTGGGTCAAAAAGGGTCACCAGGTAACAGTCTTTTGTGGTTATGACGGCAATGGTCCACGAGATGGGGTTACTGATAAAGTGAGGGTAATCAGGCGTGGAGGTTTCTACACCGTATACCCGTTTGCATTTCTTTACTATATAGCAAAGCTACGAAACAAATTCGACGCAGTTGTCGACTGCGAAAATGGCATCCCATTCTTTACTCCACTTTATGTCGGCAAACCCAAAATCCTTGTGATTCATCATATTCATCAGGATGTTTTTAGGAAGCATTTGATATTTCCTCTTTCCTCGATTGCTGCATTTATGGAAGCTACTGTTATGCCGTTTATATACCGCCATGTGCCCATGGTCACAATCTCAAACTCATCCAAAAAAGATATTACTAAAAGAGGCTGGGGTAACGGCTATGGCGTTGAGATAGTGTCGCCTGGCATTGACTTATCTTTATTCAAAAAGATGAAAAAGACCAAACAGGCTTCAATTGCCTATTTGGGGAGACTCAAAGCTTACAAGAATATCGATGTTGCTATCAAAGCATTTTTCCTTATTTCGGAAAAATACCCGGAAGCAACTCTGACAATTGCCGGGTTTGGTGAAGAGCTTGAATCACTAAAGAGCCTTGTGGCAAAACTCAACCTTGGAAACCGAGTAATTTTTACCGGCAAAGTGAGCGAACAAGCGAAGGTTGAGTTGTTTGCCAAGAGCTGGTTTGCAGTGCAACCTTCTTCTTTCGAAGGCTGGGGAATTACCGTCATCGAAGCCAATGCGTGTGCAACACCGGTTCTAGCCGCAAATGTTAAGGGTCTGAAGGACTCTGTTGTCGATGGCGAGACTGGCATACTCGTAAAAGAGGGGAACTATGAAAGATTGGCTGTAGAGTTTGATAAGTTGATAAGCTCACAAAAAGAACTAAAGAAACTGTCCCATAATGCATACACTTGGTCACGCAATTTTAGTTGGAATAAACGTGCAGATGAATTTTTGCAAATCATAATTAAGCATGTACGAAGCAGAGCACAAGTTAGCTTTAGTAGAGGATTAGTGTTTACAGACGATAATGAATAGAAAAACCTATAATATTATACTATAATACAAATATGAAAGCTGTAATTCTTGCTGGAGGCTACGGAACACGAATGGGCAATCTAACTAAAAGCCTTCCAAAACCCATGCTTAGGATTGGTAACAAACCCATAATATGGCATATTATGAAAACTTATTCCAGCTTTGGTATAAATGACTTCATTATATGTACAGGATTCAAATATAAAAAAATAGAAAGTTATTTTATAAAAAATTGTGGCCATAAGGCAGTGGTTAGTTACATTAAGAAAAAAAGGATTGTAGAAATAAAAAATTACAATAGCGAAGGTTGGAATATAGTTTTAGTTTATACGGGAAATAATACTAACACCGGTGGTAGGATCAAAAAAGTAAAAAAATATATTGGGAAAGAAACTTTCTGCTTAACGTATGGTGACGGAGTTGGCGATATTGATATTAAAAAATTAATTGAGTTTCATGCAAGAAAGAAAGTTTTGGCAACAGTGACGGCAGTTCACCCTACCGAGAAATTTGGCATTATTCAGTTTAATGGTGACAAAACAAAAGTTCATACCTTTTTGGAAAAACCAAAAAGAAAAGACTGGATCAACGGCGGGTTTTTTGTTTTGGAACCAGAAGTACTAGGTTACATAAAAAATGACTCAACTGTATGGGAAGAAGGGCCTCTAACTGATTTGACAAAAATGAAAATGTTAGCAGCTTACAGGCACATGGGTTTTTGGCAATGTATGGATACAGCAAAAGACCGAAAAGAGTTAAATGTTTGTTGGATAATGGGGAAAGCTCCCTGGAAAGTTTGGAGGTAAAAATGAAGGTACTAGTTACAGGGTGTGATGGTTACATAGGCATGGTACTCACCAAAAAGCTATTAAAAAACGGCTTTGATGTTGTTGGGTTGGATACTGGTTATTATAGAAATGGTTGGCTTGTTAACGGTAATGAAAAGCTCCCCGCAGTGATAAGCAAGGACATCCGACAAGTTACTGCAAAAGACCTTGCGGGAGTCGATGTGGTTATCCATCTTGCTGAGCTATCGAATGATCCTCTTGGAAAACTAGATGAAAAATTGACTTACCAGATAAATCATTTGGGAACGGCAAAACTTGCAAGAGTTGCTAAAAAGGCTGGGGTTGCAAGATTTGTTTATTCCAGCTCTTGTTCGGTAT
>CAYTOP010000054.1:0-7060 GCA_964439585.1 uncultured Gammaproteobacteria bacterium
TACTACTGACAACACTTCACGACCTCTGCCTTTGCCCTCTTCCGCTCCCTTGATAAGACCCGGTACATCAAGAATTTGTATGCGGGCGTTTTTGTATACCATCATGCCTGGAATAACGGAGACGGTTGTAAAAGCATAAGGCGCAATTTTTGAGTTGGCGTTTGTAAGTTTATTAATAAGCGTTGATTTGCCGACTGATGGTGGGCCGACAAGAACGATTGTTGCATCACCCTGTTTTTTAACTGCATAACCCTCCGCACCTCCACCCTTGCCGGATCTTGGTTCAAGATCGTCCTTAAGCTTTGATAGTCTTGCGCGAAGTCGGCCGATATGATGTTCAGTCCCCTTGTGATACGGAGTATCGCGGATTTCTTTTTCAATCCGCTTGATGCGCATTTGGGCAATGTCGTCCTTGGCCATGTGTACCATATCGAAATTATACCTGATATTAGCTATAATTGTGCCAAATTTAATTAAATGTCTATTGATAGAAAAACTTTCATAACCGGTCTATCTTTTGGTTTAGGTGTGACTGCAGGAGCTATTGTCGTAGATAGATTAAACGATACAGATAAGCCAAAGACATACATTGATGCACAAATACAAAGCTCAGTGCATACACTTGAAATGCTTCATGAAGTTAATGCATTAAATTCAAATAGAATTTATCCTGGATCTTTTCTTAATTGGCCTTACGGACAAAGTCTAGTTGCAACAGACGGCCAAGAAAAACCACTTTTAGTTTTACCTAAACCCTTATTATCCTCAGTAAGCTTAATACGTATATCTGGAGAGAATTTGGCAGAACAATTACGCCTTGTATATATGCACGGAGAATTTAATAATTTTGGAAATAGTGGTGCCGAAGTTTCACGGCCGCAAATAATGTCTACAAACTTAGCTAAAGCAAATACTTTAGATGATTTACCTCGTGGTTTCTATGATTCAGGTTATTATGAACCAATAGGCTATACGTTCGGAGGAATATTTTTTGATGTAGTAAGCGAACATCATCCTTTAATGACTTCGGATTCTGATAAAGCTTTAAGCTTATCTATAAAGTTAACAGATCCTAGTGGCCTTATCTCGGTGACAGAACTGGAACAATTGCCTATAATTCCAAATACAAAAATTTTTAAAGATGAAAAAAACGGAATATTTGGTGACTGGGCCAAAGACACAGCCACAATACCTATTAAATCTAATACTTTAACTTACGATGAAAACGCTCTTTGGGGAGGTATAACTAATGTTAAAAACAATGCAAAACACGAGCAGTTACAATATAAGTACTATATTTTGTAATAAAAGAATAATTAGATATTAACCAATAATCTTATTACTTCTTCTTATCCATGTACTGCCAGGCTGCATACTGAACGAAATTACCCACAATCGCCAGCACTAGTACTTGAACAAAGCTTCCAATTCCAATTCCTGTGATAAATGAAAACCTTGCAATAAACCAAAGCGTTGCAAAGTTAATAGCTAGATAGTTAACCATCATCGCCATGGGTGATTTGGTGGCAAGTTCCATATCTTTTAATACGGGCTCGGTATACCACAGGACAAAATCCCAAATAAATGCACTGAAAACCACGGCCTGATAAGGCTTAAAAATGCTATTACCGAGTGCAACCGACCTTGGCATGAGCATGTTGGCTAGGTACAAAAGGGCGGCATTTACAATCCAAAAAACTAGAAATTTTTGATATCGCTTCATCAGATTCACCCCCTTACAGCTCGTTTATATTTACTCCTTTTTTCAGTATAATATAGCTTAGTTCGTAGCGATAGTATCATGCAACCATGGCTTAATCCAAGGGTACTGTAGGCGTTCGGATGAGAATCGCTAAGTTATAATTAGTAGAGCGCTTGTCTTTGACATCGAAGATGAAGAGAAAAATTGCCCGTGTAGCTTAAGAACTATTGATCAAAAAGTAGCGGTCAATTTATCAATTTTGCCCTCATAAGAACCTGCGTTGCAGAACCTTGCAGCTAGCGCTGTAAGAACCTGCGTTGCAGAACCTTGTGGATGCTCGTTAACATTCGCCTCCATAGCTCAATGGATAGAGTAGCGGTCTTCGGAACCGTTGATGAGGGTTCGACTCCCCCTGGAGGCACAAGTCTGTTTTGCTCTTGATAATATGTTTGAAATTTCGTATATTTCGTTTAAATACAATGACTGCAGACCACGGAAAAAAATATTGGCAAGGAGATGTGCCAAGAAATATTGAAATTGGAGGTTATTCTAATAATGATTTACCCGCAGTTGTAGAAGGTGTAGTCAGACGCATAGAACATCAGAATACAATATTAAAGAGTCCAGTTGAAGTTGTAATTTATTCTGATAGTATTAAAGTAAGAGCTCCAGGAGCAACGAGTTAAAATATCTATTTAAATTAAACTCCGCAGTTGCAATTTCTTCTTGACAATAATGTGCATAACTGTGCTATAAATTCATAAATGAAGTTCTCGTGTTGTACACGGAAATTCTCTTAAATAATATAAATAAATGAAGTTCTCGTGTTGTACACGGAAATTCTCTTAAATAATATAAATAAATGAAGTTCATTATAGTGTCTGGTGGAGTGCTATCCGGTCTTGGCAAAGGTGTAACTGCCTCTTCAATCGGTCTACTTCTTAAATCACGCGGGGTCAAAGTAACAGCTATGAAGTGTGATATGTATCTTAATATCGATGCTGGAACGATGAACCCAATCGAGCACGGCGAAGTGTTTGTAACCCACGATGGTGTGGAAACCGATCAGGACTTGGGGCATTATGAGCGTTTTTTGGGGCAAACATTAACCCGTGCAAATTATCTAACTAACGGGCAAATATATAAATACGTCCTGGATCGCGAACGGGCTTTAGAGTATGGTGGTGCGTGTGTCGAACCGTATCATCACATTCCGCCGGAGATTATTGAGCGCTGGTATGCGGCAGGTGAAGCCAGTAAGGCTGATATCGTCATTATTGAACTGGGAGGTACTGTCGGCGAATACGAGGGCATGTTATTTTTCGAGGCAGTTCGACGTCTGAAATTACTCAAACCAAAAGATATTGTATTGGTGCATGTTGGCTACTTACCTGTTCCCCCATCGATAGGTGAACTTAAATCAAAACCTCTTCAGCAATCAGTTGGTTTTCTAAATTCCTTAGGCTTGAGTCCCGACATTATAATCGGCCGTGCCGAAAAGCCGGTAGATGATAAAAGGAAAGAAAAAATTGCGCTTGCTTCCGGACTTCTAAAAGAAGACGTTATTTCCAACCCTGACGTTGAAAGCATTTATCAGGTGCCAATTGTTTTGGAAGAACAAAGATTTTCTCAAAGATTAATTGCCAAGCTTGGCTTGAGAGCTGCTAAAACTCCAAATCTAACTAGCTGGAAAACAATGCTAAAAAAAGCTAAGGAAAGTAAAAAAGAAGTTTCTATTGCCGTTATTGGTAAATATCAAAAGACTGGAGACTATACATTGTCTGATAGCTATGTGTGTGTTGTTGAAGCTCTAAAGCATGCCGGCTGGCTTTTGGGAGTGCAACCTAATCTTATTTGGGTAGACTCTGAAGGTTTAGAGGGAAAAACTTCTTCAGGGGTTGCAAGTATCTTAAGTAAAGTTGATGCAGTTCTTGTTCCCCAGGGTTGGGGTAAACGTGGAGTGGAAGGCAAAATCAAAGCTGCAAAGTACGCTAGAGAAAACAAAGTTCCATATCTTGGTCTTTGTTTTGGCATGCAGATGGCAACCATCGAATTTGCAAGGCATGTTATTGGTTTAACTGCTGCGAACTCAGAAGAGATAGATCCAAAAACAAAATATCCTGTTATTCATATTATGAAAAATCAGCGTAAGTATTTAGCAAACAAACAGTATGGTGGAACAATTAGACTTGGTGCTTGGCCTTGCAGGATTAATAAAGATACCGTTTTAGAAAAAGCTTACAAGAAGTACGGCGGTGATATTACATCGCCGTGGTATACAAAAAATCCTGCAAAAGATTTTAAAATCGAAGCAAAGTTAGCCAGAGTTGTGTTTGAGAGACATAGACATAGGTATGAATTTAACAACGCCTTCACAATTAAATTTGAAGAAAATGGTTTTATCATCTCAGGTTCATCTCCTGATGGACTATTGGTAGAGGCTGTGGAACTTGCAAATCACCCATTTTTTGTAGGTACCCAGTATCATCCTGAATATGAAAGTAGACCGTTAACTCCCCATCCAATATTCTGCGCATTTATAGAAGCTGCCAAGAAAAGCCGCTAACTATTTTCCTTATACAAGAATTTGTAATAAAAAAGCTTGACCGTTTCTGTTGAAACGAAATATAAGCCAACAACTAGAAATACAAGTGATAAATGATGGAATATGGGTGGGGTGAAATTAAAAGCCTTTTGACCTATCGTGGTAAAAGGTAATGCTAGTGTTAGTAAGATTACGCCAACGCTTAAAAAGATTATAAAGGAAGACGCACGCTTTGCCTTGTAAAATACCCCTTTTGTGCGTATAGAGAAAAACAACATGAGCTCAGTTATTACACTGCCTATGAACCAATTTGTTTGCAACACAGAAGGTGAAATTTTGTAAAAGAGTGCAAAGAAGATAAAATCAAAAATCGTGCTTACGGTTCCCAAGACAATGGAAATGAAAGCAATTTCTCGGAGGTTATACGTTTCTGGTTTTTCTAAATCTGCAGGTTCTACGGTGTCTGTGGCAATTGAAATCATGGGAAAGTCAGAGAGCAAGTTAAGTAGCAATATCTGCAGTGGAAGAAGTGGTAAATAGTCAGAGATTAGTGTGGCAGTGGCAACAGCAAAAAAATTACCAAAATTGGAAGCAAGTGTTGCCTTGATATATTTTATGGTATTAGCAAACACCTTCCTGCCCTCGCCAATTCCGTCGACAATCACGTCCAAGCTTTTGTTAAGTAAAATTATATCTGCCGAATCGCGGGCAATGTCACTTGCCCCTTGAACCACCAACGCAACATTCGCAATTTTGAGCGCTGGAGCGTCATTTATGCCTTCTCCCAAAAAGCCAACTTCGTGATGCTCCTCAAGCAACTTGATAATTTCATATTTTTGCTCTGGCGAAACTCTCGCAAAAACAGAATAGTGTTCTACGGCGAGATGTTTATCGGGATCAGGAAGAAGATCATATTTTTCACCGGTAATGACATCTGCGATATTGTCGATAAGACCAATTTTTTTGGCAACAGCTGCAGCAACGTCCTTACTGTCTCCAGTGAGAATTTTGATACTAAGCCCTAGTGTTTTAGCTTTCTTTAGGGCTTCTGCTGCTGTTGATTTAAGTGGATCTACAAAAGAAAACATACCCACAAGAGTCATATTTTTTTCAAGTTTTTTTATATCATAATTTTCTGAATTCTGAATATCTCTAAAGGCCAAAGCTAGTACCCTTCTACCCAATTTACCTTGCTCGGATATCCAATTTAAGTACTTTTTATCATTTTGTTTATTACATATTTTTAGAATTTCTTCCGGAGCGCCGCGAGTATATAAAGTGGTTTTTCCTTCGTGGCTTAATACAGCGGAATTTCGCTTCCGTTGAGGGTCAAACGGTATTTCATCAAGTCGTATATATTTTGGCTCGCTAGCTTGCTCTTTTTTGGTGAGATAATCCCAAAGGGCGGCATCAAAAGGATCAATTTTGTCATGCTTAATTCCACCATCTGACACAAGCGCGGCAAAAAAAGCTGCTGTCCGTGGATTTTCTGCTTTTATGTCAGTTACCTTGAGTTTATTTTCGGTTAGCGTTCCGGTTTTATCAGTACAAAGAACCTCAATGCTCCCCAGGTCTTCTATTGCTGAAAGCCTTTTTACAACAACCTTGTGCTTGGCAAGAACTAAAGCACCTCGAGAAAGCGAAAATGTGGTAACAACAGGTAAGGCTTCGGGTATAACACTAACGGCGAGAGCGATAGTAAAAACAATAAGCTCAGGAATGTTTATGGCAAATCCTTTTACTAGGAAATTGGAGAAAAACACGAGAACCAATGTAACTCCAATAAGTCGGAGGACAAATTCACTGAGTTTGGTAATGTTTTTTTCAAAGCTGCTGGAGGAATCGGTCTGAGTCGTAAGTTTTGCAATATTGCCAATTGCAGTATTCATTCCCGTTGCAACAACAACACCTTTACCTTTTCCGCTTATGACTGTTGTACCAGAAAAACCGACATTGGAAGCTTTGTAAATTACTTTTGCAGGACTTTTGAGAGATTGTGAACTCTTTTTTACTGGGACTGATTCACCTGTTAAGATGGACTCGTCCGTAAAAAGATTGTTTTCTTCGATGATGCGAATATCGGCACGAATAATGTCACCTGGGGTGAGGCATACTATATCTCCGACGACCAAATCACTGCTATCAATGTCCTTTTGTTTCCCATCTCTCAAGACTGTTGTTTTTGATGCGACATATTTGCCTAACAATTTTAACGCTTGATGAGATCTAAATTCTTGGTAAAAACCCAAAAGTGCGTTTATTATAACGAATGCGAAAATCATCAAGCCGTCAATCATTTCTCCCAAGAATAGGGATATAATTCCGGCTCCTACTAACATGTAAAGAAATGCTGACTTAAATTGACGAACAAAGATGCCGAAAGGAGTTTCTTCCTTGCCTTTTATGGTGTTTTTGCCTGAGGTGGAAAGTAGGTGTAGCGCGGCTTGCGAAGTAAGACCATTTTCAGGCTCGGTTTTCAATTCTGAATAAAGTTTTTGGATACTTTTGTTGGAATATTCAAAAAACGTCATAGACAGTTAATATTAGTATAACGCTATTGAATGTGTAAGTGGATTTGTGAGGAAGAAAAGTGAGCGGGTGACGAGATTTGAACTCGTGTTTCCTCCTTGGAAGGGAGGTGTTGGGCCACTCAACTACACCCGCTTGAGTCGGAGAGCCGGGACTCGAACCCGGGACCTCGCGCTCCCAAAGCGCGCGCGCTAGCCAACTGCGCCACTCTCCGTGGTGCCGAGAGAGGTACTCGCCGTGCAAAGTATGAAATTCATAACTTGTGCGCTCCTCGAGAACCTCAC
>CAYTOP010000054.1:7070-7750 GCA_964439585.1 uncultured Gammaproteobacteria bacterium
GGGAGGTGTTGGGCCACTCAACTACACCCGCTTGAGTCGGAGAGCCGGGACTCGCCGTGCATAGCTCTAATCATAATATCGCACTCCTCGTGCCCCGGAAACCGACGAACGATTAGTGAGTCGAGTATTAGAGACTAATCTCGAACTACTTACAGACAGTATTATAGCAAACTGGAATCCTGAAAAATACGATAGCCGTATATTGAGCCTAACTAACCCTCCCGATATTGTACAGACAAGCTATAATGTAAATTATGAATACTAAAGCTAAAAAGATAAAGGTTGAACCTATTGAGAATTATTTACAGGTATATGATGTTGGCAAGCCTCTAAGAAATGCAAAAGATGACAGAGTAGGAGGTAATCTAACGCAAGTTATGGACGCAATGAGGTCTATTGATACCAAGTCCCCTGATGCTCAAG
This sequence comes from uncultured Gammaproteobacteria bacterium, assembly GCA_964439585.1. Classification (GTDB taxonomy): domain Bacteria; phylum Patescibacteriota; class Microgenomatia; order UBA8517; family UBA8517; genus CAYTOP01. Next base: position 7,494 of record CAYTOP010000054.1, read on the forward strand.
CTAACTCCACAAGCATTACGGATAACAATGGTGGAAGAATTGAGTTGAACGAGGACTTAAAAAATCCAAAGATAATTAAGAAGTAATACCTCGAACTATCTCCTGCCTAAAATATAGAAATATATGGCATTTGTCATAGCTAAGAAGTCAAATAAAAATGGAGAGACGAGAAACTTGTACTATATTGTTCAAAGTTACAGGAATGACGGGAAAGCTAAAAGAAGAACAATAGTGAGTTTAGGAGAAGGTGAAAATTG
>CAYTOP010000055.1:0-6373 GCA_964439585.1 uncultured Gammaproteobacteria bacterium
CCTTCGTCAAACTTATCTTTACTGTTTAATGGTAAATCCCCAAAAACTTCGTCTGTTGAAATGTGGTGGAATCTTTGTACACCCTCTTTTAGCGCTGCGGCAAGCAAAACTTGGGTTCCTATTACATTAGTTTTTAAAAAAACTTGAGGGGATAATATGGACCGGTCGACATGACTTTCAGCTGCAAAGTGAACAACATAATCTACTCCTTTCATTGCTTTTTCAACAACTTCTGGATTACATATATCACCTTTTATGAATTTATAATTTTTCTTAGATGAGATATCTTTTATAGAAGAGAGGTGGCCAGCATAGGTTAGTTTATCCAGATTAACAATCTTATCTCCAGGATAATTTTTAAACCAATAACGGATAAAATTACTTCCGATAAATCCCGCACCGCCTGTTACTAGAAGTTTAGTCATACATAATTCCTACAAAATATATAACTTAATAGTCGTCTACTTTGGCATACTTTGTCTGTAAATCCTGCACCACCTGTTACTAATACCTTCATTGCAAATAATTTCTAAAAAGTGATTTAAAAACTAAACATATACCGCTTTGGCATACTTTGTCTGTAAATCCCGCACCACCAGTTACCAACAGCTTCATTCTTTGTCCTTATTTTTTCTTGTAGCCATATAGTTACTAACTTCCAAAAGACTGTCAAAAGTTCCCGCGTCAGCCCACAACCCGTCAAATAAATTTACCTTCAGTTGACGTTTTTTTAGATACATATTATTAAGATCTGTAATTTCAATCTCTCCCCTTGCCGAAGGTTTCAAATTTTTTGCAAGCTTCACCACCGATGCATCATAAGTGTATAAGCCCACAAGGGCATAATTACTTTTTGGTTTACTTGGTTTTTCCTCTATTGATACTGCTTGCATATTCTTGTCAAACTCCACCACTCCAAATCTCTCGGGATCTTTTACTTCCTTTGCAAACACCATTCCTCCCAATTTGAAATGTTTAATCTCTTTGGAAAAGTCGCTTTCAAAAATGTTATCGCCCAGTATCATAGTAACGTTATCCTTATCAATAAAGTCTTCACCAACAATAAAAGCATCCGCCAAACCTCTCGGTTCTTCTTGTATTGCGTAACTAAACCTTGCTCCAAAACCTTTGCCAGATCCAAGAAGATTTAAAAAATGCCCAGAATAGTCAGGTGAGATAATAATTAATATATCTTTAATACCCGATGAAACCAATGTTTCTATGGGGTAGTAAATCATCGGTTTATCGTAAACCGGTAGAAGTTGTTTACTTGTTATCTTGGTAAGTGGTCTTAAACGTGTTGCCTTACCACCCGCTAATATTATCCCTTTCATGGATATAAGTTATGCCAGACAATGATACAAAATCCCCGTAACATAGTCAAAATATAAAACATTCCATATATCATTTGGTGTTAAATGCTATAATTAGTTATATTGGCAAGTGAATTTGGTCATCCTGCTCCAAAGTCTCCCCCGAACGAAGGGGAAAGTTCTGGCACCACACCACAAACTCCAACAAATCTTTCAAGAGCTCAAAGACCCATACAATCAACTAGAGAAAGAATGTTCAAAGATTTATATCCATATGCATTCGAGGAATTGATTGAAGCAGATAAGAAATCCAAACAGCCCAAGCAACCGAACAGAAGTCATCGTCCATGGTATGGCACCAATAATTCGCTCCAGGAACAATAGAGAATACTATGCGTGTTTGTCGGCAACCGTCGATGCGCCCCATGAGTTTGGTTTGGTTTTTGCAACAAACCCATTCCCGCTAACCATCCCCACAACCTCTTTTATCATGTCTCTTGTAGGGCCAAAAGGCCCTACATCAATATGGATCTCAAAATCGTATTTAGCAGCGGAAATATACTTTCTTATTTCAGGAACAATTTTTTGTGCTACATCCAAGCTCATCTGAGTTTCGGTGTATATTTTGTCGTGCAAAACCGCTTTTTTTATTTGCTTTTCTTTTCTCCAGAAGTATCTAGCACCCTTCCCTTTCCGATAGATAATTATGGCACTAACAAAGCTAATTTCGCTCTTGCCATTTAACCTTCTGGCCTGAGAATCAGAACCTATAATCAAGCTATAAAAACTCCCCGGATCTTCCTTTACGAAATTCGCAATTTCATCAATAACTCTCGCCGTGGTTAGCATGCCACTAGCAGAGTTATAATAATGACCATTCATTATTTTTTTCATATCGAAATTATACAGTTCCCGCTTGACGTGGGCAAATTTGGCTTAACTTATTACGATAGCGGTTTAACTATAGCAATACTTAATGTTATAATTTATCACTTGTGAAAAAGAGAATTAATAACCACAAAATCCGCAAAGCCGTTATAGCTGCTGCAGGTTATGGAACGCGTTTTTTGCCAGCTACTAAAAATCAACCGAAGGAAATGCTTCCTATTATTGATAAACCTATAATTCAATACCTGGTTGAGGAGGCGGTTGATTCTGGGATTGAAGATATCATCATTGTAACTCGGATGGGTCAATCTTCTCTTGAAAACCACTTTGACTCCAATTTAGAACTAGAGCACATGCTCGAAGCAAATGGTAAAACAGAATTACTTGAGAAGGTACGCCAGGTATCACAAATGGCAAACGTAATCTATGTTCGTCAGAGAAAGCATCTACCATATGGAAACGGTACGCCACTTCTTACAGTAAAAGACTTGATAAATAAAAACGAGAGATTTGTATATATGTTTGGTGATGATCTTGTTCTATCCGAAACGCCTTGCGCAAAACAGTTAATGGACTACTCAAACAAGAAAGATGGGGGTGTAATCGCAGCGGTTCAGGAAGTTCCAACAGAAGAAGTTAGCCGATATGGTATTTATAAATTAGCACCAGGTTCAAAAGATCGTGCAGTAGGCGTTGTCGAAAAACCAACACCCGGTAACGAGCCTTCAAGGTTAGCACAATTTGGCAGATTTGTGTTAAACCATAAAATAATTGACATACTAAACACCAATTATTCGCAAAACATATTGGGCATAGGCAATGAACTCTGGTTAACCGATGCAATTGAAGAATACGCCCAGAAAAACCCTGTATACGTGGCAAGAATTGAAGGTGAGTGGATGACAACAGGTGATCCGTTAAGATATATGAAAACGCAAGTCAGATATGCGCTAGACCGGCCCGATCTTGGTCCAGAATTCTCCCGATTCCTTAAATCTCTCAAGCTCTAAAAAGTAACGAGAAAACTATAACCAACCCCAGAGTAGCTATAACTACATACTCGATGATAACAGAAAGGTGAAGGTCTTTGTGAATGTGGTGATGTACAATCCCCCACGCAACGTAGGCAGCAGCAACGGCAATTACCAAAAAGGTCTGAAACGCCCTGTCGTACGAAAACAAGATAAAACCAACCAAAGCAACTAAAACTATACTAACTAGAGGAATATAGTGTCTTAAGTCTTTTACAAATTTTTTCGAATCCATAATTTTAATATTACACCATCAAACCTGCCTGAGGCAGCTAACGGTGGATGGTGCTTTTGGCATAGCGAACGTAAGTGAGCTACACCCGTAGAAAACATCTACAATATCTCGCCAGCCTTAGCAACCAACGCTATTGCCAAAATCATCCCCAAAAATGCCAAGTGGGCAAACGTTCTACCTCCAATTCGCGCGTACTTGCGTCGTGAGGTAACAAAACCATCAATAAGCATAACTCCTATAAGAAGAACTACAGTTGTAATCGATACAACCCGAGTTGTGGTAAAAGGAGAGAACATTAGTCTGGCAGATTGACCTGCAACAGGAACCGTTTGTGCACTATTAACCACCTCAGATGGGCTCGGAAGGGGTGAGACTTGAGCTATAACTTGTGGTGGAACCTGGGTGGGAGCAATAGTTGGTTGAACAAAGGCAGTAGGGGTAATCTGAACCTCCGTTCTTGCCTCTGCAAGAGGTAGCTCCGGAGTAGCAGTCCCAGCAAGAGGTTTGCCAAAAAGCTGAACAATTATAGTTGTATCTACACCATTTAAATCCCCCTCAACTACAGCAACCCCAATATCTGTGTAGCGTGCTGACAACATATTTTCTTTGTGGCTAGGAGAGGTCATCCATGCGTCAATAGCAGATCCTGCTGATGAAAAATCGCGGGCTAAATTTTCCCCTGCATATTTATACTTATAACCAGCGTCAAGGAAAAATTTCCAAGGTTCCGTCCCATCTGGTGCAACATGAGCCCAAAATTGATGTTCTAGCATGTATACTCCCTTTGCCTTTGCAGCTTCAGTAAGTTGTTGATTGTAGGAAAGCGTCGATAATCCGTTCTCATGCCTTTTCTGATTAGTTAGTTTGACGATATCATCAGTAGAAATACTGGAAGCGTATCCCAATATATTTACACCTGCACTAGGCATGAACTGCAGAGAAAACTGATAAAAGACCAAAAGGAAGATAATCACAAAGAGCGTCGATGAATGCAAAAGTTTTGCTTTGTGGCTATTTGAAGATTGAGGGTAAAAATAGTGAGTTAAAGCTGTTACAAATTCCATCGCTTTTCCATATTAGCGCGCCAAGGCTGGTTTAGCAATATATGGCAGCCTCACTCAGTTACTCGTTTTGCAACTACTATTAATCTTTTTGTATCCTGATATCCACTACAAGTATAAAGAGTTAAAGTTTCATCATCTGTGGGTTTTATGACCTCTACTTGACTGGGATAGACTTCCTTAATATCGGTTGCAATATATGAAAACCAGCCTTCAGCAGCTAACACGTAAACTCTATCGCCAAGGTGCACATTCTTCAGGGGTAAAAATAAACCTTGCCTGGCGTGTGCAAAAATAACCTGGTTGCCAATTTGACCAGGTAACCCCGAACCCCCGCCCCAACCAGCAGAATCGTCAAACACTTCCCAGTAACCCCTAACAATATCAGCCTTTTTAACCGGCAAGTCTATACCTGCCCCTGGGATAACAATTCTTTCCGGATAATTAGTAAAACTTTCCGAAGTCTGGTTAAAGCCTTCTACCTTTACCGGTTCGTTTGCAAATGTGTTTTCCGTTGCCACATTTGTCGGACTGCGACCTAATATTAAAATCAATCCCAATACAACAAGCGATACCCCAAGGCTCAATTTACTTTTTGGAGTTTCCATTTTTATACTTTAATTAAATGAAGTACCCTTAAGGTGCTCTTCCCCAATGATTTTAGCACCGAAAGCCAACATTACAAGGCCAGCAAAGAAGATTAAGTCTTTGGCTTGGGGAGATGAAGTATCAGATAAACCTAGAATCCCTGGAGCGCTTGAACCATCCGATGAACTCGAACCACCACTAGAACTACTATTAGTAGTAGACAAACCAGACCCGTCACCAACGGGTGGGGCTTCAAGATCGCCATTGTTGTCAATCGGATCTTGGGGATCGGTTATATCACAACAATTAAAGGTTATACTACCGCTATTTATTGGGTCGTTAATAATGGCTAAATTAAATAATATGTCACCGGTTTCAATAGTCGAGTTTCCGGAATTTCCAACAATGCTATTTTTCCCCGTATTTAAATCCCAATTTTCGTCATTTGTAATATACGCAGAATAGTCAGTATATAAAATAGTATTGCTGTGTGAATTGATAACTACGGAATTGTTGGATAACGATGCGTTGTTGGCAACTGCAACGCTGTAATTAACGCCAGAGCCTGCAGCCGGTGCGTTTATTGAAGACATATTAACCGAATTTGTGGTTTGTGAGCTTGCGTATATATTGCCTGTTTTGATATTTGCATTTCCCGTACTACCAATAATCGAGTTCTGACCTGTGTTGGCAACACCACTAATAGTATTGGCCACTTTAGCGCCTTGGTTTTGGGTTATTTGCACCTGGCTAGTATCATTAATAGTAACTTGATTTTCTGTACCTGTACCATTACCGGAAACAGTAATACTCGAAGGGTCACCAGCACAACAATCGAGTTCAGTTTTTGCAGAATTCAGAGTATTAGCTACCGAAACATTTTCGACTACATTTCCTGTTGCTATGGTTTCATTTGATGCTGTATTGGTGGCTATTGTATTTGAGCCCGTGTCTGAAGAGGCTGCAACAGCATTAACAACTTCTGCTGAACTATTTTGTTCTACTGTAGTTGTACTTTCTTGGTGAACCTCCACAGTATTTGAAGAACCAGATCCATTATCTGTAATTGTAACCTCTATTGCGGCAACATTTGAAGCAAAAGCAACACTTACTATTAAGAAGGTACTAATAAAACTTGTAAAAAATGTCTTTACCTGACGCACACTCATTTATTTTTGCCGGCAGGCAATAGCTTCAACAACATCCTTCTTTTGCGTATTAGAATATAAACACCAGCAAGAGGAATTAACAGAAGTC
>CAYTOP010000055.1:6383-7450 GCA_964439585.1 uncultured Gammaproteobacteria bacterium
TACGCCAAATTTATATCATAGACTTTCTTACTGTTAACCTGGTTTGTGCTATCTATTGAGCTTCCAGCAAAGGCGGTTTCATTACCGTTACCATCACCTGTTTCAAAACCCAGCGATGCAGAGGCCAAAACCTTTGATACTTTTTTCAATGCTGGGGTCAATATCGGCTCGATCAAATCATTTGTACTCTCTCTTGAAGCTGTAGGGTTGCTTACAGAATTTGAGTTACTTGAATCGTTATTAGAACTTTCTTGGGTATGTGAGTTTTCAGAGTGAGTTTCATTGCTTGCTATTGCACTGTTTTGTGGCGTGTAACCAGGGGTTACAAAGTCACCAATCCAGCTGCCAAAAACATTCACAATGTTTACAAACAAATTCCCCCCACCGACAATATTATTATTTACAAAGTTAACAATATTAGCGATGATATTGGCATCCCCCGTTGTTATCGATGAGTCACCACCCGTATTGTAACTTGCGCGATTGCCACCGGTGTTTGCTGAAAGATTAACATTATTCACAATATGGGCATCATTGTTTTGGTTTACTGAAGTGTTTTGACTTGTGGTAGCATATGCGGTATTGGTTGAACCCACTCCATTACCTGCATTTGTCACAGAAACCTCACCACTCGAATCAACATTAAATTCCAACGCATCCGAAGAAGCAATTGTCGAGCCGTCTTCAGTTCCCAATATTTTACCAATCCAACGGCCTGCGTCATTTATTAACACCAACCAATAATTGCCTCCGGAAAGATTAAGGTTTCCTATATTTAATACGTTTGCTGAAACATCTGCTGTTCCACTCTGCACACTTGAATTACCTCCCGTATTTAAACTGGCATCATTGTCTCCAGTATTAGCATCAAGCGTCAGGTTGTTGGTAATATCTGCATTATTAAATTGTTGAGTATCATTAGTATTAGTTACAGTCGCGTTGGCATCATTTTGGCTATAGGCTCCATTGTCGGAATTTGAGGTACTAACTGACCCCAAACAATTGCCACAAAAACTGTTTAACGCCTCTTCTGTCAGGATAATATTACCCACCAAATCTCCAAAAAT
>CAYTOP010000056.1:0-616 GCA_964439585.1 uncultured Gammaproteobacteria bacterium
AGCGGCTCGCTGTTAACGAGAAGGTTGTAGGTTCGAGTCCTACCGGGGGAGCCAGGTTTGACGCTTGGCACATAAAGCCAGTGTGTCGAAGGGTTTTTTGAGGGTAAAATCAAGGTTTTTTCCATCAAAAGTACAGTTCTGAAGTACAAACCCCAAAAGTTGTCTTTTTTCGTCCATTTCAGAACCCAAGAATATTTCACAGGCACGATTAGCCAAGTTTAACAAGGTTGAAGCACTCGTAAAGTAGGTTTCATCAGCTTTCTCAAGAGTTTCTAATTTCTGCCTAATACTTTGCTGTTTAGTACGGTAATCTTCTTTTCTTTTGTCATACTCTTCTCTACTAATAGTCCCGTCCAATTTATCTTCATATATTTGGTCTATACGGTTTTGATATTTTTGATACTCTGTGTTGAGTTGAGTCGTTATAGTGTTAAAGTAATTAATCTTGTCTTGATGTGAATCTTTAAGTGTTTTGAGGACATCCTCGAGTACGTCTTGAGGTATTTGTACTCCTTTAAACATATTGCCAAAGAGTTCGGTTAGTTCGTCTTCTCTTATCCACTCCGCTCGTTTTCCGGTTATCTTTTGGTGTTTTCCGCCATACATAGTGCAGTGA
>CAYTOP010000056.1:626-7436 GCA_964439585.1 uncultured Gammaproteobacteria bacterium
CATCCCCCTGAAGATATAAGGTTTATCAGCGTATTTGAAGTATTGTTTGTGGTGCCCTTCTTTTACCAGTTGCACTTTGTCCCAAAGCTCCTTTGATATAAGTATCTCATAATTGTGTGGTACCCAGTTAACCTTATCATTTCGTCCCCGCCTCATAAAACTGCAATAAAAAGGATTTTTCAGAATTGCGTCAACCATCCCTTTTGATAATTTTAGGTTAAATTCCTTATTGGCTCTTTGTGTTACCCCTTCCATAGATATTTCACCCGTTGAGTACCACTCGTATAAGCGAATCACGACGATTGACTTAAATTCCTCAGGCACTATCCATTTTTTCTTACTCTCAAGCACTACATTGACATAACCAAATGGAGCCTTTCCAGGCCACTCGTGGTTTTCAAATTTTCTTTTTATTGTGATATAAGCGTCCTCTTTTAACCTATTAAGGAATTGTTTAGCAAGAAATACTTTTGTATCCCAGTCTGTAATATCCCTTCCTACTGTTTTTGGGTCAATTACGAGTCTGTCGTAGACGAAATGTATTTCTATACCACAGGCATTTATCAAGTCGTCAATTAAGACTGCATCACGGTAATTTCTGGTGATTCTATCGACTCTATACGCAACGATTGCTTTTATGTTTCTGTTATTCTTCACATACCCGAGCATCTCGTTGAACTTTACCCGTATTTTTGCGTCTGCACTTTCTTGAAATACAAATTCTTTATCAACTGTTATCCTCTGTTCAAAACAATACGACCTAAGAGTGGGCAATTGTAATTCCTGAAGAGATAACCCTTCTTGTTCTTGTTTAGGGGTAGATACACGAGCCAGAATTACGCCCCTTTTGAGTTCATTATCAAACCTATAGTTATTCATAGTAGTAGTTTAGTTAACTATTTGTGGCGTTGCAAAGCCATTTCTGTACATTTGCTCTAATTCTTTAATTTTCATCGGTTTGTATTCACTTAGAGCTTTTTCAATATCCTCTACCCAAATAAACCGCTGGGATTTTTCTGTAATAGCATTGATGATATTTGTGTATTCTTTTGTTTTCCGATACCAAGTGCGTCTGGTAAACAAACTTGTGTGGGTAGCTTCTAAATTCCTATAACCGTACTCTCGTATTTGATGAATAAATTGAGCAATCGCGTATGTTTTATCAGAATCAGGTTTCTTGCCGCTTCTTTTAAGATGGTCAATAACTTGGTTAAGGATATTTGGACTTGGGAATTTAAGGAGAAATTGGCTTTTCGGCGGTACTAAAAGATTCCAATGGCATCTCAGAATTTGCATAGCCATTTCTGGATTTAAGACCTGCTGTAAAGTTGGATTTATTGGATAACCAAGTTTTTGCAGGAGAGCGTTTAAGTAATATCGTTTCAAAATCCTGACTTCAAAGCGGAGTATTTCAATGGGGAGACGGGTATTTTTGATTGTTTTGAGTAACTCTTGTTGATGCTTAGTTCTATCCTTATCTAAGGTGTGTCTATTGCTCCTGAAAGCATCTGCAATCTTGTCATATAAACATAGTTGATAAGAGTTGTTGTCAACATAGAGTGCTGTACCGTCATTTTTGTAATCACGAGTATTGAACTCAAGTCGACGGGTAACTGGCATTTTGTTGATTGCACCAATGACTGATGTAGCAGAATTGTCTTTCAAGAGAATGTTTTTCGAGAAGTGAATAGTACGGATAGGCGCATTTTTTACATCCTCAAGGCTTGCCATAATACCAACTTCGTTTAACCTATCCTTCAATGTGGAGATGACTAAGCTAAGTTCGTCTAATGCTAACTCATCAACATTGTTTTGATAAAGCAATTTAGGGAGTGATAGCTCAACTTTTAGACAGGGTGCAGGTTTCTGATTTATCCAAGTAGAAGTAATCGTGAACCTCGGATAATAAACCTGTTCACTTGAGGGATTGTATATATGCTTTCTTGAACCAAACTCAACATAGTACTCTCCAGTACTGTAGTTCGTCCTTAATGGCGGGTTAAATAACTCTGGATTAGTTATTATTCTGTCAATATCTGTCATAGTTAAAACAATTGTGTCTAACATACTTATGCTTTTAAGTTTGGTGACGATATCTGTCACTTACTTTTGACTTGTTTATTTCTTTCTTTTTGAACCCTGTCTAATTTGATAAGAACTTCGAAAAAGCCCATCAAATTTTGCTTTACATCGAAAAATTCCTGATTTGTCAGTTCTCGACCATATAACCTCTCGTAGACTTGCTTATTTTGACTGGTGTTAGGCGGTATGTCGTTCATAAATGTTTGGGTTCTGGAACCTGCTCGTATAGGCGTGATTTGATTTCTTTTAGGGTTGAGAAGAAACGTTTGGGTTCGACAAGAAGCTGACCATTCCAGAAGCGGTTAGCAATATCTTTCAACTGTCCTGTTTCGGAAAAACAGAAGTAAGCGTGTCGGGGGGTATCTTTCTGAATACTGACGATGGGAAATTCGTGATATGCCAAAACAGCAATCAATGGCAAGAAGTCTGTGACGAAGCTTGAATTATATTTATTCTGTGTACTCATACTTGTGCAATAAAAAAGGCAACCAATAAGAAAGAACCTGTAGCCGTAGTGAGCTACGATTTCCTCTTATTGATTGCCCTGTTGCTATTCCAGTATGAGCAAGTTATCGGACAATCCGAAAGTGGATACTACTTGGTGAAGAGCGTGTACAAAGGTTTATGTTTCTGGTAAAAACCTTTGGAGTTCCTCACTCAAATAATGATATTCAATTGTTAATACAACTCTATGATAAATAAAACAAGTTGTCAACTATAGGACTCTATGTGAAACCCATTGAGACTCTACTTTTGGGGTGTTTTTGATGACCAATTTTCATTTTATAGTCTTCAAGTAATGTGAACATAGGTCATAGGCTAATTTAAGCACTCCTTAGGCGTGTCAAAACCAGTTTCGTGAGTGAAGTTATAGGAAGCTTATGCTCGTCTGTTTAGGCTGATTTAGCGAGGTTAGAGTTATAAAGTTGAATCATAAGATTGTTTTATCAATCCAAATATGTAATCAATGTCCGAATCAGGTTGGAATTTAACTAAACCCAAATACCCCCACTCGTTGCTGGTAATATCTTTGACGAGTTTTCTGTCGTCGTTTGGATAGCTTCTGTCACGCAATAATACTTTTATCCACGTTGGACTAAACTCAAACCGTACAAAGCTTTTTGTCGTGCGGTAAGTAATTCCTGTTTTATAGGTGTCCTTCTCCTCAATGTCTTCTGATAACTGTAAGATTTTTTCCCTTAAAGTTTGAAATCGTTGTTGCATTTCAGGTGAAGTTTTATTTAGGTGATATTGCAAGCTGTATTCTTCACCATTGTCTTGGGTTACAGTTCTCTTTGAAACCTTGAGTTCTGTGGGGGTATAAATGCTTTCCAGATGTAGAATATCTGGTTGATAATAGTGATAAGTTATCAACTCGATATGCTTTTCCTGTTGTACTGCGCCAAGAATGTACCTGCCAAAATTTCGTGCCACCAAAATAACTCGCGGTTGTTCCCAATTTACTTTGATATTTTGCCCTAATTTGTTTGCGACTAATAACTCAAAGTGCTTTTTGTTTAAGATAAGCCAGTTGTAATAGAACAATCCTTGAGCCAGCACCTCCTCGTTTTCCTTCCACTTGAACTCTATAATGACCGGTGAGTTGTTCTCATCGAGGCCGAGGGTATCAATCCTACCCTCAAGAATTGCGTATTCCTTTTCTATGAAGCGGATACCTAATAATTCTTCAAGGTTGTCAGCAAAGAAATCCCTCAAGGCAAATTCATCACCAAATCCATCTTCTTTGATGGAGCATTGAGTAACCTTATTTTGTTGTATTTTGAAAATTGCCATAGTTTATGCCTTATTGTATGTGTTGATAGTTTCAAATAGCTCTTTTTGCTGTTGCTGTAGTCCAGCGTCAAAGATAATGTGATACTCAAAGTCTTTATTTATATCTTGAAAGTCACGGAAACCAACCTCTTTTGCAAATACCTCATCAAATAAATCTTCCCGTTTACCAGCATATTGTTTTTTATTCTGCTCATAAGGTAGGCGTTCACTGTTGAGTTTGACTTCCATTACCAGAAACCTTCCTTTGGTAGTTTCGATAAGAAAATCCGGAAAGTATCTGGCTATTCGCTTTTCTCTGGGATTCCAGTACTCAAAATAAAAATCATTGTGTACCGCATCAGTTACCCCTCCAGTGAAGTAAATATCAACAATCGCTTCATCTTTCTCAAGTATCGTTCGTAGTTGTGCAAATAAACCCTTTTCGTCTTTACTGTCAAAGTTATACGGATTGATATGAAAGCCAAGTCTGCCTTCAGCCATATCCTTTTTGTAAACCACTAAGTCGTCTTTGTGTTGAGCCACGCTAATTTTGAAGGGATATTGTTTGGTCAGCTCCAACTCTTCCTCAACCACTTCTGTTTTTTCGTCATAGGTATAGGCTTTGGTGAGGATATTCTCGATAACAAAAGCCAGTTTTGCCGGATTTTCATTGATAAGCTCAACAATTTTATCCCTTGAGTGGTTAGCAAGTAGCACATCCTCGATAACTACACAAGGAAGCAAGGTATAGCGGTTCACAATTGCCACAATGTCATAAAAGGTAAAGTTAGCTTTGGTCTTGAACGATACTTTGACTCCTGATTTTCTGAACTCTGCCTTTTGTTCCTGGGTTAAGAGTATCCCGCTTTCGGCAATATAAGGCAGATATTTGTCGTCTTTGAAGGTGTTCCACTCAATTTTTATAAGCTCCGGTTGTTTGATGGTAGCCGAGATTATCTCGGTTAACTTCTTTTTGACGGTGACTTTTTTCTTTTTCTCAATAGTAAGGGTATGCTCAATACTCTTTTGTTCTTGGTTTCTAAGCTCCTCAATTGTAGTTGCAAAGTTATTTTTCAGTTCCTTGTCCAGTATTCGGTAGTTCTCATCAGATAAGAAAATTGAAGCGATTGTTGAATTATCACCAATGCTTCTCAAACACCGAGTAGAGGACTGGAGAACAAAAATAGCACTTTTGGGTTTTCTGTAAAGCGCACAAGACACCAGAGAGCGACAATTCCAACCTTCGGTACCCTTGCCAACCAGAAGGATAAACTGTTTTTCACTTTGAGGAGAATCCAGAACCACAAACTCTTCTTTACCTTCTTCCGCTCCGGTATGGTATTCCAAAACTTTTGCTCGAGATATACCCATCTTGGTTAGTGTGCTTTCAAGCCGAGGTCGGAGTTCGCTTTGTAAGTCCTCTATGTTGGCGGCATAAAAAGCCATCTTAGGTAATTTATCCTCAAGTCGATTTTCTCCGTACTCACTCCAGAATTTGGCTATCACATCCTCGATAAACTCATTTGATTTGACATTACCGTATTCAAAGAAGCGCACTTGTTTGAGTATGCCTTTCTCAATGCCCTGTTTAAGCCCGAAGTGAAAGACCACATCAGCAATCATCTTGTTGTTGATGTACGGCGTACCAGTGAGGTTAACCACTCCCACAAGCGGAGTTTTACCTTCTCGGTGAATGTAGTTGATAGTTTCCTTAGTTTTTTTAAGTGTGCCTTCGAGGGTAGTCCCAAACGAATGATGAGCCTCATCCACAAAAACAATCAGGTTATGAAGCTCCCTTATTGCTTGTAAACGCCTGTTTTCAATGGCTTTGTTTTTAAGATAGCTTTCGTCTCTAAACAGACGAAGTTTATTATTTTCAGCGTGTCTGGTTTTTAGGATTATCTTTTGAGAATTGGAAACAATAACATTGTAGTTACCGATTGGTTGTAGAGGCGTTTCCGGTGTTTCAAGGTAATGAAACTTGATGTTTAGGACAATGTTTAAGTACTCCTTGGGTAAAACTCTGGAATAATCAAAGGTTTTTATTTCCTTGAGGCTTTCAATGATGGTTGTATCCGGTGCAAAGACAAGAGCGTTTTTACCGAAGCGTTTGTCGTTTGGGTGGTAAGAGGAGAGGACAAAGTCGTAAAGCATAAACAGGGCGGCAAGGATAGTTTTCCCTGCTCCCATAGTGAGAGCGTAGACCTGATTGGCATAATCAATGCCGTTGTATTGTTTTTGGAGTAAACTTTCTATCTTTTTACTCCGGTCTTTGTCATAGGCCAAGTCAAAGGCTTCTTTTTCGCTCAACCCAAGAGAGAGGATTAGGTCGCGTTCACTGGTAAATAAGGATTTGACTACCTCTACAGTGGGTTTGTTGCCTACAATTTCTTTGAGGTAGACATAGGTTTCAAAGGCTTCGACTTGTGGCTTGTGCAGAAAACCAATCCGCTGATTGTATTTAAGAATGTTGAGAGTTTCTTTTTCGATACCCTGATATCCGGCTTCTCGCCACTGGTCAACTTTTTGTTGAATGGTAGTTAAAAATACATTGTCCATTTGAATTAAGCCTCAATGTTGAAAGTTTCAAAGTATTCTTCTCCTAAGATATCCACGATTTTAACTGCCACAGTGTACTTACCAGCTTTCGAATAGGTATAGCTGTAGGAAGCTTGAATAACCTCTTTCTTCTCAGGTAAGTCCATTATCTCGGCATTGAACAGTTTGCCATCGTAATCTACATCTATCGTGACGCTATCAATAATTTGTCGGAAATCTTCCACCTTAGCTTGGTCTTTTTTATCAATCACTTTTTCATTCTCAAGTTCAAGTTTGCGCATCAGAATAGGTGAATAAAATTCCTCGAGAGCAACAGTGAGCTTTTCAGCTTTAACAGCAACTTTGATTTTTGCTTCCGGCTTCTTTTTGAAGATAAGGTTTTTCTTGTCGTTAAGG
>CAYTOP010000057.1:0-7384 GCA_964439585.1 uncultured Gammaproteobacteria bacterium
CTTTAAAGGTAAATCACTTGCTAATAATGTTGTCTTGCAGTTGCCAAAAGAATCAACGAACCAGATGGCAGAGGGTGGTTCGTTAATGGTGGATAATGATTGACGACTGTGGGGTAGACTGACATTGTCAGTTAACCATTTAGCAACCCTTGGGACAAAATCAAAACTTCTGAACTGCGAGTTTACAATATACTCCTTTAACTCTTTGGTTATTAATTTTTGTTTTTCTGCGAATTCAAGCACGTCTACGGTATCAAGTATTTTTATGGTTTTTACCAACTTGAATTATTTAACAAGTGATAGCAAAAAACCTTTGATAGTTGAAATTACGAGAATGTTTTGTCTCCACGTGGGGCTACGTTGACTACTATTATTCCGGGTCCGTTCCCCGCTGCATCAAACGTGTCTACTAAATTACCGGATGCCTCGAGCGTTGCGTTTAATCCCAAACCAGCATCAACTCCAACAATGGTTGGGGTTATTCCAAACAGACCGGCAAACCTTGTTGCTTGCCGAGCTTTGTCGTTTTCACTAAAACAGTCGGTAATAATGGTTATAAACATATTTTTATTCTCGAGTTACCCTCCCCATCTTCGCACTCGACTTTTGGGAACTACAATGCTTCAGCAGTGCCAAGCTTTGCTTATTCGTTCACGCCTCGTGCCAAGATTTATCGGATGGTTGTTGGCGATTGATATTTTTTAAAGTCAACAAAAAACCTCCTTTCGGAGGTTTGAAAAACCAAATGAAACAAACCCCCGTTAGGAGAGATTCATTTCCATCATCATTTTTGAGTTGTTTGTCATGTTGGAAGTTATTTTATCACACTTTGACTTGTTTACAAATTTTAACAGTGAAGACGTTTAAAACTTACTTAATAAATTTCTTAATTTTTTCTGCCCATTGGTTGGCCCATTCTTCAGCTTCTATATTTTTAAGTGCTAGCTTAATACCTACAGAGTCCATCATGTTTTGGACAGACGAAATTGTTGCGCTTGAAACTTTGAGGTTATCTCTTATATTTGCATAACTCCGTCCCTTTTTTAGCCAGTATGCAATTGCAAGACGTTTAACGAAAGTTTCACTTTCCGCATCGGTGAAAAAATCTTTGAGAAATTTTTCTAATTCCTCAGGAGTTTTAAAATCACAAATAGCCCGGACAAAAGTTTTTGTAATTTGGGACTTAAGAACGCTGTTAATTTTTTTATCTGATGTTCTCATCCTGCTTTGATTAAGTGAACTGGCAGGTAATTGCAGTATAGCAAGTCGCGAATATAAGTCAATTTTTTAAACCCTTGAAGTATATAAATCGGCCGTTATTGCAAGCCCTGTTATGAGAAATGCATTTAAAATATTTCCTACACCAAAATACCTTAATGCTATAAAGCCAACGACTGCCAAGGAATAAATCAGTCCTCTTTTTGTGTTTATAAAGATTGTGGACAAAGTAAAAAGTAAAGCTAAAAAAATGAGGATGAAGAATAAGTAAATATTTTGGGGCTTAGCTGGGTCGGTAAAGTAAACTAAAGATGCGACACAAAGCCACAAAAAAATTGTTGTAAACAAGGTAAGTAGGATATTCTTCCTAACCTTGTTTTTCTTTTGTCTTTTTTCTACCTTGTCCATATTTTTATTGTATCGCAGTGTAATGGTAAGATTACAGTATCATGAACATTTTGATCTTGATTATTATTTTAGCCGGTTTTGTATTTATCGCTTACTTTATCAACAAAAAGCTTTCTGAGTTCGTGGAGAAACAAAAGCCTTCAGATGAGCTTTTGGAATATTTAAAAACTACCAATATTCGACTGGATTCGCAGGGTAGATCTATTAATGAACGGTTGGACAATGCAGCAAAGGTTATTGGCCAAGTGCAGCGGAATATCGGTGAAATGAGCGAGATTGGCCGTGGGATGAAGGATTTACAGGAGTTTCTACAAAGCCCCAAGCTCCGAGGAAATATGGGGGAACAGGTGTTAAAAGAATTGCTTTCCCAAATGCTTCCCAAACAAGCTTTTCATCTTCAATATACTTTCAAATCCGGTGAAAAAGTTGATGCAGCAATCCAAACATCCGGTGGCATTATCCCAATTGACTCGAAGTTTCCGATGGAAAATTTTCGGAAACTAAACTCCTCAAAATCAGACGAAGAGAGAAAAGCCGCAAATAGGGATTTTGAAAGGGATGTACGAGGCCATATTGATAGCATTTCCAGAAAATATATTTTGACGGAGGAGGGAACAATTGATTATGCATTAATGTATATTCCTTCGGAGGCGGTTTACTATGAAATTGTTAACAACCTAACACTGTTTGAGTACTCAGGTAAAAAACGAGTACTCCCCGTCTCCCCCACTACTTTCTACGCGTACACAAAAGCAATTTTAATGAGTTTCGAAGGTCAAAAAATTGAAGCTAAAGCAAAAGAAATTTTAGCAAGCCTTCGAGCAATTCAAAAAGATTACTCAAAAGTCGAGGACAACTTGAATATCTTGCAAAAACATCTCACCAACGCTTACAACATGCTGGGTAATGTTTTCAACTCATTTACCCAACTGGGGAGAAAGATTACTTCAACGAGAAGCTTGGAAAATGGCGTTAAGAGGGAATAGCAATTTATAGTTAAAAGTTATTTTTCTATATTATGAAGATTAACAAGCGTTTTCTATTGAATAAATTTTATGAGCTTAATTTCGGTATTTACTTTAATGATGTTGAAGATTTAGTTTGGGCAAAAGTCTATACTTCAGATTTTATCAATGAAGAATATAACAACCATGCTGTAGTTTTTTCATTGGATAAAGAAATTGACGAGAGGCTGGTAACAATAGAAAAGATTTTGCTTAATAAACCTAGAAGACCTGCGATTTATATTCCCGGCTTTTCTAAAGTCAACAATCTTGACAAGGCTCTAAGTAAATACAATTATGCAAGCTCTTTTAGGGATGCGTGGATGATCTTTAAAGGTTCTGGAAGCTCTTTGAATCAAGAAGGTTATAAAACAGTTAGACAAATAAAAAACGATTCTCGTTTAATCGATGAGTTTGAGAAAATATCGACATTAGCTTATGGTGGAACAAAAACTTTTGACAATCCATATGGTGGCATTAATATGCAAGGATTTATTAACGCTGCGAAGAAAGGCTTTATGAATTATCCGGAGAGAATGGAAGGTTATCTTTTAAATTTTAAGGACACTTTTGTATCTTGTGCGGTTTTGTTGTTTGACAATGAGATGGGATACATTGCAAATGTTGCAACCATTCCCGGTTTTCGTAATCAAGGATTTGGGACATTTATTACAAATTATGCCACTGCGAGGTCTAAGACTATGGGTCATAAATATACTCTTTTAGCCACTGAGCTTGGCTCTAGTGTTGAGCAGTATTACAAGAATATCGGGTATGAGACAGTTTTAACTGGAGAGTGTTTTGTTAAGTCGATTGTTTAGATAAGCAAAGAGGCACATTTTCAAAGTGATACAATTACTTCGTGAATGAAACTTCAAATAAAAAATTAAACAAAGAACAAATCGAGGCGATAAGGCATAAGAAGGGACCCCTTTTAATTATTGCCGGGGCGGGAACCGGTAAGACAACCGTAATTACCGAGCGGATTAAGTTTTTAATCGAGAAAGACTTGGCAAAACCTTCGGAAATTCTGGCACTTACTTTTACTGAAAAAGCTGCGCGGGAGATGGAAGAACGGGTTGATATGGCGATGCCGTATGGTTATACCCAAATGTGGATTTCCACTTTTCATTCTTTTTGCGACCGAATTCTAAGGCGTGAGGCTTTACATATCGGCCTGGACCCACGCTACAAATTAATGACGGAAGCGGAAACGGTTCAACTCATTCGATCCAACCTCTTTAAGTTTGATCTAAATTACTTTAGGCCTCTGGGTAATCCAACTAAATTTATTGCTGGCATGATTCAGCACTTTTCAAGATTGCAGGATGAAGACACTACACCATCGGACTATGTCCGATGGGTAAATTCCAAATTACAAATGTCAAATTCCAAATTAAGTAATGAGAATAAGATCGAGTTAGATAAGTGGAAGGAGTTGGCGGGCGCATATAGAACTTATGAGGAGCTAAAAGTGAAAAATGGCGTGATGGATTTCGGAGACATAATTGTCAAAACCCTAAAGCTTTTTCGTGACAGACCAAATGTTTTGAAGGAATATCAGAAGCAATTTAAATACGTTTTGGTTGACGAGTTTCAAGATACTAACTTCGCGCAAAATGAATTGGCAATCTTGCTTGCCGGTAAGAGAGCTGATGCAAACATTGCTGTTACCGGCGATGATGATCAGAGTGTATATAGGTTTCGTGGAGCAGCTGTTAGCAACATTATCCAGTTTAGGAAAACTTATCCGAAAGCCAAGATTGTAGTTTTGAAAAAAAATTACCGGTCCTTACAAGACATCTTAGACAAGTCTTATCAGCTAGTACAAAATAATAATCCGGATAGACTTGAAGTTGTTGAAAATATTGATAAAAAATTGGTCGCGCAAAAAAAGGGACAAGCTGAGATTGGTTTTATTCACAAAGATAGAGTAGAAAATGAAGCTGAGGCAGTTGCTAAGAAGATCGGTGAAATAAAGAAGCAAGGAAAATATGAATACAAGGATTTTGCTATTCTTGTTCGAGCCAACAATCATTCAGAACCTTTTATTCGTGCACTTCAGCGAAATGCGATTCCCTATCAATTTTTAGGTCCAGGGAGACTGTTTAAGCAACCAGAGATAATCGATCTTATTTCATATCTAAAAGTTTTATACGATTTTGAAGATTCCGTTTCGATGTACAGGCTTTTGTCTATCGACCATTTTGAGATATCCGCAAAAGATTTAATCAAAATTACAAATTATGCAAAAAGACTTAATATGTCTTTATTTGAAGCTTCTGAAAAAATTGATGATATCTATGTAGCAGATGAGACCAGGGAAAAAGTCAAAAAGTTAACAGCGGTAGTTAATAAGCACTTCAATCTAATAAAGAAGGAATCGGCAGGTCAGCTGCTTTATTATTTTTTGGAACAAACAGGTCTTTTACAAAAATTATTAACCCCCGATTCCCTTGATGCAGAAAAACGAGCAAAAAACATTTCTAAGTTTTTTGATAAATTAAAAACTTATGAAGTTGACCATGAGGATGCAACCATTCCTGCGGTTGTAGACTGGATAGATTTATCAAGCGAGTTAGGTGAGTCGCCCATGGCGTCTAATGAGGATTGGATGGAGGCAGACGCAGTAAATATCTTGACCGTTCATTCAGCGAAAGGCTTAGAGTTTCCGGTTGTCTTTATAGTTAATCTAGTATCTCTTAGATTTCCTACGACTGAACGACACGAGCAAATTCCTATCCCTGACGAATTGATAAAAGAGGTTCTGCCGCAGGGAGATTCGCATACGGAGGAAGAGAGAAGACTTTTTTATGTGGGGATGACGAGGGCAAAGGAAGTGTTGTATTTTACAGCGGCGAATTATTATGGAGAAGGAAAAAGAGAAAAGAAACTTTCACCGTTTATTTTCGAAGCCCTGGGCGACGATGTTGTTTCCGCTGAACTCCCAAAGAGCGAAGGTGAGCAGTTAAGTTTTCTTAATTACCAGCCCCCATCTGTTAACCCACAAATCACAACTCACGACACACAACCCATCCATATTGACTACTTGTCATATTCCCAGATTGAAACTTTTAAAATTTGCCCACTGCATTACAAATTACGATATATCGTAAAGATTCCAACACCACCCTCGGCGCCGCAGAGTTTTGGGACTTCTATGCATGCAGCCCTCAAAGAATTTTACGAGGCAGTAAAGGTTGGAGAAAAACCATCAGAAAAATTGTTGATTAAAAAATTGGAAGACTTTTGGGTGAAAGAAGGTTATAAAAGTAAAAACCATGAGGAAAAATCAATGACTGCTGCCAGAAAACATTTGAAGAATTATTTTAAAAACGAATTTGACCCCAAAAATCTACCTGCTGCCTTGGAAAGGTCATTTGTAGTTCCGCTCCATACGCTATCCACCACATACAAACCACCACTTAAAATTGGTGGAAAGATAGATAGAGTTGATATAATTGGTAATAATGGAATTGAAATAATTGACTACAAAACCGGCGCCAATATTCCCACACAAAAAACGATTGATCACGACCTGCAATTAACTTTCTATGCACTTGCTGCAACATCTATATCTGAGCCACCTTTTAATAAAAAACCGGAGAATATAAAATTATCTTTGTATTACTTTGACGGTCAACACAAGATTACAACTAAAAGAACAAAGGAAGAGCTCGACTCGGCAGTTAAAGAAATTTATAAAGTGCGTGCTGAGATAGAGAAGTCTGATTTCAAGTGTTCCGGCCACATGTTTTGTGCTAACTGCGAATATAGTTTATTCTGTGGACAAGATTGATAAATGCAACTACTTAAATATTCTGGCCTATCGATAATTTTCTTCAGTTGGGGATTTTTAGTAGTTCCATATTTTTTGTTACGCAATGAGAAAACTGGCACAATTTCACAAACCGTTTTGCGCCGTGGTGGAGGTATAGTAAATTTTGGTTTAGTGGGTGTGGGGATGTCGCAAATCCTTTTTGCTCTGTATTTGCTGTTTAGATACCCTGCTGTTGTAAAGATTTCAGGAGTTGCGATTTTTGTGCTTGGTTCATTAAGTATATTGTCTTCAGGAATCGTTAGTGTTCGCAAAAATGAAAAATTACACTTACAACTTGCAAAAGCATATGTTTTTCTGATTACGTTAGGGACGCTGATTATTAGTTTGTCGTTTTTTGAAATTAGTAGATGGGGCGCCCACTTAGCGATTGTGACTACGGTATTAATGGTTGTTGGGACGACTATCTTTTATCTCAAGGGGAAAATTATATTCGGGGAAATGTGGTCGATAATTTTTTCCACACTCTGGGCAATTGTTGTTTATACGACTATTGTCTAAATTTATGGCCGGACAACTCTCTTAAAGCATCTTTGGCAACCCATCGAGCGGATTTAGAGTTAGGATATGCCTCTATTATTTCCTCTGCTAATTTTACAGCCTCTTCGTTTAATTTTTTATTTCTTTTGCCAATTTGCCTTAATGCCCAATTAACTGCTTTCTTGACCAAATTTCGCTCGTCTGTTGCTTCGCGTTTTATGACGGGCAAAAATTTCATTATCTTGGTATCGGGCGCCTTTTTGTTGTGAACGGAGAGAGCTGCCATCATCACAAACCCCGCTCGTTTAACAAACTCTTCTTTTCGTTTACTCCACTCAAAAGCCTTTTTGTAAGCAAATGGAGTTTGATCAAATAAATTGCTTATCACTTGATCGCAGACATCCCAACTGTCAAAGTCGGCAACCCAAGCATCCAT
>CAYTOP010000058.1:0-710 GCA_964439585.1 uncultured Gammaproteobacteria bacterium
TTATCTATGAGGAATTTAAGGGAACGGGTAATATGGAACTACATCTCGCACGCCGTTTGGCTGACCGGAGAATCTTTCCGGCAATTGACGTTACCAGGTCCGGTACAAGACAGGAAGAATTACTATATGGTAAAGAAGCATTACAAAAGATTCATACTCTTCGGAGAATGCTTGACATGGTTCACGAAGATGAGCGAACTGAAACTCTTCTCGAAAGACTCAAGAAAACGGACTCCAACAAAGATTTTCTTGATAGTTTAAAAACAGGTTGAGAAAATCTTTCGTCTTCGTGGTAAAACTTTCTCGCTTCGTTAAATACAGTTTGAGATAACACTCTTTTTCTTGCACAAACTCACTTTGTGCTTATACCTGGAAATTTTAGGATAGTGAAACTTCACAAGAATGGAAGTTTGTGCACCTTCTTATCTCTATTTAAAGTCGCCGCCGCCAGTTTCATTTTTGCTCCATTCATTTCCAAGTACCGGATACCTGAAGAGTTCTGAAGCTACTCCTTTAAATAAGTCCGGCATGGATTGCAGGCTTTAATAATTTTCTTTAGGTTTAACAAAGAGTATTTTACTGATAATATAAATAAGAGATAAAAATGAAAACAGTTTGGCTTACACTGATGCTGGTGATTTGGTGTTCGCTTTCTTTTGGCTCTACTTCCTCAGTTGGTGCCCAAAGTGGCTTGGTCATTTCAGGGATTT
>CAYTOP010000058.1:720-7228 GCA_964439585.1 uncultured Gammaproteobacteria bacterium
AGGTATGAGAAATTTGAGATCACTTTTCAAGTTAACGGCAGTGTTGCTGGTAATTTCCAGTTGCCTTACGATCCAAATCCACCCGCTGGCCTTGAGATGACTTATCTCAAACACAAAGGCATTTCAGTTGACGCAATTTTTACCGACCCTGCCGGCAATCAGTTTAAACAACCCGCGTTTTATTACGAAGAATTTGAGGATGAAATCAAAAAGGAGGGTGGGAGTGATAGAGAATGGTATTACCCGACGGGTAATACAATGTGGAAAGTGCGCTTCAGTCCAAATAAAGCCGGTACCTGGCAGTACCGTTTAACCGCCCAGGATGCGAGCGGGAGCACACAGAGTCAAAACGCAAGTTTTCAGGTTGCCGACTCACTAAGTGATGGTTTTGTCCGGGTTTCACAAACAGACCCTAAGTATTTTGAATTTGACAATGGGAGCTTGTTTACCGGCCTTGGTTTTCAAAACGGTATTCCCTTAGACGACCCGGTTTTAGGTAACCAGGCCAATTTTCAAAAATTAAAAGAGTATGGCATAAACTTTATCCGCACATGGCAAAGCGGACTTTACGGTTCAGCCTGGCTCGAATGGCTTGGGGGTAGGAATATTTATGACGGCTATCTGCCTCGAGCTGGGCTATTGCCTGTCTTGGACGACTCAGATCTGGGAAACCCACACTTTGTTATGGTCCAGCGGCTTGACTATACGACCGATGGGTCGGGAAATCAAAATGGCTGGTTTGATGCCTGCCGCTTTCAGCGCTGGGATGATCCCGAGGGTGTCAAAAGAAATACTACTTATAGAGTGCGAGTTCAATATAGGGCTTCAAATATTCAAGGTCCACGAACCACAAATATAACTTCCAATTTCGGCCTGGTGGCCAAGTTTGGAGGTTATGACTCTGACTGTTTTAATCCTTCTGATCCAGTTAACGACCCGGCGTTTTCAATTAGCACACCCGTGACCAATTATGGTGGCGATGCATCTGATTGGACTTATATCCAAGGCACTTGGAATTCGGGCAGTAATGACTGGTTGCCAAGAATGCATATTGCACTTGAAAATGTTTTAGCTTCCAATCCCAAACCTACGGCAGACATCCGCTCGATTGAAGTTCAAGAGGTTTTGGGCAATGGCCAATATGGCCCCAACATAATTGCCGAGCACTCTATGGAGTATCAGCTTTATATTCCTCAGCACTATTCCCATGCTATGGACAAGTTGGTTGAACTCGCCCATCAAAACGATATTTATATGAAGGTTGTCATTATGGAGATAAACGACAATATTTATACCAAGATGGACGATGATGGCACCTTTGTCGGCGAAAATCCTCAAGGTGTGTCGGCCAGTGAGACAGACAACCTTGACAGTATTTATGGCCTCGGTAGAAGTGTCAATAAAACCCGGTGGTTGCAGCAGGCGTGGTGGCGGTACGCACAAGCTCGTTGGGGTTATAGTCCCAATATCCATTCATGGGAGGCGATGAACGAGGGTGATCCATTTAAAACTTCTCATTATCAGCTGACGGACGAGATGGGCAAGTATTTCCACTGTCAAGTTTTTGGTGTTTCTGTTGCCGGCGGAGACAGTCAAAAGTGCAATTACGATCACCCCAATGATCACTTAGTAAGTACTTCCTTTTGGCATTCGTTTCCCGGCTATTCACGAAACACCGGCGGTGGTTTCTGGGGCAGCCCAAATTATCCCAATGTAGACTATGCAGACCTGCATGCTTATAACAGCACGGGTAATGCACCCTGCCAGGAAAAGTATGCAATGCAATTTGATGCTGCTTATTACCACAATTGGTACAGCCAGCAGCTAGCAAGTTGGAGGTTGGGACTGCCAATGGTCAGGGGAGAAGCAGGATTGGATGGTTTTGTCGAAAATCCTAATGGAAATTGTACAATAACAGCGCTGGATGGAACGATAAGAACTGGCAGTTTTAGCCAGAGTCAAAATAATCTAGGTATCAGTCAGGACACAGGTGGTGTATGGGTTCATAACTATACTTGGGCGCACGCCGACTATGGGGCAATGTATGACCTTTATTGGTGGGTTGATCAACATATGCAACCTTCCGGTAATGACAACAGAATTCAATTTAAACCCTTTTATAACTTCATTAAAACAATCCCTCTAAACAAGGGTAACTATTGTGCGATTGGGGCGGTGGTTGATAATTCTAATCTTCGCGTCTTAGGTCAAAAAGATGGTTACGCTGTTGATACACAGGCATTCGGTACAAGTCATAATGCATATTTTTGGATTCAAAATAAAAACCATACTTGGCGAAATGTGTTGTGTGCAAGCGGCATACTTCCTGCAAGTTATCAGGCACAATATGAATGCGGACGACCCGGAACGCAATTGTCAAACGAAAGCGGTACAATAACAATTACTGGTTTTGAATCAGACAAGACTTATGATTTAGAAACCTGGGATACATGGGATACCCAGTCAGCAGACGGAAGTTATACCACCTCAACTATTAAGGCAAACTCGAAAGGGGACATCGTCTTGACGGTTAACAATTTAAATAAAGATGTGGCCTATAAAATTCTCGATTCCAGCCAGCAACCCGATATCACGCCGCCACCTAAGCTGGGTGATGCCAATGGTGATAATAAAGTAGACGGAGTTGATTATGTGGTATGGCTGAACAACTACAACACCTCAAATTCCGGTCCTTCAAATGGTGACTTTAATAATGACAACAAAGTAGACGGAGTTGACTATGTGGTATGGCTGAATAATTATGGTAAATAAGCATGAAATGTTGAGCAAAGTCAAAGTATCCAAACAATTACGGCTCATTAGAAAGCTTTTGGTATTTAGCATCACATTTTTTATATTGAGTACTTTTTGTACTAAAACTGCAAAAGCTACTACTTATTATATCTCTCCAGGTGGCAATGACAACAATTCCGGCACGAGTCAGTCTCAGACCTGGGCGACATTCGTTAGGGCCTTTAAAGATTTGTTTCCAGGAGACACTTTAATACTTCTTGATGGTGTCTACAAGCAAACTATCTCCCCGACAGTGAGAAATGGACAGCCTGGTGCACCGATTACACTTAAAGCGTTAAACGACGGCCGGGCAATAATAGATGGCGAATTTGTACGGACGCCAGTTGACATTAGCAACCACTTGATAAATAGCTACTTTACTATAGAAGGTATAGTAGCCAAGAACTCAAATGAAGTAGTTTACCGGATAGGTGCAGGGAGTGGTACAGGAAATGTTTTGCGAAGAGTATCTGGTTATAACGCCAATACAGATGAAAACTATCACGTTTTTTCTATTTATAGTGACAATGCTCTCCTGGAAGACTGTATTGCCGCTGGTACCGGTAGGAAAATGGCTTTTGGCTATGGTAGTCAAAACGTCACTATCCGCCGTTGTGTTGCGAGTGCACAAGAGTATTTGGAGCGAATACGCTGCGCTGAATGGCCGTGGCAGGAGGGATTTGAAATGTACAATTCGAGTAACGGCATTATTGAGAATAGTATCAGTTTGGGTGGTAATATGGCATTTCGAGCATTCAGTAACTTGGGAAACATCGACTCTTCAACCGGCAATAATCCTTATGCCAGCAATAATCGATACTTGGGTGATATCGCGGTCAAAGGTAGCGTTCACGATGACGGCAGTTTTTACCGTTGGGGAGTGACTCGGCCAAAACCTACAACTTGTACTGGACCAATCACCCAGTGGTGGCAATGGCCGGCTTTTAGAAGTGGTTTTTCCATTTCGGCTAATGGAGTTAACGCCGTTGTCAGAGATGCGGTTTATAAAGACATCTTTTCGTGGGGAAATGCCGGCGTAGGATTTATTGGCTATGGGAGTGGTAGTTTGCAAAATGTCTTAGTAGAAAATGCCACGATTCTTAATAATGGCTTGGATTTTCGTAACTCGCCCGGGATTGGAACGGAATTAAAATTAGATTTAGACGCCGGGGCTTTTAACTTTGTGAACACATATATAGAAGGTAGTCAATATCAAGGCAGTGGAGCCCAACTTCAATATAGATATCAAGATGGAATCTTAACCAACCAAGCACTTTGGCCTTGGCCAATGGAAGACCGGGTTTTGAGGGAATTGGGGTCTGACGTGACGGGAACAATCCCTGAAATTTTGCAATCCAATGGAGTTCCTACGGGCGCTAGCCTTTTGCCGCCACTTATAAACCCAACTCCTCCTCTTGCCAACATTCCAGATGGTTATGTGGGTGGCGCGACTTACACAAAGCCGGTGACTATATCAATTGTCAATCACTCCCAAAACCCATCGGCTACCATCCGTTACACTACAAACGGCAGCGAACCAGACGCCAACTCGCCTCAATACTCCGGGCCATTTACCGTGAGCTCGCCGACAATTGTCAAAGCACGGGCGTTTTCTGGCAGTCAATCAAGCCATTCCCGCTCGGCATATTACAATGTCGATCAAGGTAAGCAGAATGCTCCGCCCGAAGTTGAAGCTCACGGATCTCCATTTATCTATCCGCCGGAAAAGCAATATTGGCCTTATGCAAATTCGTATATGCAGATCGCCTGGCCAACTAAGCAAGTAGATCTTTACGGCATTGTGAGTGATATGACTTACGGTACAAACCCCAACCTGACAACTAGTTGGAGTAAAGCGGGTGGTCCAGGAACAGTGACTTTTGAGAATGCTAGCCGACCTCGCACTACAGCCCAATTTTCCGCACCAGGTAGATATATGTTGCGATTGACTGCCAATGACGGGCAATTGAGTTCAAGTGCTGACGTGGACATCAACGTTATCGATCATAGTTCCTATGTTCATACAATTCCTGGCCGCATTGACGCCGAGGATTACAAATCAGGCGGGGAAGGTGTGGGCTATTTTGACACTACCAATAGCGGCTTTTTCTCCGGCTCAGAGGCGAGTTACCGAGGTGACCAAGTGGATATGGTTTATGCTTACAACGAGTTTTGGGGCCATTCGGTTAACAGAGTTTCCGAAACCGAGTGGCTTGCTTATAATGTTGACGTAACCGCCCCAGGTAGTTATAAAGTTACGGCAAGAGTTGGCTCTGATAATGACGGCGGCATTTTTCACCTTGAGCTCGATGGTGTGGACATAACAGGTCCTCTTACAGGCGTTCGCGTTGGCCCTGGATCGCGCTCATACACAGACTTGGTAGCACAAACTCCACCATTGAGCACCGGCAGGTATGAGCTTCGCATGATTGCCGATAGCGCTAGTCCGCAGTTTTCAGGTCAGACCTCGCCCGATAAGAGAGAACTTGGTGTATACATTAATTACTTTGATTTTTCACCAACAAGTGGGTCAAATTTAACGGCAACACCGACAAATACTTCTACTCCAACTGCAACTCCCAAACCCGGTGATGCCAATGGTGATAATAAAGTAGATGGAGTTGACTATGTGGTATGGCTGAACAACTACAACACTCAGACAATAAATGGTCACACTGATGGAGACTTTAATATTGACAAAGGTGTAGACGGTATTGACTATGTAGTATGGCTGAACAACTATGGAACATAGTGGGGAAGTACCGAATGCAATTGAAGTATTGAATAATTATGCTACATAGCAAAGTCAAAGTATCCAAACAATTACGGCTTATGAAAAAAATATCGGTATTTAGCATTACATTTTTTATATTGAGTACTTTTTGTATTAAAACTGTAAAAGCTACTACTTATTACATCACCCCCTCAGGTAACGACGCGAACACCGGCCTATCCGAGTCAGAACCCTGGGCCACCTTCGACCGGGCTGTTAATAATACCTCAACCAGCCGGTCTCAAATTCCCGGCCAAAGATTACAACCGGGAGATACACTCATTCTCATGGATGGCATCTACCGTCGGTCTTTCAGACCGCAATACACCGAAGGGCTGCCGGAAGCTACCATTACCGTCAGGGCTCAACACGACGGCCTAGCTATTTTAGACGGTGAAGGTACCAGAGTGCCTTTTACTTTAGATAATTGGTCAGGTGACGAATACTTTATAATCGAAGGCTTGGTAGCTCGTAACTCCAGTGCCAGTGTGTATGTCTTGTCGGCTGCTCACAATAATATTTTTCGCCGAGTTTCCGGATATAACGCCGAAAAAGACGGCAATAACATGGTTTTCTCCCTGGGTACCAACACCCATGACAATCTTCTTGAAGATTGTGTCGCCGCTGGCACCGGCCGAAAGATGATCTTAAATCATCGGGCCACGACTAATACCATCAGGCGATGTTTTGCCGATTGGCACCGCTGGGACGGAATTGGCTGGCATGACCAATGGCCCTGGGGTGAGAACATTGATATCTACAACTCTAGTAACATATTAATCGAAAATAGCATTGGCTTTGGTCGGGTTCCCAGATATTCTTTTACGGTCAGGGCTAATTGTTCCACCTGCGTTGCCGATAACAATCGAACATTTGGTAGTGTTGCTGTTAACACTGGCCGCTACCCCAACGGTACCTTTGTCGATTGGTCCACCCCTCCCG
>CAYTOP010000059.1:0-770 GCA_964439585.1 uncultured Gammaproteobacteria bacterium
ACAGCTTGCACTCCTCATAAAGGTAAGCGAAGTCTGATGGTGAAAGTTTATACATATAAATTGTTTTACCTATTTACCACTCAAAAATATCAACAATGCTTTCAATCGCATCTTTAATACGTTTTATAATTCCCTGACGTTCTAATATTCTAGGTTGTTCTGGTAGTAAGTCTGCAATATCCTGTTCATGAGGTAGTTTCTGGGTGTATAGATACTCTCCAATTAAATGTTCAATGCTTTCTGATGGCATGTTTATTTTCTCTGATAATTTGTTTACCGAGTTAATTCTTTCATTTGTCCAAAATTCACTAAATGCTTTTTCTACATCTTCAGATTTACCAACTTTCGGCAAATTCTCCTCAATAAACTTTCTTATCAAGTCTTTCTTCTTTCTCAATTTTATATCTCTATCAAATATTTTCAGAATCTCATCAGTTTTTCTTTCCCTTATTTTATCTGAGCTAATATTTTTAAGGCCAGCTATAAGCAAAATAATATAATCAAAATCCACGATATCCCGAACTAAAAGTTCGAGTTCAAAATCAATTTGGTCAAGAATTGATTCAGTTCCAGCGTCGTGATTTTTTCTATCTTCATAGATATCTAAATATTTGCTTTGGTAGTCGTAGAATTCTTGTTCAGATATTCCCAGATCATCAAAAGAAAACTCAGCAAAAGTCTCAAGTGAAGCTTTAATCCTAAGTAGGTCACGAAAATCTTTTACAAACGCTGCCTTTTCTTCTTCACCCTTCAAATTGTCAACTGAGGAA
>CAYTOP010000059.1:780-7035 GCA_964439585.1 uncultured Gammaproteobacteria bacterium
TTTATCTTCAAATTCTTTTTTCTGAACTTCGTATGGCTTTTTGAACACTATTTCTTTTGCGTTCTCGTCTCCAAATAGTGCCAATGCCTTATCCGTAGCTTCTTTTAAATTTCTAAATGAAATGATATTTCCATGAGGTTTATCTGAATTATAAAGTCTATTTGTTCTAGAATAGGCTTGAATTAATCCGTGGTACCTAAGATTTTTATCTACATACAAAGTGTTAAGAAGTGGACTATCAAAACCTGTTAGAAACATATTAACCACAAGCACTAAATCAACTTCCTTATTCTTAATTCGTCCTTGTAGATCACGGTAATAATCGTAAAAACGATCTGTTGAGAAATTTGTGGAATATTGATCGTTATATTCTTTAATACAATTTTCCAAGAAATCTCTAGAAAGCTTGTCACCCACTGTTCCTTCTCCAGCAAACACGTCTACATCAAGAATGTCACTGCTTTCATCCTCATTTGCTTGATATGTAAATATTGTAGCCAGTCGTAATTTATCAGATTTTTTCTTTCTTAATAGTGTGTAGTACCTCTTTAAAACATCAATACTTGAAACTGCAAAAAGTGCATTAAATTTTCCATTTTTGGTTTTTCTTTTCCAATCTGCTAAGACATAATCTGAAATTTTATTTAACCTGTCGTCGCTTTCAAGAATTTCCTTGGTGTTAATACCTTCGACCATTGCATCGGCAAAAATATCAGCTTCTAAAGTACTAGAATCTTTCTGTTTATATTTGCCAACATATTCAACTGCAAAGCCCAATACATTATCATCTGAAATTGCGTTAGTAATAATATATTTATGTAAACATTCGGTAAAAACATCGGCGGTAGTAACTCCACCTACATTGTTCTCAGCAAAAATTGGGGTTCCAGTAAAACCAAATAGTTGTGCCTTTTTGAAGAACGCTTTAATCCTTGCATGTGTCTGGCCAAATTGACTCCTATGACATTCATCGAAGATTATTACTACTTTTTCATCAACAAGATTTTTAAACTGATCAATGTAGTGTTCTCGCCCAATTGCTATATCAAGTTTCTGAATCGTAGTTACAATTAATTTTCTATTTTCATCTTTCAATTGAGCAACTAAATTCCTTGTATTATCAGTGCCATCAACTGAACCTTCAGAAAATGAATTAAATTCTTTAGTTGTTTGAATGTCCAGATCTTTCCTATCAACAACAAATAAGACTTTCTTAACTTCTGGGATTTGTGCCAAAATTTGGCTAGCTTTAAAAGAAGTTAACGTCTTTCCACTTCCTGTTGTGTGCCAAATGTACCCATTTTTATCTGATAATTTAACCCTTTCCTCGATAGCCTTAACTGCATAATACTGATACGGCCTTAAAACCAATGGTATTTTCCGAGCTTCAGCCAAAACAATATATTCTGCTATCATTTCCGAAACATTACACTTTGCCAAAAACGCTTCGGCAAAATGGTTTAGGTCAGTGATTTTTTTATTGTCTTTATCAGTCCAATAGAAAGTTTGTTCAAATGATTGTCTTGGATTATTAGAAAAATATTTAGTATTTACTCCGTTAGAAATAATAAAGATTTGAACATATTCAAAAAGAGTCCCCGTAAAAGAATGATTGTGATACCTTTGGATTTGATTAAACGCCTCCTTCATTTCCATCCCTCTTCGTTTAAGTTCAATCTGAACAAGGGGTAGTCCGTTTATTAAAAGAGTTACATCATACCTATTTTCGTATTTTCCAAATTGAGTAACCTGGTGTGTTACTTGGTATTCATTTTTACACCATTGGTCTGTATTAAAAAACCTGACAAATTTTTCCGTGTTATCTTCTCGCTTTAGTAAAAATCTGTCTCTCAAGGTTTTGGCTTTTTGGTATCTATCACCTTTATTTAGATGATTAAGTATTTTTGTAAATTCGCTATCAGAAAATGTGGTTTGATTAAACTTTTCTAGTTGGGTTTTTAAATTTATCTCTAGTGATTTTGGATCTTCCAAAACAACGGGAATAAATCCCAGTCTATGGAGTTGTTCTATTAAGGTTTTTTCCAATTGTATTTCAGATTGATGTGTCATTGGACGGCTTTTTCTTTTAACCAGGTTAATAATATATCTTCAAGATTGTAATAATCTTCATAATAATCCGTATAAGCAGAATAGAGAGCCTCCTGGGTTTCTGAATGTATCCTGATCTCTAAACCAGAATCAGTTCCTGATGAATTAAAAAATGAAGGTTCAACAATAAATCCATCCAGTAAGTTTGGAGCGTAGTTATGTTCAAATATCAAATTGCGAGTTAGGGAAAATCGTTCACTAAATTCATCTTTGTTGTTAGAATTATCAATTGTCTTAATTAGGTCAGTAGCTTTTTTGCCAAATATGTACATATCTGCTAGACAGTTGGAAAACTGACGAAATGAATTTTCATCTTTAGAGTGACTGTTAATAAAATCCACCTTGTGTATTCTAAGAAAGGTGAAGCTTGTGATAAAAAGTCTTGTCTGGTCATACAGCAACCTATAAAGTTGTCTTTCAGTATTCCAAGTGTCACCATAACTATCAAAAATTTTTGTCCAAATTGGCTCCAAAGATTCAATTGTTACGAGAGTACCTTGATCTACCATAAATCTGGTTACTTTATCTTCACCACAGATAAGAGTACCTTTATTATCCTCAACCTTGTATATAGTTGTTTTCGTAATTAGGTCTGCCAGTTGGTTATTCATATTTATATAAACATCCTCTGCATTAAGCCTTTTTTCCAATTTTCTGCAAGGTCAATTTTTTTCTGCTTGGATTCTATAATTTTATCTATTGAAGTTAAAAACTCGGCAATTTTTTGTTGTTCAGGAAGTGTGGGAAAGTGGTTTCTCATCTTTCTTACCTCTTTGCCAGATATTTCCAAAAAAGTAGATCCATTAGCCAATCTTAAAAATTTATTGATATTATTTATTATTAAGTAATAAATAAACTCATTATTATTCTCTTTATTAACAATAATCGATTGGAATCCTTGATTTGTTGTGCTTTCTTTTGTTGCAATTGAAACGCGACCAATCGTAGCCCTCGAAGTCAATAATAATGTCCCCACTGGTAACAATTTTGTAGAAGATGACTTCAATCCCAACTCTGTTATTTGTCGAATACTTATATTGATGTATTTAGCCCCAATCTCTGTTGGTGTAAACCAATTAATGTCTCCATTCCAATATTCTGGTCTGATAGTATCTGGTGTTCCACCTCCAACTATGTCACCCATATCGCCCCATCTTTTCTCTTCCCATTTTGGAAATTCCTTACCATTTCCATCTTTAAATCTAATTTCTTGGGAAAAGATTTTTTGCATCATTCCTTTTTTATAAACTTCTAAAATTTCTTTTTGTTTTTCCAAATTCTGAAGCCAATTATTAACTTTCGATAGAAATTCAGAAATCCTTTTTTGTTCATCAATATTGGGAAGTGTGATTTTTGCAGATTTTACTGTTTCAGATTTAAGATTTTTGACCGCAGAGCCAGCAGCTAAACTCAAAAATTTCTGCCTAACGGCATTACTACCCAAAATTTCATATAAAAATTCGTCATTTAAATCTTCATTGTTTTTATTTCTTAAAGCAAGCCAGCCGTCGTGTATACTGCCATCTATTTTTAAAATATATGGTCTGCCAAAACTCATTGAATTTGATAATACAAAATCACCAATTTTTACAGTTCTGGAAAGCTTTGCCCCTTCTCTTGTGATTTTTTCCTCTGTTTTTTCAATATATTTTGAGCCTTTTGGCACATCACCAATTTTTATCCATGGAACACCGTCAGGCGAATTTGTAATATATTTTTTGATTGGCCTCGGAGATGCACCCCTTTCAATCAAAAGTAATCTTCCCAACAATTTTTCTTCCCATTCATCCTTAAATTCAGGAAAACGTAGACTTGGGGTATTTTTTTGCATATTAGAAGGGTTTGTCAATTTTCAATTCATCACAAAAATCTACAAGTTTGGTTTGAAGTTCAATCTCTTCTTTTGAAAGATCTTTTAATTCATTAGCAACTTTCTCAATATCTACTTGCTCTTCTTCCTCGAAGGTGTCTACATATCTAGGAATGTTTAAGTTATATTCGTTCTCTTTTATTTCATCTGTTGTGGCTCTATGGGAATACTTTTCAACCTCTTTTCTGTTTTTATATGTCTCAAATATTTTAATAATATTCTCTGTTGTTAAATGATTTTGGTTTTTACCTTGCTCAAATTCTTTTGAGGCATCAATAAACAAAATATCTTCATCTTCCTTGCGGCATTTTTTAAAAACCAAAACTGTAGCTGGAATACTTGTACCGTAAAACAGATTATGTGGAAGACCTATTACAGCATCAAGGTAGTTTAATTTCTCAATAATATATTTTCGAATTTGTCCTTCTGCACCAGATCTAAATAAAGCTCCATGTGGCAGGACTACAGCCATCGTACCGTTATCGGCCAAGTGATAAAGCATATGGGTAACAAATGCATAATCTGCAGCCCCTTTTGGAGCAAGTCTGCCGTATTGGGAGAATCTTTCGTCTACTTTCAAAACTGGATCGCTCTCACCCTTCCACTCTGCAGAAAATGGAGGATTGGCAACAATTACTTCTGCCTTTAAGTCAGGGTTCCCGTCATCTGTTAGAGTGTCACCTTGTTTGATTGAGAACCGATCGAAATGAATACCATGCAAGATCATATTCATACGAGCAAGATTGTATGTAGTTTGGTTTAATTCTTGCCCGTAATAATTCGCAACTTCTGTATAGTCACCAATGCGAAGAAGTAAGGATCCAGAACCGCAAGTTGGGTCGTAAACCGACCTGACTTTTTGTTTATCCTGGGTAACAATCTGGGCTAAAAGTCTGGAGACTTGTGCGGGTGTATAAAATTCTCCGCCTTTTTTTCCAGCCCCTGCTGCAAACTCACCAATTAGGTATTCATAAGCATCACCCAAGACATCACTCTTTGCATCTTCAAGTTTGAAATCAATACCATTTAAAAGAATAAGAACTTCAACAATGACGTCACTTTTTTCTTTTTCACCTTTGCCTAATTTTGAAGAGCCTAAATCCAAATCATCAAAAAGTCCTTTAAAATCATCTTCACTTGCAGTATTCGCAGAGGTCTTTTCAATTGTATTAAATACATTTTTAAGATCTTCAAGAATAAATTTATCTTGATCTTTAACCTCCCCCTTACCTTTTTTGACCAGGTAAGAAAAAAGTTCTGTAGGCTTTAGGAAATAACCAAGATGACCAACGCAGCCAGATTTGACTGATTCTAAGTACAGTTTCCCGTCTTTAGTGTTTTCATTTATTTCTGAGAACATAAAGTTTTCTCTTATTAGAAGTTTTTCGTTAACATATTGCTCGAGCTTTTCTGATAGGTATTTGTAAAAGATGAAGCCAAGGATATAATTTTTATACTCGTCGGCATTCATTTTACCCCGAAGGACATTGGCAACTCCCCAAAGTTGTTTCTCTAAAAGGCGTTTATTATCTTCTGACATCCTAGGCATATTTTATCACTTCCAGTTCAGCTTGATAAAGCAATAAATAGTTTATAAAGGGTAATCGGGGTCTTGCCCACTACGATTAAGGTATTTGTAGCTAAAACTTCTTCACCCTATCAGCATCAAAGAGGATTCCCGTTTCCAAGAAACACCCTCGGGTTCACCGGTATACCATATACATTTACCTGGAAGTGAAGATGAACACCTGTTGCCCAGCCGGTTT
This sequence comes from uncultured Gammaproteobacteria bacterium, assembly GCA_964439585.1. Taxonomy (GTDB): domain Bacteria; phylum Patescibacteriota; class Microgenomatia; order UBA8517; family UBA8517; genus CAYTOP01. Next base: position 6,526 of record CAYTOP010000059.1, read on the forward strand.
CACCTTGGCCGCCTATCACACTGTCTGTAGTGACCTTCTGGCCTTTGTAGACATAGATTTTGTCTAAATGGGCGTAGATGGTTTGGATGTTATTACCATGATCGATAATGATATGTTTGCCAAAGCCCCAAAAGGTTTCACCGGCATAAATTACGGTTCCATCCATGGCCGGGTTAACCGGATCATCCAGTTTTCCGGCAATATCGATGCCGGTATGAAATGGTTGATACAAGCTTGACTCACCAAATTCCAGGGTAATTACGCCTTTAGCCGGCCAGACAACTAAAGGGCTAATCTCTTTGATGACCTTGCCAGTAGCCGGATCTTTAATCTGGATAGTGTGAGTGATTGGATTTTGGTCAATCAACTTATCGGAAATGACATTGAGGCCGACTTGGGTCAGGATAATAACTGCAATGACCGGCAGCATTAAAACGGTTAAAAAGGCAATGAGGACGTACTTAAGTTCTTTGCGAAACGACCACAGAGCCAGAATCAGTTTCGGGTTCA
>CAYTOP010000060.1:0-4333 GCA_964439585.1 uncultured Gammaproteobacteria bacterium
ACGATGAAGTCAAAGCCCCATGGGCAAAAGTATTCCCACATATCTATACCTCTTTTTTACAGAAGCTTCCGATACTTAAAGATAACCATGAACTTTTAGGATGGCTGACCCCAATTGCCTTTGAGACCCTTGATTTTTCGGGATATAATTTGGTTGTTTCTGTTACTAGCGAAGCAGCAAAGGGAATAATTACCAGTCCCGCAACAAAGCACATTTGTTATTGTTTAACGCCTACACGCTATTTATGGAGCGGTTATAACGAGTATTTGGAAAATCCACCAAAAAGTCTATCGTGGATCCCATTTTATAAAACCATTGCGAAACCATTTCTAACTTATGCCAAAAATTGGGACAAAATAGCAAGTCAAAGGCCTGACGAATATTTTGCGATTTCGCATGTGGTAAAAAAAAGAATAAAAAAATACTATGGAAGAGATTCCAAAGTAATTTACCCACCGGTAAACATTGCTAATTTCCAAAAACCGAATTCCAAAAATCAAACAAAAATTAAATTAAAAAATCTCAACCTTGACGCAAACAGCTATTTCCTGGTTGTGTCCCGGCTTGTTCCTTACAAAAAGGTAGATGTGGTGATTGAGGCTTTTAATGAGTTGGGGTTGCCACTTGTGGTTGTGGGAACGGGTAGCGAGGAAGGCAAGCTTCGAAAAATAGCCGGGAAGAATATTAAGTTTGCAGGATTTGTATTGGATGAAGACTTGGTGGCATATTATCAGGGTGCTAAAGCATTAATTCATCCACAGGATGAAGATTTTGGTATAACATCAGTTGAAGCTCAGGCAGCAGGAGTTCCTGTTATTGCATACAAAAGTGGCGGAGCACTCGATACTGTCATAGATGGAAAAACGGGAGTATTTTTTGAGAAGCAAGAAAAAAAATCACTAATTTCAGCTATCAAAGAATTTTCTAACTGGAAGCTTAATTCTAACGACTTTATTTATAATTCTTTAAGGTTTTCGAAGGAGAGTTTTAAACAAAAATTTAAAAAGTTGGTGTTTTGACAATCTACGTGACAAAATATTTGGTATAATATCAAGTTACAATAGAAATATGAAAAGTGGTGGCTATAAAGATCATTTGTTTGCCCTCATTTTAGCAGGTGGTGGAGGGACCAGACTGTGGCCAAGATCGAGGAACAAAACTCCTAAGCAGTTCTTAAATTTGTTTAAGAATAAAACTTTAACACAGATTACTTTACAGAGGTTTAGTCGATTTTTGCCGTGGGATAGAATATATTGTGTTACAGTTTCTGAGGAGTACAAAAGGGAAATTTTAAAGGAGGTACCTCTTTTTAAGGCAAGAAATATTGTCGTAGAACCAGCGAGACGCGATACGGCACCTGCTCATGGAATTGGAGCTGCTTATATATATAAAAAAGACCCTGATGCCGTGATAATCACAGAATCTGCCGACCGATTGGTAGAACCTATTGGCAGGTATTTGACCATTCTGAAAGCAGCAGCAAAAATTGCTTATGAAGAGAAAATGCTAATTGCTTTGGGCGTTAAACCAAGATATCCACACACTGGGCTGGGACACATTAAAAGAGGTAAGAAACATGTTGTTCTCAAAGATGTGCACTTTTTTAAGTTGGATAAGTTTATCGAAAAACCACCACTTGCTTTGGCCAAGCGTTACACAGCCTCGATAAATTATTATTGGAATGCAGGTGAGTTTGTCTGGCGTGCTGATACTTTATTAGCGCAGATTGCAAAATATGCACCGGAAATAAGTAAGCAATTGTCTGTAATTTCTAAAAGTTTTGATACCAAAAATGAAGCGAAAGTACTAGAAAAATGTTACAAGGCTATGCCCAAGATATCAATTGATTATGCTGTTGCCGAGAAAGCAAAAAACTTTTTGGTAGTTGAGGGTGACTTCTTCTGGACAGATATTGGAGACTGGAGAGAGGTGTGGAATAACTTGGCAAAAGATGAGGCAGGTAATGTAATAATTGACGGTGATGAACCTGGTGGCGAGATAATTAACATAGATACGTCTGACGCGCTTATTCACAAAAACGGTCGAATGATCGCAGTAATAGATGTAGACAACGTAGTAATAGTTGATACAAAAGATGCCCTTTTGGTTTGCAGTAAGAGTAGAGCGCAGAATGTAAAGAAAATTGTTGAAAAACTTAAGAATGATGGTAGTGAAGAATTATTGTAGAATGATGTTTGAGTTAATGTAAACCTGCCTAAGTATGATTTACGAATTTGCGAAAAGAATAATCGATATTGTTGGCTCATTCATTCTCCTTCTTATTTTTGCCCCCGTTGTGATAATTACCTCGGTTTTGATTAAGTTTACTTCGCCTGGACCGGTCTTGGCAGATATTCCTGAAAGGGTTGGAAAAGATGGAAAAATGTTTAGATTATACAAATTTAGGTCGATGATTCTAAACGCTCACGAGCTGATGAAAACAGACCCTAAATTTAAAAGTGTTTACGAGGAATATAAAAAATCAAGCTATAAGTTATACAAAGATCCTAGGGTTACAAAAGTTGGCAAGATTATACGGAAATATTCAATTGATGAGATTCCACAATTTTTAAATGTCTTAAAGGGCGAAATGAGTATTGTGGGACCAAGAGCATATTATGCAGACGAGTTAGAGGATCAGCAAGAAAAATACCCTCAAACAAAGAAGTTGGTTAAAGAAATGTTGACTGTCAAACCGGGAATTACTGGCTATTGGCAGGTGACAGGAAGAAGTGAGATTCATTTTGACAAACGGATTGAAATGGATGCATATTACGCACGCAAAAAGTCGTTGTTTCTTGATTCGTTGATACTTTTGAAAACTCCATGGGCGATGATTTCTGGTAAAGGCGCTGTTTAGTTTCTCAACTGCTTAGAATTCGTGCATAAAAAAAGCCTCACAAGCAGAAATTGTAATCTTGGACACAACAGTATAGATGATGTGTTGATTGGCTTGGATTATTAGCGTAAGCTAGTGGAAGTTTTTGCCTTTTTCCTATACGATTAAATACTATGATTAGTCAATCAGCAGATGACAAATTTTTGAAGAACCTGTTGGGAAACGCGGAAGACGTTTCGACTAAGATGGAACCGGCGAATTCTGATAATGAATTAGGAAGTAGTACTGAAAGTAAAAGTGACAGAACTAGTGATGTTACTGACAAGGGTTCCGTTCTACTTCCCAGAATTGATTTGAGTGCGAAAAACTCTAAGCATCAAGGCAGCGAAAAAGTTGGTAAGAATCTTAATCCTAAGGCTAAAAAAGCTTTGAAAATAGCAGGGCTAGGTTTTTTGATATTTTTTGTTTTCCTCTCGATAGTCGGCTTTTTAACCTACGGGGTTTATAAAAAAGGATTAGCTTTAAAGGAATCTGTTAATGCTTTGGTAGCTTCTGGAAAAAGCCAGGACTTGGCAGCAGTCAGAAGTGAGCTGGATAACACTAAGAATTCACTTAACAGCTTTAAATCCTCGTACAATACACTCTTATGGTTAAAAGTAATTCCTTTTGCTGGTTCGTATGTGGCAGACGGTCAACATGGTGTAAATGCTGCGGGCTATGCAATTGAAGCGGCACAAATTACACTGACGGCTGTCGAGCCTTATTCGGACATAATTGGATTTAATGGGGGAAAACAGTCTGAAAATGGCCAAGAAACAGCGAAAGATAGATTGGATTTTGTTGTAAAGACTATCCCAAACCTTCTGCCTGATGTAGATAATTTGATAATCAAAGTTAAACTGGCTCGTGAAGAGCTTGATCAAATTGACCCAAATAGATATCCGGAAACTTTAAGAGGTATGAAGGTCAGAGAAAAGATTAAGCAGGGAATTGAGCTTGTAGATACAGGTGCTGACTTTCTTGTACAAAGCAAACCACTTTTGGAAAACTCCAATTATCTAATGGGGGTTGATAGCACAAGAAGATACTTAGTGCTTTTTCAAAACGATAAGGAGTTAAGGCCTACTGGCGGATTTTTAACAGCTTATTCAATTTCCACGGTGGACAGTGGTCGTTTCGAACCTGTTTCTTCTAATGATATTTACAATCTTGACGCGCAATATACCCCATCTATTCCTGCTCCAGAGCCGTTAATAAAATACATTAAAGGTCCGTATGTTATATCACGCAATTTTCGACTAAGAGATATAAACTGGTCACCCGACTTTGCAGTATCAATGAAACTTTTCTCTGAGGAGGCAGAAAAGGCTGGACTTTCTGGTGTTGACGGTATTATTGCTGTCGATACACAGGTGTTAGTCAATCTTTTGGATGTTTTGGGGCCAATTGGCGTACCGGGTTATGGGGATTACAGCACAAAGATAGACCCTCAAT
>CAYTOP010000060.1:4343-6833 GCA_964439585.1 uncultured Gammaproteobacteria bacterium
TAATTGTCCTCAAGTTATTTATGAATTGGAGAGCTTTGCCGATGTGGAAGGCCCTATTGTCTGGGATCCTGTTTCGGGAAAAATTGTTTTTGCACCAGCTAATATAGATAATCGCAAAAAAATAATCGGTCCGCTTATGAATTCAATTTTGGCAAATGCTTTAGGTCAACCTAAAGACAAAGTTCCAGCCCTTTTTGAAGCGATGTTTAAGTCCGTTTCTGAAAAGCATGTTCTACTTTATATGTTTGATTCCGAAGTACAACAGGCTGTTACCGACGTTGGTTTTGGTGGGACAATTAAAGATTACGCAGGCGATTATTTACATGTCAATGACGCCAACCTAGGAGGAAGAAAATCTAATCTTTACGTAACACAGCAGGTGTCACAAGATGTTAGGGTGGAGCGTGATGGAAGCGTTGAAGAAACAGTAACTGTTACGTATACAAATCCAGAGAAGCAGGATGGTTGGCTTAATTCTGTTTTGCCAAATTGGGTAAGAGTATATGTTCCAAAGGGTGCCACTTTGGTAAGCATGGAAGGTTTTGAAGATAAGGTAGAGCCATATGATGAATTGAATAAAACTGTTTTTGCAGGCTTTTTTAACCTGAGACCTGAGGGTGTGGCAAAGGTAACGGTCACATATAAGCTTCCTTTTAAAGTTCAAAATGGACAGTATCAGGGCTTTATTCAAAAACAACCTGGAAAAGATGCTCCACTTTATTCTGTAAAAGTTAATAATAGAACCAACGAGTTTTATCTTAAAACAGACAAAGAGATTAGATTAAAGATTTAGCCTCTTACTATTACTATTCTTCATAAGACTCGTTACAAAACTCGTCTTCAGACGAGTTTTAAAGTATAGATTTTGGCTTGCAAAGCTATTTTATAATGGCTTTATAGCAATCTAACTGGATGATAGAATTGTGGTGTGGATTTTAAAAGGTTTACAACTGACGGGCTTGTCATTTCCCGAAGAAATTTTTCGGAGGCAGATAGACTTTTGAAAGTTTATACCAAACATTTTGGCAAACTTACTTTGATTGGCAAGGGTATTCGAAAGCCGAAAAGCAGAAAACGTGGATCGTTGGAAGTCTTTAGCCATATTAAATTTGCTGCGGCAACTGGCCGGAATATGGGGATAATGACAGAGGTTGAAATTGTTAATTCGTTTGAGGCAATTAGGAAAAATCTTAAGAAGGTTGCACTGGCTTACTTTTACTTAGAGGTTATCGATAAGTTAACCCAAGAGGGGGAAAAGAATGCTGAACTTTTCGATTTTCTACTCCAGTCGTTTGATAGTCTGTCCAACGAAGGAATGCTAAAAAAAGCTAAGGATGACTATATTGTGGGAGTATTGGAGATATTGGGATTTTGGCCAAAAATGCAAAAACTTGCTAACCCTAATGAATTTCTTGAATCTATTACGGAGAGAAGGTTGACGTCTTCAAGAGTAGGAAAAAAACTCTTGTCATAAGGATATAAACTTTATCAGGGTGTGGATTGAAATCGGCTTTGAATGTATAATCCAAATATGGCAGATTTATTGGAAAAAGTTGTTTCGCTTACTAAAAGAAGGGGTTTTATGTACCCTGGAAGTGAAATTTATGGCGGTTTAGCAAATACCTATGATTATGGTCCTCTTGGAGTGCTTCTTAAGAAAAATATAATAGATTTTTGGTGGAAAACCTTCGTAAGCGGTAGGCAAGATATGTATGCACTCGACACGAGCAACTTGATGAGTTCTAGGGTTTGGGAGTCGTCAGGTCACACTGAAAACTTTACCAATATTCTGATTGATTGCACTAACTGCAACTACCGTACTCGCACGGATCACTTGATTGAAGATGCGTTGCCAAAACTTGGAAATGTTGAAGGAAAACCACTCAAAGAACTTGATGAGATTATAAAGAAAAACATGATTAAGTGCCCAAAATGTGGCAAAGTCAATTGGACAAAGAGCAAGCTTTTTAATCAGCTTTTTGAAACCAAGATTGGAATTATTACTGACGATAAAAATACCGCTTACTTGCGTGGCGAGCTTGCTCAAGGCATGTTTGTTAATTTCAAAAACGTTTTGGACAGTATGCATCCTAAACTTCCCTTTGGCATTGCTCAATCCGGTAAAGCTTATCGGAATGAGATAACAATGGGGAAATTTACATTTAGAACACTCTAATTTGATCTTGCTGAATTTGAGTATTTTGTGCGGCCTAACGCATGGGAAGAAAACTTTGAATATTGGAAAGCTGAGATGTACAGCTTTGCAAAGAGCTTGGGTTTTGCTGATAACAACCTTCGCTGGCGAGCACACTCCAAAGAAGAGCTATCACACTATTCAAAAAGGACCGAAGACTTAGAATACAAATTTCCATGGGGTTATAAGGAGATGTGGGGTTTGGCATATCGAACTGATTTTGATTTGAAAAACCACATGGAAAAGTCAGGAGTTGACCTAAACTATACAGATCCTGTGACAAATGAAAAATTCAT
>CAYTOP010000061.1:0-6481 GCA_964439585.1 uncultured Gammaproteobacteria bacterium
AAATTTGGGTTTGGGCGGAAACAAAATAAGGAAAGGCGGTGAGAAACAAATAAAGCGTTACTTTCTGGACACTTTTTATGTAACTATGCCAATGTTTGCAGTTCGAAGGCGAATCCATCAATATTGCAGGTACTACAATGGTAATTTTTGGCAGGATCATAACAAAGCTCCCTTCCCAAAAGTATTTCTTGTTTGCCCAACACTCCGGGTTCAAAAGTCACTCTTGCACTCTATTCCTAAAATTTTAGATGAGGAAGATGTCGATATTTCTTTTTTCTTAAGCTTTAAAGACGATATACAAAAAAGAGGCATTCAAGCTGATTCTTGGGAAGCAGTTTCCATAATAAGCTAAGAAGAGATATTTAAAACTTGAAACTAAACATACTAAGACGAAGTTCCTGAATATTGCTATACTAAACTCAAGTACCATGCAAGAAGAAGTTGATTCACGAGCCATTTCTCAAGAAAGCCAACCTAACACCGAGTTGGAGCCAACCGAGATAGACGAGAAGAAATTCGTTGAGAGTTTTAATCAATCATGGACGGCTCTTAACAAAACGGGTGTATTGAGGATTTTGCCGGGTAAAAATCCTGTTAGGCAACACTTAGAAATTGTTAAGCCCAGGGTACGAGAGACTTTAGGGATAAAAGATCAAAATGGTATTGAGTATAGATTACCTGAAGAGGAAGAAATAAGACATTTGTATAAGTTAAATGAAGCATTGATACAAAAAAAGCATGAGCAGTTTGGCAGAAAAAGTAGGGTACTACTTACCCCAATGGCTATGCCAATTCCTTTACTTATTGCTCGTGCTGAAAGAGAAATAGTAAGACATGCGCAGGAAGGCAAAATTTTTCAAACTAAACACTCAGCTCAAGATCAAAATATCGTTATACGAGTTGATGCAAATGAGCCAGTTTGGGTATGGGATACAGTGAGAGAAGCTATTAAAACTGATGAAATTGTATACTTCCCCTACCAGCTTGAAGGAAATCATAAAGGGAAAAGTAAAAGTGAGATTATTAATGACCCCAAAATATGTGCAATTCCTGGATGGAGTGTTGGTTTGGTGGAAGACACAACAATATTACATCAACAAGGTGAAGGCAGAACTGTAGACGGCAGAAAACAATTCGAAACAAATCTTACACCAAAAGATTACTTAAAAACGCTCCAAGGTGGTTCGTATAATGGAGAAACAGGCTGGACATATGAAGACTTTCTATCTGACTTTATGGTTAATCTTCAAAACACAAATCAAGTAAGTCACGAGTCCTATGAACATAGCGCAGTTTGGCTTGTAGGCTCATATTTACCCAGTTCGGCTTACGTCCCGATTGGGTACTGGTTTCGTGGTCATGGTCAGCTGGATGTCGGTGCGTTTGATCCCGTCTATCGGTATGGGTATTGGGGTGTTCGTTCCACGGTGAGACTTGGTATTTGAACTTTAATCTTTCTTTGTTCATTTTCTTTTTTTCTTCATTTGAATTATTATATCTATAAGGTGAATAGCAACTGGAGAGTAATCTCTGGCTACCTTAGAGTTTTAAGAATCAGTTTTATTACTGGTTATTGAACTTCTCACCGATGAGCATAGTGATCCCGATTTGATCGGGACGAAATAAATTTATGGCATTAATTGCTATGGGTTATGCTTGTTAGGTTGCGACTTTTCAAAGCAAGAATGCACTGTGTCACATAGTTCGTTCGGCTAACGTCCCGAATGGGAACTGGAATCGTGGTAATAGTCAGCTGAATGTCAATGCGAATGATCCCGTCAATCGGAATGAGAATTGGGGTGTTCGTTCCACGGTGAGAAGTTTATAAACTCTGGGTTGATTTAAGCCATCCTCCGAGCATTCGACCAATTTCTTCTAAGTTTGCTTGTATTTGAAATATTTTTGTCTCATTTGCTAATTTAAGTTCAAGTAGTAATCTCATTTTTAAAGTAGTAACTTCAAGATGGCTACTCGCACGAATAAGATATGCAGCCTTAAGAGATCTTGGTGCATTTTTAGCCATAACAAGCTCCTCTAAACAGCTAAGTATTGATTGCTCTATACTTAATCCTATGCCATACTTCCAGCGTTTGGGTAAATCTATAGTTACATCTACAATACGCTTATAGGTATCATACGAACGCATGATTATTGGTAATGAATCAGACATAGGCGCTAGTTTATCAGACATTTGGCGTGCTTGGTATAAATTCAAACAGGGTAAAAAGAAAAACCGCGAACTCGATACTTTTTCTTACTCCCTTGAATCGAATTTATCAAAACTTCACCAAGAATTGTTAACTCATAGTTATCAACATGGAAGTTATCGTACGTTTTCTCTCACAGATACAAAAAGGAGAGTAATTTCTGTTGCCACAATTAGAGATCGGGTTGTTCACCGCCTCATTTATGATTACTTAGTTTCCATTATTGACAAGAGATTTATTTTTGATGTTTGGTCATGCCGCAAGGATAAGGGCCTGTTGGGAGCTATCGAAAGAACTCAAAAACTACTTGCAAGCAATCGACATGCCTACATATGGAGATCTGATGTCACTAAGTTTTTTGATTCAGTGAATCACGATGTTCTTAAGTCATGCGTTAGGCGCAGAGTAGGGAATGTTAATGATCTTAAACTAATAGATAACGTTATTGATAGTTTTACCTCAGATGCCCCAGGCAAGGGAATACCCATAGGCAATTTAACAAGTCAAATATTTTGTAATATTTATTTGCATGAACTTGACCATTATATAAACCACACCATTAGACCTAAAGGATATTTGCGCTACGGTGACGATTTTATAGTAATTGTTGAAAAAAGGGATGAATTGGAAGAAATAAAAAAAGAGGTAACAAAATTTATTGAACAAACCTTAAAATTAACTTTAAACAAAAAGAATAATATACTAATATCAGTGAAGCGCGGTATTCATTTTTTAGGTTGTGATATTTATCCAACTGGTAGACGCCTGAGAAAGAAGATGTATCTAAGAATTGACAGTCGACTAAACCTTATAAATTGTGCTAGTTACAGAAGCTTGATACTTACTCATACTAAGAAAAAGAGTTCTAACTCTATCTCAAATAAGGTAAAATGGATTGATTGGAAAATAGCCGATACTATTACGCAAATACAATGAACGAGACTAATACTGAAAACCAAAATTACGCAAATAATTCAGATGAATTTCGTCTCGCAATTTCTGCTCGCGCTGATATGCGGAGGCGTGAGTTGGCGTTTGATCAAGAATTATCTACTCTTACCATAAGCGATGAAGATAAAACTGACTATGGCGAAGTTATAAAGGCTTTAAAAGGACAATCTTTCTTGGAAGCACAAAATTTTTCGGTTGAAGATTATACAGATTATGCGACTAAATACGTAGACACAGCTCCAAATCTTGCCGCTCAATATTATGCTCGCGCAGCACAACTAGAACAGTTATCTGGAGGTGACCCATCTAGTTTGTTAGCAGAAGCAAGGCATTTTATAGATGAGGGTAAGAGTCAAGGTATTCCCAAAACAACTCCTGGGGATTTTTTACCAGACGCTCTTGTTTTAGGAGTCCAACGTCAAATAATACAAAACACAGTACTTCCCGCTCCTAATGAAGTGGCGAGAGTCATTATTGATGACCCAGATCTTTTGGATGACTATGCGTTAGTCCTACCTGAAAACCAAAGAACACAATTTCTTGGAGATCTTCCAGAAGAAGATCGTATAGCCGCATCCCTTCGTCTGGATACAGCCGTAAGTGCAGTTTTGGAAACAGCATCGGTTCACACGGAAGACGATGCCCATCAGAGAGACTTAGTTAAATATCGGACAACTAAGGCTTTCTTAAAGTCACTTAAATCCTTATCTGGAGAAAAATATCTCGGATCTGAGACTAAATTTGGTGACGAATGGACTACAGAACAAATAACGGAAACCCTCTCAAATCTAAGAGGGAATGATAGTTTGAGACTACTACGTAGTATGTCAGAGCGTACTACAAAAGACCTTAAGGAAGTTAATAAGAAGATTACAAAAGAAATTAATAAAGGAGTTATTAATCCTGCTTTGGAAGGTAAAAAGAAAGACGAGCAATTAGCCTTTTTAAAGCAAAAGTTGGATTTTCCAGAGGACGCAGAGTTGCCTCTTACTGATGAAACAATAAGAGAACTTCGAGGTCGGTGGAGAGATAAACTTTTGCAAGAGAAAGCAGAAAATGATCCCAAAATGGCTGAATTTATTGGGTTTACTGCAACGGTTCTAGACACGTTAGTTGATACAGATGAAAGTATCCGAGGCGGAGTTTTAGCGATGCGATTTTTGGAAATGACAGCGCTTCCTCCTGAAATGTTCGATCACTTTTGCCAAAAATTAGTGAGTCGCGAATATTTCACCCCACAATTGGCCGACTATTTGACCGACAGTCGAAATATATCCGTTCTCAAAAAAGTTATGGGGAAATATGGAACGCAGTTTAATACAATAATTGATACGCTGCACCAGATTCCTAATTACTCTTTAGCAGACAACGAGTTGGAGATTTTTGCTGCTCTCTCTGATCTTGAAACCCTAACTCCAAGAATATATTACAGGTATCGTTCTAAGAGCCCAGAAGACAGAAGAAAATTTGCAGAACAGATACGGTCTCTCAAGCCTCAATTTTTTAGAAATGTTCCTATAAAAAGTATTCTTCATAGGCACGATCAAGATATCTTGGCAGAAATGGTTTATCACGCTTATAAACCAGTCGACATGACTTATGATAAAGTCGCCGAGATGCTTCGCAATATCCCCGACTGCACAGAACATTTAGATGGATATAATTTTCCACAAGATGGTTATGAATTGAATCTTACAGGTCCAGTAAACTTCGTGGTCGAAAAAGGAAAATCAGTTGATATGTCACGGTTGCGAAACTTTCGAGAATTACTTGCCGGGGAAAGAGTGGATAGAGAGAAGCCGTATGCAGAAAACTTTACCCAAGCTCTACAAAAGCTTGTTTTAAATGAGCAGACGGAGGGCAGCAATGTAAGAAATCCTGGTCAAGAAGAATTAGGAGTTATTCTTTCAATTTTGAATGGAGAGCATCGTGGACAGGCCTCTTTTGTGCACGACTTCCTTGATCGATTTCCACAGGTTACACAGCAAGATGCTTATGGATACCTCCAAGGCTTAGGAGAAATTTATGGTATCTTTTTTGATGATAATTTTAAACAAACTATTGCTGAAAATTTAAGACAAGTTCCTGAGTTGTCCGATGGTTTAACTAAGTTATTCAGTAATACAGAATTTCGTGAAGCACTATCTCAAAAAATGCAGACATTAGGAGAGAGAATTGACTGGAATGTATTTGAAAGAAGTTTACAACAAGGTCGCGGCCTCACACGCTTTTTGGGTAATAGAGGTCAAGAAACTGCACAGCAATTTATGGCTACCACTGTAACTCGCTTAATTAAAACTGGCTATATTGAGACAGTTCGCAAAGAGGTACACACTGAAATGAACAAATTCGTTGCAACTACAGATGAAGGTAAAGTTGTAAGACACGGTGAACTGAAACTTTTTGTAACAAAAAATGCAGCCTCATTCTTTGCAAAAGCATCAGCAGGTTTATGCACAAAAGAACAAATTGATCCATTTACCGATTGGGAGAATTTATTTAATATGCCGATTGTAGAAAACGAAGCTGTGGTTCGCGGAATGGTTGAGGCAAGAATCGTTGATGTTAAAGGTAAACCAAGCATAGTTCTTAGAGCTGTTAATCCAAACGCAGATTGGGTGGATAAAGTTAATGTTCCTTCTCTTTGGGAAGGAATTCTAAAAACTGCACATCAGTTTGCTCAAGATAATCCTGATAGAGTTACCGATAATATTTATATCGTTCAGAATGACAGTTGGCATCCTTTAAGTAACCGCTCTCAAGTATCTAGTTATCTTGAGCAAAGATATATCAAAAGTAAACCTGGAGTAAGTCTTAATTTGCAAGTAGCAGCGAATCACTCCATTGAGAAAGTTTATCGGGTCTAACCTAGCTGTAATTAAGGCATAAACATATAGTTGTACGCATCAAAACCAAAGTAACTAGGGTTGTTCAGTAATTCATCAGTAATTCATCAGCAATTTCCCATGCTGTCATATCTTCAGAAATCCTATATGAAGCCCAGATATGGACCAAGATTACTATTTCACGGCTGAAAAGGTGCTTTCCCTAGCTTCAAGAGCAGCCGAATTGTACGAAAGTTCGATAGCTGACGAAAAAAGAGAGCTTTTGAGTTTCCTACTATCGAACTGCAAATTGGAAGGTAAAAAGCTTCAATTTACCCTGAAAAAACCATTCGATACAATCCACATGCATGCGTCTCGTCAAGATTGGCTGCCCGGCTAGGATTCCCTCTTTCGTACCAGATGTTGCGCTGTTTAGGCCTATTCGGCCAGATCGCAAATCTGGCTACTCTGGAGGGCACAGCGAACCAGAGGTGTCTC
>CAYTOP010000062.1:0-4388 GCA_964439585.1 uncultured Gammaproteobacteria bacterium
AACCACCACCTAGAAGTTCCAGGCTACCGTCATCTTTATGAATGATCCCCACCATACCTTTGGTGGTCTCAACTGTCGTTGATTGTCCAGGTTTTAAATCTGCCTCTCCCCCAGGAAGACATGGCTGGACCTCTCCAAATTTTCCCGCGTCTAGTAAGCTTCTTTGAGCTGTAAAAGTAGCGTGATTGTCTACATTGCCACCACCTCCGCAAGCTGTTAATGCGAAACCGAGCGCACCCAAAGCACTCATAACCCGTTTGCCAGATACTGACGCAACTGGTAAATTGGGCTCAAACTGAGCTGATATAGCACTGTCGTTAAACGGATTTCCAAAGTCAATTTCTTTTGTCATATACCCTATATTATACACCATAAAAGCAATCTTTTGAACCTGAAGTCAAATTACATTTTAGGTAATCCAGAGGCGTGAGGATTTATCGCCTCGGAGGTAATATTATACCTACACCCCAGATTAAAAATCGCTGAGGTCAAAATTGGAGTTTACGCTTTTACAAGCTGTTTCATTGCATCTTCCCATTCCTTGTCATAAAGTATTTTTTCGATTGCTAAATCATAATCAACAATCTCATTTTCTTTAAACCACAGTTTAATTTCGCGTTCTGCTTCGGCTGAATTACCCGATGCATGAACTAAGTTTCTTACTGCACGATCAGCGTCGTCAGAAATGAAATAGGAATCAATCGAATAGTCTGCTGTAATTGTGCCTGCATCAGCCATTGTTGGATTTGTTCCTCCCCTAATTTTTCTGACATTTGCTATAGCATGCGCCCCCTCAATTACCAGTGCAACAACTGGCCCTGCAGAAATATAGCTTACTAATTTTCTCATTGTATTTTCAGCAATTTTTATTGGGTCACCACCAAGGGGTGGCTCCATACCTTTTTCCTGATAACCTTGGATTGTGCGTTCACCCGATTCCCTTTTTTCTTTTTCCGACCAACCATAATGTTCTTTGGCTAATTGCTTCGTTGGCCAAACCATTTTCATTGCAACGATTTTTAAGCCCTTCCTTTCAAATCTAGCTAATATCTCCCCAATTAGCGCTCTTTGAACAGCATCAGGCTTAATAAGTACAAGTGTTCTTTCGTGATAATGAGTCTTGGTCATTAAAGCTAGTATACAATTTACCTTATAAGCTTTTCAAATCTCGTTTTATCTTTGTATGGACCGATTATTGCCAGGTTAAGTTTTTCGGGCACAAATAAGTCTTTTGCCACCTCCAAAACTTCACTTAGGCTCACCTTGTCGACCTTCTTAAATACTTGCTCTGGTGTTTCAATTGCCTGATCAAATAACACTCGTTGGCCAAAAAAGTCGTTAACGGCATTGGTATCTTCCAGTGCAAGCGCCATTCTACCTTTCAGATATTCTTTTGCTTTGTTCAATTCCTTTTTTGATACCGGATATTTAGTATTTTTGAGGCCATACATTTGATCTAAAATAACTTTTATTGCTTCATCAATCCGTTTTAAATCGACACCCGCATAGGTCGCGAAAGCGCCCGTATCAACATACCGTGCAACGGACGAACCTACTGCATATGCCAAACCTCGTTTTTCGCGAACCTCAGTAAATAACCTCGAGCTCATTCCCCTACCCAAAAGTGTTGCTAGAATGCTTTCTGCGTACCTTAATTCATATCCTCTTGGGTGACCCAAAAAACCCAAAATCAAGTGTGCCTGCTCGCTTTTTTTGTATTCAACTTTAAGTCTGGGAGCAGTCTGTTTACTGATAAACTGTTCTGCATTCTCTCTTTTTGTACCTGAAAGAGTGCCAAAGTATTTTTCTGCTAGTTTTACAGTCTTTATTACATCAACTCCACCAGCAACAGTTATAACTATATTTTTTGCATCATAATGTGTATTTCTATATCGTACAAAATCAGACTTATGGATATGTGATACAGTTTGAGGGCTTCCGGCTATATTTACGCCCAGACTACTGCCGGAAAAAATCAACTCGCCAAATACATCCCCAATCTTCTCGACCGGTGTGTCTTCCTCCATGGCAATTTCCTCCAAGATAACTCCCCGCTCGCGATTTATATCTTCAGTTTTTAAAATCGGCCTCAAAACAACATCGGATAATACATCAAATGCTTCACCAATTAGTCCCGCCCGTGCTTTAATATAAAAATTTGTCCACTCATGAGCTGTTCCCGCATTATTCTCCGCACCCATCGTATCTATTTTTTCTGAAACTTCTTTTGCTGAAGAATATTTCTTGCCCCCCTTGAAAACCATATGTTCAAGGAAATGACTTAGACCCGAAATCTTAGGTTCTTCGTATCGCGAACCAACACCAACCCAAACAGTTAGTGTTGCAGACTCCAAACTTGGAAGTGGTACCACCACAACTCTAAGGCCGTTTTCCAAAGTTGTAAGTTTATAATTCATAAAAGTAATTACTAAACTTGCCCCAGGGCGCGTTTTTACATTCTAGGTTTCACTATTATAATCTAAATCTTACGCGTAAAAAGTCCTAAAACGTAACTTGCAACGGGTAAGCTGGCAAATTAGAATAGTAGTATGAACCTTAACGAAAAGTTCCATAGACTTGCTGTAAAAGCCTCAACTGTTGTAGGAAGTCCTTATGCGTTTATTTTCGCGCTTGTAATTATTTTTGTTTGGGCGATTTTCGGTCCGATCTTCGACTTTTCAAATACTTGGCAATTGTTTATAAACACAGGCACAACAATTGTAACTCTACTCCTGGTAATACTCATCCAAAACACCCAAAACAGAGATTCGAAAGCAATTCACCTTAAATTAGATGAGCTTTTAAAGGCTATGAAGGGTGCAAGAACAGGCCTGGTTAATTTGGAAGATATGAATGACGATGAGATTGAAGAGCTGCACCAGCAATTCAAAAAGCTACATAAAAGGTATTACAAAAAGTTAATAAAATAACTGAAAGGCCGGGTAAGATATCAAATAGGATTATCCTACTAAAATTAAATTGTGGGATAACCTAACTTATCTCTACTTTAAGCTGGTTTATTTTCAGTAAGCTTAGCTGCACGCTCTGCAGCACGTTGTTGATAACCGTCTTGCATTTTATGAAATACATCTACAGCTGATTGTGCTAGTACAGCTGCACCTGCCGCATCACCCATGTCGTGTCTTTCTTCTGCAAGTGAGTCTAATAGCTTGTATGCTCCTATACCACCTTTGTTTTTCTCTGGCATTTATACCACCTCCTAAATTCGGAGTATTGTATCATATCAACCCAACAGGCTCAAGAAAAACTATATAATCTTTAATATTTTTTCTATAAGCTATATTCTATTACAAAAGTAAAACTAGATAACTTATAGTATAATATCTGCATGAGCGCAGAAAACAGTTTTACTAGAAAACATTTCCTGGGACTAATCGGGGTAGCAATTGGAGGTTATGTAGCTTCTGAAATAACCAAACAGGCAGAAATACCATCGAAACTAGTTGATATAATAGATAGTACAGCCGCATTTTGTCAGCCTTCAGACGACTCAGGTTTTGTACAATGTGATCTGGTAAGTCCAAACTTTGGAAACAAAACAACTGGGGAGATTTGTGAAGAACTCGAAACGAGAGGTGCGATACCAGCTTCAAGTGAGCAAGCTTGTAATGAACATCTTCAGTCAACAAAACCATACAATCCATTTAAGCATGAGTTTGAACACCCAGAAGACCCCATTAGACTCCTATCAGAAAGGCCTGGTACAGTTGTTGTTGCAAACACTGATGTTCCGACAGAACAGTTCGCACAAGCTATGAGGGAAACAGCTACAAAACTCCCCGATAATAGTCGTGCCAACGCAAATGATGTTATCCACTTCGCTGGCAAAGGTGCAGAAATAGGAGGAATTGCCGGACTTATTTACGGAGTACTTCATAACCTTGTAAACGGATACGAAAAGGTTGTTGGGTTTGTAAAACGAGAATAGACCAAAATCTTACAAGCTACATCTTCTCCGGGGCTTCGACACCAAGTAAATCAAGGCCGTTTTTGAGGACTTGGCCGACAGCCAAGGTTAATACTAGCCTAAACTTTTTAACTTCCTCTCCCTCCTCAGGGTTTAAAATTCTATTTGAGTTATAGAAAGTATTGTATTTCTGTGCCAAGGCATAAAGATAAGTGCAAACTATGTTGGGGGCATATTTTTCAGCCGCCTCCTGCACAACCTCCGGATAATGGATTAATGTACGCATAATCCCAAACTCATCAGCGTTGAAGTTTTCGGTCTTAAGTTTTCCGTCTTCAGTCTTTAGCTTGTTTTGCAAGGAGCCACCTTTAAAGGTATTGGCTTTTCGTAAAACGCTCTGCGTTCTTGCGTAAGTGTATTGCAAGTATGGCCCGGAATTTCCCTCCTTGGAAATGCTTTC
>CAYTOP010000062.1:4398-6473 GCA_964439585.1 uncultured Gammaproteobacteria bacterium
TATTTTTCAAAAATGAATCCTTGGTGGCCCCCATTCCGACTATTTCCGAAATTGCGCTAGCCATATCGACTTTCAAGTCCTTCTTGTCAGCTAGCATGCTAGCTATCGCATCAATTACTGTGTTCACTAACTCAACCCCGCCCACTATCTGGCCCGTTCTTGATGACATCTTGCCCTCCTTTAAATTGACCATACCAAAACCAATATGAACTAGTTTGTTTTTAAAATCCGGGTTAAGAAGCTCAAGAGCCTTAAAAATTACGTTAAAATACTCATTCTGCTCATGGGCGGTAGTGATAATCAAAAGATCACAAGGCCACTCCTTCATCTTGAGTGTTTGAAGATACATATCCTTGGCCTCGTAAGTTGGTGTTCCCTGGCTAGTGACAAAAACCCTGTCATGCAAACCATATTTACTCCCCTCAAAAATAACTGCTCCCTCGCTTTCTTTGAATACTTTTCCAACATTGCCTTGTACTATATTTAAACCTTCCTTAAATACTTCAGACTCATAAAAGTATCGGTCATAAGCAATTCCTAATCGCTCTTCAAATTGCTTGTAATAATCAATGCTCCACTGCCTTGTTTCCTCCCAAACGGGTTGTATTGATTCATCAAACGCATATATCTTTCTATTTATCTCATCGATCTCCTTTTTGGAATTTTCATCTGCGCCGTAAGCGGTACTTCCAATAACATACATCTCCTGCAAAAGAATTGCCTTACCAATTAAAGAGTCCGGTACATCCGGTTTTTCCTCTAGATAAGCCCATAAACATTTTGCAACATGTGGCCCAACATCTCCTTGGTAGTTAGCCCGAAAGACTTCGGCACTCTGACTTTTTAGAAGCCGGGCAATGCTCTCACCATATATGTAGGAAAAAAGATGACCAATATGCGGAAGCTTATGAGTATTTGGTTGACCAAACTCAACCATCACCCTTTTACCTTTCAATACAGCTGATGTACCGTAAACTCTTCCCTTTCCAAGAACCTTCTCAAGCTCATTGACAAGGTTGAACCTTGTCAAGAAGAAGTTGATAAAACCTGGGCCTGCAATTTCAACCCGATCAACAAGCTTTTTTAACTCTTTGTCTCCCTTGAGGGAAAATACAATCATTTCAGCAAGCTCTCGCGGCGATTTTGCGTGGAGGTACTTTTCAGGAACCCCGGATTCCGCCTTGCCGGATTTGATGTCCGAGAAAAGTTGCATCGCAACATTTGTACTATAATCGCCAAAATCTGCATTTTCCGGAGTTTCCAAAGCAACTTCAGAAACCCCGATTACTTCAAAGATTGCGTCTTTAATCTGAGCTTTTACCACTATACTCATATAATATACTATTTTCTCTTTAGTTGATTGGCCAGCTTCATTTGAAGGCTATATATTTCTATAAAACCAGCACTCGCATTGACGTTAAAGTTATACCCTTCTTTATTATTGAAGGACGCGTAATTCAACCCATACGGTGAAGACATGGCTACAACATCAACATTACCCTTATATAGTTTAACTGTAATCTCACCCATAACCTTCTCATTAACCTTAGTGTTGAAAGAATTAACCGCATCCAACACTGGATCAAACCATAAAGCACCATAACAAAGATATGCCCACTTAACATCCATAGTCTCCTTTAATGCATTTAATTCCCGAGTCGATACATATCGCTCTAGTGCTTTATGTGCTTTGATAATCACATGGGCTCCCGGAAGTTCATAAACACCCCTATCTTTTAAACCCACCAGCCTGTCTTCCAACATGTAAACTACTCCAACACCATGTCTTCCCGCGATTACATTTAATTTCATAATAAGTTTGGCTAATTTCAATTTTTCTCCATTTAGTGCAACAGGCAATCCTTTCTCAAAGGTCAATCTTAAAAATTCCTCTTTGTCGGGAGCTTTAGTTGCAAGTGTGTAAGTCGTCAAAAATTTCTCAACAGGTGGAATAATTTTAGGGTCTTCTATTTCCCCACCCTCCCAAGTCATTCCCCACATATTGTCATCAACGCTATATGGAAAGTCATGGGATGCTGGAACTGGAATGCCATGCTTTTCTGCAAAAATTATTT
>CAYTOP010000063.1:0-4759 GCA_964439585.1 uncultured Gammaproteobacteria bacterium
CCAATCCCGTCGGTTGGTGGCAGGGAGTTGGGGGAGATATTCAAGCAACATCAGGTAATCTAATATCAGACATACCTGCAGGTTGCTCTCTTTATGCAACCTGTGACTTGAAGCTAGTTAAAGATCCTCCCGCAGGCTCATCTGTGGGTATGCCAATTACGGCCGGTGCTGGCATTACAACTGGAGCAGGTGTTATATCCTCAACTTTAAGGAATGCCATTAACTCTCCTTATCTTGGCAATGCTTATACATACACTTTCTTTGAATCAAAGTTGCCCTCTGCCTTTACTGGCCTTCCTTTACCAGCTAGTGTTACTGCTCCAGCAGACATTCTTCCGGGAAGTAGTTATGGAACTGTAATGGGTAATTACACCGTCTTTAAACGTACCGGCGACTTGGATATCAATATTGCACCCAGCTTTAACGTAGCTTCCAACAAGGTTATCCTCTTTGTCGATGGCAATGTCACCATCAGAAACAATATTAACTTAAATGACGGCACAGGCTTTTTCATGATTATTGCCAGTGGGGACACTAATCTTGCACCCACTGTTGGCCACACCGCTTCAGCAATACCTCCAGTTACCCCTGATCTTGAAGGCATTTACTTTGCAGAAGGTCAAGTCAACACAGGAAGTACAGGCACAGGTGATCAACAAGTATATGTTCGAGGTTCAATTGTTGGTATGGGTGGAGTTAGCCTTGACAGACAGCTTGCCAACAACACACTGGGTCCGGGAGAAACTTTTGACTTTGCACCAGACCTTATCTTCCTATTCCCAGGCTTCCTTGGTGTCAAATCAATTAACTGGACGGAAGTTGCTCCGTAGATCGTTTCCCTTTTTTATGTCTCTGGTGGAGATTGGCAAGCTTGCAGGGTATAATATGAGGTATAACTTAAAACTTTTTGTATGAAGCGGCTTTCCCTTATTTTTCTAAATGTTTTTATGTTTTTGTCTCTAGCGATGGTGCTCGGGATGGGTCATGTTGGAGCGATAACACTTACACCTACACCTATTGATACGCCAACAGCGTCACCATCTGCCGAGCCCACGGAAACTGAAGTTCAGCCAATTCCAACGCCCCGGCCGGATATTACACAAAAAACCGAAGAAACAACAGGTCCATTGGAACAGCTTTTGAAGGAGCAAAATGTTGGACCAACTTGGCCGTTTAACCCGATGAAATACGCTATTCGAGGTGCTGTTGATGCTGGCGTGCCAGCAAACACCATTGTACTTTTACTGCTTCTGCCTGGAATCGCAGCTTTTATAGCGGCAGCAAGACATTTAGTTGGACTAAGGGGTTTCGGAATATTTTTGCCGGCGGCGCTGTCGGTAGCATTTCTTGCTGTTGGACCGATTGTTGGCATTGGACTTTTTTTAGTAATAGTTTTTATTTCGACGGGAACCCGGATGATTTTACGCAGACTTAAAGTTAAACTTCAATACCTTCCAAGAATGGCTTTCCTATTGTATTTTGTGGTTTTGGGAGTTTTATTGGTTTTGTTTGCCGCGCCAATCATACGCCAACCTGATTTTGCTAACGTTTCAATTTTTCCAGTTTTATTCTTGGTCTTACTGGCCGAGGACTTCAGCAGAGTGCAGTTGGGTAAGTCCGCTAAAATCGCTATCAATTTGACCACAGAAACGTTAATTTTGGCTCTTTTGTCATACATATTTTTGATATTAAAACCAGTCCAGAAGTTCGTTCTTCTTAATCCTGAGGGGTATATCTTGCTCGTTGCAGCATTCGATATCTTGATGGGTCGCTATGTAGGTTTAAGGTTTTTGGAGTTCTGGCGTTTTAGAAAGTTAATAACAAACTAAAAAGTCTCATGAAGTCAAAAGATATTTTGGGCCTCAATGCCCGCACCCAACTTTTTTCCTACAAACACAACAAACCCGTCCATAAAAGGATTGCCACCTCAAAGCTCTCGACTAAACGAGCTCTGGTTAAAGCTGGTATTCCCGTGCCATCAATTTACGCGAAGTTCGTGACTCCCAATAAAGTTGAGAGTTTTGACTGGTCCAGTTTGCCGGAGGCATTTGCCTTGAAGCCAAATAAAGGCTTGGGGGGTGAAGGCATAATAGTTGTAAAGAAAAAAGCCAGGGATGGTAATGGTTGGATTACAACGCAAAAAAAGCGCGTAACTGTCGAGGATTTGAAGCTTCATATTTTGGATATTTTGGAAGGTGCATATAGCATGCGCAACGTACCCGATGTTGCATACGTAGAGGAATATGTTGGTAGGCATAAAGCATTTAGGAAATATGCCTATCGTGGGACGCCAGATATTCGTGTAATCGCCTTTAACAAGGTCCCCATCATGGCTATGCTGAGGCTACCCACCAAAGAGTCTGGGGGCAGGGCTAATTTGCATCAGGGAGCCATTGGAGTAGGGGTCGACATAGCAACAGGAATTACTACTAAAGCTTACTGGCACGGCAGCTATATTCATTACAAACCGGATTCAAAAAGAAAGCTTCATGGAATTAAGATTCCAAGCTGGACAAAGATATTAGAAACGGCCATTGACTGCCAAGTTGCAACAGGTATTGGTTATCTTGGGGTGGACATTGTTATGCATCCAGAAAAAGGGCCAATGGTTTTGGAACTGAATTTCCAACCCGGGCTTTCTATTCAGCTTGCCAATAATGCGGGACTTAAAAAGAGACTGGAAAGGGTAGAGGACTTGCAAGTTCGAGATGCAGAACACGGCGTAAGGATCGCAAAAGCGCTTTTTGCTTCATCTTTTGCAGATAAGGTCCGGGCAGAAGAAGGCATAAAAACAATTAGAGCTCTTGAGCAAGTCAAGATTTATTCATCAAAAGGCAAAAAGGTTAAGGTTCTGGCAAGGGTTGATACCGGAGCGTTAAGAAGTTCAATTGATAGAAAATTGGCTGAAGACTTGGGACTTTTAGCTGAAGACAATATCTTGTGGAGCAAGCGATATGCATACCGCTCTGCAGGCGGAAAACAACCAAGGCCTGTAATTGGGCTTACCATTAGGCTTGGTGGTAGGAAGATCAAAACAAGTGCATCGGTTGCTAATAGATCTAGGCTAGCAACTCCTTTGCTTATCGGCAGGTACGATTTAACCGGATTTTTGGTGGATCCTGTGGCAGAATAGTAATATGAAGAAAATACTTGTTGTAGTTGGTGGGGGAACTAAACATATTTCAGCGTTTGTTGAAGCTGGGAGGGATTTGGACGTAGAACTGGTTTGTGCCTCATTTGCAAAACTTGAATATACAACAACAGGTTCAAAAGTTGTGGTTAGCATTGACGGGCATGATATTAGAGAGTTTGCAGTAGTGTATCTTAGATTAGTTGGAAAAAGGTTTGAAGACGCAGCTTTACTTGTTAAATATGCGAGGGAAAACGGAGTAAGATTAGTAGACAGAACATATGAAATGGACGGATTGATTAGGATTCCTATACCCAAGTCAATCGAGACAAAAATGTTGTTTGATGCAGGTTTACCCATACCTAAAACATATTTTGGTAGAATGAAAATGATTGCTGAAGTTGCACCCGATTTGTTGGGTTTTCCGTTTGTCATCAAAGGCACGACTGGCAAACAAGGACATGCGGTTTGGTCGCCACAAACCAAAGACGAACTTGATAAATTAGTGGATGAGTTTACACCTTTGGAAAAAGCTGCAAAAGTCAGATTTATTGCTCAAGAGTTTATTGCCGCTAGCCAGAGAAATAGGGTTTTTGTGATAGGCAACCGCGCTATCGCTGGCATAACTCGACCAACTCGCTGGCGGAGGCGGTTTTTAGCAAAAGTGGATGGTGAATACCCGGAAGGAACTCGGGAGGCACTAAATCCAATTCCTGCAATTGATGCGGAGATTGCAGTTAAGTCAGCTCAGGCTCTGGGAGTTGATATTGGTGGAGCCGATATCATAACCGAAGATAAAACAGGCAAAAAATACGTTTTGGAAGTGAATTCTGCCCCACGTTGGGCTTCGCTAGAAAAGGATACCGGTTTGGAAGTAGAAAAAGAGATTGTCAAATATTTGGCTTCACTTGTATAAGTTATCTGAAATCATTTTAAGATATAGTGGTTTGATCACAAAAAAATCCACCAACAAGGTGGATTTTTTGATGAAGCAAGCAAAAGGCGTTACTTTAATTCGATAGTTGCCCCTGCGGCTTTCAATTTACGATGAAAACGAAGCTTATTGAGTTATTTAAGCTCAACCGTAGCTCCTGCAGCCTTTAACTTATCTGCTGCTTCTTTTGCCTCTTCAGCTTTCACTTCTTTTACAATCTCTGCTGGAACTTGTTCGGTCATGTCTTTTGCTTCTTTAAGTCCCCAGTTTTGATTTATTTCCCGAAGAGCCTTAATGACAGCTATCTTATTTGCACCTGCATTGGTCATGATTACTGTTTGAGTTCCGCCTGATTCTGCTGCATTGTCACTTCCTCCAGCCTCGGGTGCTGCACCTGCTGCGGGAGCTGCTGCTGCAACCGGCATAGCGGAAACACCAAGCTTATCTTGCAATGCGGAAACAAGGTCAGAAAGCTCCATTACTGATAGTTTAGAAACTTCGTCGACTATTGTTTCAACGTTTTTTGAGACTTTATCTTTTTTCTCTTCTTTTTTAGCTTCGTCTGCCATAACTATCACCTCCTTGTTTATTTTTTGCTTGCTTGATCTAATATAAAAACAAGCTTCTGTAAATTTCCTTGTAGTGTTCCAACCAGACCATAAAGTGGACTGCCAATTGAACCAACAACTTGTGCA
>CAYTOP010000063.1:4769-6039 GCA_964439585.1 uncultured Gammaproteobacteria bacterium
ACTTGTGCAAAAAGTGCCTCTTTTCCGGGTAACATGGAAAGTTTTATGAGTGATTCTTTATCTTGAAATGACTTTTCGACGATACCTACTTTAAATTGTGGTATTTCAAATTCACTTGCAAATTTAGCCAACACCTGAATGGGAGCGATAGGATCTTCTTCAGTTAGAATGAAAGCTGTTGGGCCTGAGAGAACTGAATCTTGCAAAACCTCTTCGGGCATTTTTGCATCTTTTGCTGCGAGCTTGAAAAGGGTGTTTTTGGCTACGAACATCTTGGCATTTGCTGCTTTCAAACGCTTTTTCAACTCCTGTTGAGCCTTTACACTTAAACCAGTGTAATCCACCAACACAACACTTGAAGAACTTTTTAATTCTTCTTTAAGATTTTCTATAAAAAATGTTTTTTCTGTTTTTTTCATTGCTTAACCAATCTTTAAGGGTACGACCCTTAAAGGTAACTATTAACCATAAAAAAGCGCTCCAAGGAGCGCCAACTAATCAATTTCAAATTAACTAATTAACTAATTCTCCTCGACGTGACTTATATTAGAGTAGAAGAGCTGGAGAGTAGAAGAGTTTAAGAAAAATTTAAACTCAAAACTCTAACTATACTTATACTCTGGAAATGCGCGTTTTCTAAGGACATGAGTATTTTTGCATAAAAGCTTATAAAAATCAACTTCTTTATCAACTTATTATGAATTAACATCCCGAAGTCTTTAGATGTGAAATAATTAAATTAAGTCGGAATACCATTAGGCTTGAAGTCTGTGGCGGTTTATTTTCTATTTCTTACTAATAAGTTTTGCAACCAGTTCCTTCTGGATGCGGCTTTTTCTTCAGCTTTGTTTAAAGAGTCAATTCTAGCTTGGTCGATTTCAGGTGTTGCAATGACATTTACTGGCAACGTTCCTTGGGCAGCTCTTTCGGAAACGGGCGGTAGACCTGTACTTGTGGGTATAGGCCCAGGTTTAACTGGTCCTTGAGTGTAAGTTTGTTCTAATGCATGTTTTGCAGATTTTACACCTAGTTCTTCTGCTTGTCTTGCTCGCCATTCCGGCTTTGGGATATCTACGTCTTCCATATCAAAATCCTAACTTATTAAGGCCACGAAGTCAATGGTATTGCTTCAGTGAAATAGATTGACAAGCATTTTAAAGTATGGCTTAATGAAATTGGTGAAGACAAAACTCGGATTTTTCCTAAGAATTGCGTTAATTATTTTTTTGGCAGTTTTTGCCAGTCGCTTAAAATCTGTCCAAGGGAAAGA
>CAYTOP010000064.1:0-3765 GCA_964439585.1 uncultured Gammaproteobacteria bacterium
TGTCAAATCAATTAACTGGACGGAAGTTGCTCCATAAGTAGATTGCTATTGTTTCAAAATAAGCTATAATTTATATTATAGGATTTTGTTGACACCGACATGACGGAAAAAGCAGGGTTTTCAAGAAGAGAATTTCTCAAGTTTTTTGGTGTAGCTGCAGCTTCTGCAGGGCTAACTGCGTGTGGCATAAATCCGGACAGTATTGAGTATTCACCAACTCGAACTCTTAATCCTAAGGCTATCAATATTCCACCTACTATGGGTAGAGAATTAATTTTAGAAAACCCTACTGGAACATTACCTCCATCAACTACTCCGTCACCAAAATTGTCGGAAACCTTAGAACCGGAACCTACCGCAAAGCCAGAAGTCCGACTTGGCAATAAAAGAGTTTTGATTTTGGGGGATTCGTTTATTGAAGGAAAATTGCCGGATAAGATAGCTGAGACTCTGAACGATTGCAAAGTAGAGTTTGTGGGTGGAAGTACCGGTGTGTATGACAGTGAAGTCAAGAGAGAAGGCCTCCGTGGTGCTAAGATCGCCGATATAGCACGAGACTTATTGGATGGAGAATTTAATTATATGGGGGACAATGCTAGAGCAGTTGAAGATTATGGAAGAGTTGATATTCTTGTATTACAGGTTGGAACAAATGATTTGGTTCATGGCAGAGAAGCTATTAACAACCAATCAGGGCCAAAGCTTAACGAGATTGTCAATTATTTCTGGAGCCGAAACGAACACTTGACGGTTATTCTGGGTGAAGTACCCCACACACTTACTAAGTCAGATATATACGTTGATGATATCAATGCTGTATTTAAGAAAGAAGCGGAATATTTGGCCAATAGTGGATTAGATATTCGTTTAATTAGTTTTGGAGATTTTGACCCACAAGTTGATATCAACAAAGGTGATGCAGAACATCCTGACGGAGTGCATCCAAACGATCATGGAACTAGGGTAATGGCTAATTCGTACTCAAAAGCTTTAAGGGAGGCTTTGGAAGGGGTCTGCCCTACATCATCATAAATTTTTTATATTGTCGTGAGTACTGAGAAGGCTACATTTCGTCGAATGTTTTTGAAATCCTTGGGAGTGACTAGTTTCGCAATTGGAGCTTCACTATTTGCACCAGGGTTCTTTGTTCCTACAGATGACGAATATCCGCGCCACAGTTTGACTTCGTATGAAGAAGAAATTGCTTTTCTCAAAGAAACCTATCAAGAAGTAGCTCCAAGCATGCTAAATGAAGTAGAGCATATTAATACTGCCGAGGATGTAACATCGATTTATAACTTCACAGATTTAAAGCTAAAACCAGCTGCTATAACAGGCATGATTGAGTATTATCAATCCTTTTCAAGGAGTTACAAAAATACATATTTATACACAGATGACAAAGCGGGTGATATATACCTCCAGATACTTCCAAACAAAAACACGACTTCCCACCTAGTTCTTATGGCTCCTGACAAGTTTCCCAAACCAGGTTGGAGTCTGGGTAAAAGAGTGGGAACGGTATCAAGCCCAGCTCCACAGTTTCCAACTAAGACTTATATAAGTGTTCACGAAGAATCCGGTAAGAATGTTGGAAATGCGGCATCCGAGAGTTTAGCTATCGAAATGTTTAATGCGTTTGCTTCAGTTAAGTGGGGAATTGGGGTTCGAAATATTCCTATGGATGAAATAGCATGCAATTCTTTCGGGTCTATGTGGGTTTCAAAACAAATGGGCGTTTCTGCAGAATTTGTTGAACACTATATGGAAAAATACAAACTTGTGTACGAAGTAAAGGCTCCAGACGGGGAGACTCATGAAAATCTATATGATTATTTCTTTAACAAAGATATTTATGATCAAATGCCTAATGTTGGCATGCCTATTGTTGACAAGCAGAACTAGACTATTTATAAAGTGTGACGAAATTATCTTACACTATCTTCCTAAAGTGTAGTAAAGGTGGGACTAATTTTTTCCATGTTATTTGAGCTAAACTTGAATTTATTCCTATATCGGTGCTATAATCTAGCAATAAATTTGAATAATATAGGATGAAAATCCGTAATAAATTGTTTAGTTTGTGTAGCCAAGTACAACTTGGTTAGACTTTTACCCTCCATATTTGGAGGGTTTTTTTAAAGTTAAAATGAGTAATGAAAATATCATATCAAGGAGAGAGTTTTTGAAATCTACGGTTTTAACAGCCGTGGTTTTAGGAGGGGGTTCTTTTATTGATAATCTATCAGACTACACAGAGGCTGGGAGTAATGCTGTAACTACAGTTCCCCAAAGTCGTTTGGCACTTGATGACGATCCTCTACAAGGTGCGGTCGGCGAAGAGCCATCTTTAAAAAGCATGCGTAAGGATCCAAGTGTCACCAAGATGCGCTACGTTTTAGTTACAGAGAAAGATAGGAAATTTGAAATTGAGAGTGAGTCAGTCTTTGACGGGTTGTTTATAGCGAAAAATACTTTGGTTGTCCCTAAAAAGCAATTTGAAGATGTTAACGGTTCCAGCTATGAGTTTTTTGGCGATGGGGATAATTTAACCCTGCAAACGATTGTGGATAAAGACGGCAAGGCAGTAGCTACCGCAATAAATCCCAGTTATATGGAAAAAGTGGCTGATAGTTATTTCGACGGAGGTAAAGTTGTAAAAACAATAGAGGAATATAATTTTGGTCTTCAAGGGGAGGACGCGAGTCAAATGCTTATTACTGCTTTGCCGAAAAAGTTGGGTTACCCAGTTATTTTGAAAGAGAAAGCTTCGGGTAGACCGCTTTTTTCAATCATTGACGCAAACTACGGGTTATTTACCGATGAAAATGACAGACCTGTATTATTACCTGCATTCTCATCTCCGTCGGAATTAGCGAGGCTGTTTAGATTACAAGTGAATCTAGAAAACGTTGGACCTATTACTTTTGAAGAAAGCCCCAATGGACCAAGAACTCTAACAGGACGGTTAAGAGTTGCTTTTTTAGAAGCCCAAGATGGTAACACCGGTGTTTTCCATCAATTCATTGGGTCTTTGGGAACTGAGCCTTATGGTGTGCGATTTCCATCGCCGCCGCAAAGGTTGATGCCAACTCAGCAAGAAGGGGATGCAAAAGATTAAGCTGGTATATAATTATTATGTCTAAAGAAGGAAACAGAAAATTAAGCAGGCGGGACTTTTTGAAAATATCCGCAGCTTTAGTTGGTACTGCAGCCGTTACCAAAGTTTTAAAAAGTGCGGGTGTAAGTTTGGAGTTACCCACAGTTTCTGGAAAAGATGGTCTGGGTAATTTTTTGGGAGAACAAAATCCCAAGATAAACGCTTTCCCTGGTGGTGGAGAATTATCTAAAATTGCCGCTAAGGGTACTACCAAAGAGAAAATTCCTTATCGGGAGATAGTGCGAATCGGTGATAAAGAGTACGTTGTTCCTGGCGACAGTATAGCCCCGAAGAGTGCGGATGGCGTTGTGAGAGGGGAACGTGGGTGGGGGAAACCGGTAGTACTTAATGTAAATGTGTTTGATGGTCAGTATCAAACACCTCCAATACCAAGAAATCCTTATAGTCCAGATTACGATGCATCGTATGGAGTAAAAGGAGAAGAAAGAGACGATGACTTACCCTCGCGTCCGTTGAGGGGTTCAACAATGATTGTTAAGGCCAGCCAGCGACCAGAGGATATCCAGTTCATAGATTTTGGGGATAGCTCAGCAGAGCGCGTTAACGATTATTTTTGGGGTGAAGGAACTTTTGTGAATATTGAA
>CAYTOP010000064.1:3775-5972 GCA_964439585.1 uncultured Gammaproteobacteria bacterium
TTGAATTCCCCGAAGGATTTGTTAGATCTGGTGTGATGGCAGAATTTTCACCTGCTGGAGATGATCCAACAGGCCAGCATGATGTAAGTTATGAATCTACAAAGCGGGGAAATAACACAGTGGGTACTCTAACTTTAAATGTGTACGCAGTTGTTGGTG
This sequence comes from uncultured Gammaproteobacteria bacterium, assembly GCA_964439585.1. Lineage (GTDB taxonomy): Bacteria > Patescibacteriota > Microgenomatia > UBA8517 > UBA8517 > CAYTOP01. Next base: position 3,935 of record CAYTOP010000064.1, read on the forward strand.
CTCGCAAAGCGCCTCAACCTCCAATCATTCCAGGCAATAAACAAGGTTAGCACCAATTCTCTCTTTGCCTTTTTATCGTTATTGTACGGTTTACGATAGTTGATATTTGAGCTCAAACACTTTATTGTTAATATAATGGATGAACACGCCCCCATTGTTACTTCATCAAAAACTAAGAAGAATTATAAAAGAATTGTACGCGTAGTTACAAAATCAACGGTTTTTATTGTTTTCTTGGGAACTATTTTGTTTTTGGCTGCTTTTTTATTTGGTATGCAACGCAGTAAGATAGCCATGGAGGAAAATGGGGAAATTAGGCCGACACCCACAGACTTGATTTACGATGAAGATCTCGACTATTTAAATAAAGCTTACGAAATATCAAAGACAGATTGTAAAATTACCGATGCATCTGAAAATGGTGGAGTGATTATGCCACCATTTTCTCAAGACAAACTTTTTTACGAAAAGTTTTATGAACTGACAGGTAATAGTCTAAATGTTAAGGGTGGTACGATTCCTGGAACGAATTGTAGGTACGCATTGCGTGACAGCATTTATATGTACCAAAAAAACGATGGCAGTTTAATCGAGATTGATATGTCAACAAGTGATCTGCAAGTAATTCAGCTGTAATGTATAAAGTTAATAAAATATTTTTGTGCTTATTTTTTATCTTGGGTGTTTCGTCTCTAGTTTTTTTTGTTTTTCCAAGAGAAAGCAAGGCGGTGTGTTGGTGTGAAGGAACATTTTGTCAGCAAAATACCTCGGTTTGTACAGATCCTTTGAATGCTTATTTATGGTCCGGTTTTAATGTAAATAATTCGGGTGCATGCCAGCCAAGTGATACCTGTCTGGAGTACTTAGCTGGTGCTCCCAATTGGCCGACAACAACGGTCGAGTGTCAATATTGTAGCTATGGATATGGAGATCTTTTGGGTGGGTTCATAAATCAATGTGTTCAATCGTGTGGTGGGGGAGGGGTGGAAAGTTGTGGGGAAACTTCTCCATATCCTGCTCTAAAATGTGGTGGAGGATGTTCAAACGGCAAAAGTTGCAAAAAGGCCTCAAGTGGGGGGGGTGTTATCGATACTTGTAAATGCATACGAGACTCTAGCTCCTGCACGGTTGGTACATGGGATACGGGTGTGTGTTTTACTCCAAATTGCCCTACGGACTCAAGATATCAAACAAGGAGTGTTAGTCCGGTAGGGTGTGAAACTGACAATCAATGTGTCGCGTCCGATTGCCGGCCTTCGGTTTGTAGCTCCTCTACCATTACCAATACTAATGTCACCACATGTAGCCCCACAAACATTACTGTAAATGGAGTTGTACCGCCATATGCGCAACCCGGTACCTATATAGAATATTTCTTTCTTGCCTTTTATAATACTGACAATTTAGTTGGCGGTATTCCACAACCAATAGTTTTTGGGGGAAGCCATTACTCACAAGTATATACTGCTGCGACGACTACCGAGACTTCGCACACATTTACAATTAATTATGCCGATTTTGACAGGCCTGACGAAAATTGGGGTTTAAATTACCCGGTTAATATTCAGGCAAATGGTTATTTTATTTTGAGCGACGGCGGCTTATCTGCACCTGAAGTTCCTTGTGTGCGAACTTTTACAATTGTACGGCCAACATGCAACGTATCTGGTGTATCACCCAACCCGCTGACTGTCTCCGCAGGCTCAAGTGTTACGGTTGTCCCAAGCTATACAACATCCAATTCTTGTTACACCGTTGATACCGCTGTATTTACTGTCGATTCGTCGGTTGCATCGGTTTGTGATGATACGGTCTATCCATCAAGCTGTCCTGCAGGTCTTGGAAGTTATGTAGATACTGTTGCAGCATTACAGGCAAGACTAACAGCTTTTAACCCGGGCAATGTTAACTTGGCTGTCAACGGCATTATGGTTGATGAGGGTGGAATAATGTGCGGAAATACACCGTTTGGAGGTTCGTCATCCAATCCCGTCGGTTGGTGGCAGGGAGTTGGGGGAGATATTCAAGCAACATCAGG
>CAYTOP010000065.1:0-5931 GCA_964439585.1 uncultured Gammaproteobacteria bacterium
ATTCGGGTCAACAGTATACATTCCAAATATATAGACATCTGTACATAAACAAGATAACCACGATGTATTTTTACTTTATTCTCAAGGGTGCGTACGCTACTGTCCCTCCTGTTGGTGAGGTGGGAGATCCAAACGGTTGCTACGCTGTAATTCTCACGGAGGATTGGGAATGGAGTAGTTCCGATCCTATTATTTTGGGTTATGACCATGCTACGGAGGTCTGGATGAAAGTGGCTGATTTTTCAGCAGCAGATCCGCTTGCATGGGCAGCGCAGCTAAAAGAAGACCTTCAAAATGAATATGGAGGAAAAAGCTGCGACATCGCCTTGTACTACAAACCATAAATCCGCACCCAAGTTGCAAGAATCCCTCCATTCAGAGAAAAATTGTTTTGCTTAGGCAGACGATTTTTCAAAGGTGGAGGGTTTTTCGTTTTTTTTATTTGTGCCTTTCTATGTCTGAAACCAGACTCCTGAATATGTAGGAGGATGTCAAACCCTAGACTATAAAAAGCAGGGGCTTTGGGTGTCTAAATCATAACGGGAGTAAGTATGTTTTTCCCAAAAAAAACCCTTTAACTGGAATGTCATTTGACTGGCGTGTCAAAGACTCAATTAAAGGGTTATTTTACTCATACAGAAGGCACGTTAAAGGCCACTTGAAAGCGCTTATTCGCTTACGATGTGATTAACCACATAAGCAGCCACAACCAAAATCCTACAAGCAATACTGCTAAAGTTACATCAATTATATTGCTTGTAGTCTTACCGACAGTAATCTTCATACTTTCATCACTGTACACGTGTGCAGTGTAATCTCCATCGTCTATTATCCAGTTACCCGCCTTTATGCTGGTTGGGGGTGTAGTAAAGTAATTACTGTACTTCCAACCTATAGGGGCTTTGGTTATCTTGCCTATCAGTGCATCTTCTCCTAGATGCATGGCGTAGAATTCCGATGACGCAGCCTCAAAGTTAACTGTGGCTACGTTTTCAATAACCAACGTATTGTCGTTGTGCAAACGCAAGTTCACATCTGTTCCGTTATATACGTCGGGTGCGCTGTAATTGGCAACCAGAATTACGGCTGCGGCAAGTATTACAGCGGCCAAAAGGGTCAGAGCGATATTCTTCATTGCTGTTTCTCCTCAAAAAAAGTGTTTACGGCGTGCCTTCCGTATTTTGTCAAAGAGCCAATACCGGTAAACTTAATTCAGCCTGCAATTAGCCTGAATGTAATCCGATGTCCGAATAATACGTGGTTTGTACCTAAAAATCAAGTTATGGGGTATTATTTGAGCCATAAAAAAGCAGGGGTGGGTTAGAAAATGCAACCTAAATTACTAATTACCAACTGGATGTAGGAATATCCTCATATTCCGTTTTAAAGGGTGGCTTTTGGCATGTATGTTGTATTGCTTTTTCAAGATTTTCATTTATTTGAGATTTTGCTTCAAAACCCCTTCCACCGGGCTTAACATCTTTTACATCAAAGTAAACGGGGCGTGTGTCTTCCTGGGGAATAATTATTTTACCTTCCAAAGTTATGGCTATAAGTGAATAGAAATCCGCTTTCATATCTTTCTTGGTTTTCTTGTCCCTGCCTATAGAAGCTGAATTTGAAATTACTTTAATAATAATTGAATCTTTGTCTCCAATAAAACTATAAATACTATTCGGAATGGTTAATTCGTCTGGAGAAATATTATCAATATTGGGGTAAAATTTTGAGATTTTATTAAAGCCTAAATGTAGAAATTGATTTAATTGTAAGTTCGAGACAAAATTGTCTAATTTTCCTTTCCTTTGGCTTTTATCGCGCATAATTTCTGTTTCTTTTTGTTGTTTAATAAGAGTCTCTGCAGCAAATTTATCAACTAGCCGTTCAAGATCTTCGACATTATTAAGTTCACTAATGTTCGAGGTAAATATTTTTGCACCATTAGTTGTTGACAGTGAAAGAGTGAGATTATCCATCGTTAACTTATGAGTATAAATATAATCAACCCACGTGCCATCTTCTGAATTGCCGCGTGATTCTCCGTAAAAAAAGTCCGCTGTAAGTTTGCCAAAACTTATATTACTTGGTTGTATTCCGCTTTGACCCAGCTGTTTCAATTCATATTTAAGTGTGGACAAAGCTTCTGGCGGCTTTAAATCGTAACGCCCGCGACAAGCACCAATGCTCTTAAAGTTTCCAAGATTATCCTTCAAATAAAGCTCTGCGGGAAAGGCGGAATGCTCTGTATCCTTTTCCGTAGGGGGGAAAGTATAAGACTTCTTAAATATGTGCCCTGCCACATCGTTAAATATTCTGTTTACCTCAAGAGAATTCCATTTATCGATATATGGCATTATTTCTTCAGAAAGATTATTCCATTTCTCATCTTTCGCTTTTTCTTGTATTTCTGAGGTGGATAGCGGGGTTTGGCGTCTAATAACCTCGCCGCTACTTTTAAGCCAATCCGGAAGCTCTTTTGCCATATTGGCCGTGATTGTAGGCTAATCCATCCTATAAGTCAAATTTCATTGCCCATAAAAAAGCAGGGGTGCTTTCACTCCCCTGCAATTTTTATTCGCTTAACAACCTATCGATTTTATTTCGATAAGATGCAACCAAAATCGTAAGCTTACCACCAAGGGTTAACCTTCTGTGGTCCAGGAATTACTTTATTTTTGCCATCAAATACACTGTCATATGGTGTCGCAAAGCCTTTTACTTTATTATTGGTAATCACATTTTCTGAACCATAATTCCCAAGTCCGTAGTCATACCCACCGACATTGCAATCAATACCCTCGTCAAAGATTTTGTTGTTATCTATGACTGAATTACTTGTATCGGCGTAAATCCCAACATCAGAGTTGCCCCTTATGTTGTTCTGTATAACATCGACATAACTTACTCCATATAAGAGAACAGCGGTAGCCACATAATCTGATGGCCCACACCACTGGTTACCTCCGATGTTGTTGTGAGTAATTAGTCCTGCTGCATTCCAACCAAACTGAACACTATTGGCAGCAGTTATATAGGAAAGATTAGCACCATCAACTTCATTATTTTTTACTGACACGTTTGCATTCGTTCCATTAACGGTAATTCCACCTTTCTGCCATAGAGTTATGGTGTTACCTGATATTTCACCAGTTAGTTTATAAACACCATCGGTCGAATCGTTCATTGCCCTGTAATAGACGGCTACACCGTGCTGATTGCCGCTGAGTGGAACGTCGCCTATGTTATGTATGCTACTGTTTTTAACATCGACGTTAATATCGCCAGTAGTTACTGTCGCCGTTGTTTTGGCTAACACACCAAAATAATTGGAGCCAAATATGTTGGCACCATCAATAACGCCATTTTGGTCATAGTAAACTCCTATATTACATCCTGTTGCGTTTACATCTCCTGTAACTGTGCCTGAGGGATTAATCAATGCAGCAGTCATGTTTATTCCGTCTCGGAAAAATCCGGTTGCTGTACAAACTGGAACCGCTTTGCCTGTAATACTTGACCAAGTACCAGAACGGTAACCTCCAAAATCATCCTCCCAGGTCCCTGAAATCGTTCCATCAGAGGCTACTGTACCCGTCATATTCATAACTGTACCTGGTGTCCCAAGATAATATGTATCAACAAGCGTGAACGTGTTTCCGCTAATTGACCCGACTGCATTCCAAGCATACTGATATACCGGTCCGGGATTTGGATATTGTCCAACACCAGTTAAAGCAGTACCACTTTGCGTTAGACTTAAATCGTAAGCACTGGGATTGTGTACACCGTTGTACTCAAAATCTAATGTCCAGTTACCTGTCAGATTCCAATTTTGGACAGCGGCTTTAGCCGGTGCTACAAAAACGAATACCGCAAGTAACGCTGCAAATAAACCTATTAATTTTTTAATATATATTCACCTCCCTTTAACACCTATTTTTATGCACTTAGGCGATACGTGCGAAAGCTTTTTTTAAATTCCCTATTTCGAATTTGCGAAGTAAGAACATTAACTATTTCTTACACCGTGCAGGATTCCCTGTCAAACATTCATATATGGAATATTTGAAACTATAATGACGAATTAATATTGATAATTTTCAAAATTAGAACTAAGCTGGCTTAATGCATGAACATGTCTTCTATTCTTTCAAAAGTATTGTTTTTGATACTAAGGACGCGGCTTCGCTTTTAAGGGCAACGGAATGGCAATTGGGGCCGTTTAAAGAAGTTTATTGGGGAATGTTTAATCGCGAGGAAATTACAAAGAAAAAACTGGAGGTTTGCGGATTGGCGAAAGAGACGGGTTTCAAAATCGTTCTAAGTAATGTCAGGAAGATTGAACAAACTCCGTAAGTATTTAATTACTGTAGATATTTGAAGCTCCTGTAATGTCTCCTTGAGTTAGCGTATCTTTTTTGATTTCCATTTTCGATCCATAGCCGTACATGGTGTTGTCTATATAATCATTTGTGTAATGGTCATTAAGTCCAACCCAGTGTCCCAGTTCGTGAGTCAGTATGTTTTGGGCATCGTATGTATCGGTAAATGCGCAAAAAGGATGATCTGTCTGGTTAGCCCAGCTCCACGCGTATTTCTTGTTCATTACGGTATCAACATCAACAGCTTCGCCTCCCTCGTAATATCGAATATATGTTACCGCCAGAGCGCTTTGGGAACTTACCCTCCCCCAGACAACAATATTTTGATTATCATACGCTTGTCTCGTAGTCGTGGTGTCGGAGCCTTTAATAAAATCAACTCTGTAGCCCGTGGCGTTCTCCCATTCGGAAAATCCTATTCCAGCAAAATCGTTAAGGTACTCTCCTCCAACAGATGAAGGAACACTTGTTGGGTTTAGGTTATAAGTCCAGGTCGGAGGCAATTTCCAACCCGCAGGGGTAACTACCGCTGTGGAGCCGGGATCCGTAATACCGTCACATTGCAGAGTGGGTTCCGGAGGGGGGCCAGGTTTTGCCCGGTGGACAATCACCCTGATTTTTAGCCCGGAGTGGCCGGGATCGCTATAGATTCCATCAACTTCGGGGATTTCGTGTTGATTATTTTTTGCATTGACTGCACCGGCAAAAAACGAAAGGGAGATTCCAATTAGCGTGAGGAAAACCAGAATTTTTTTCATCGGCTATTCAGGATAATTCTTAATGGAGAAAGTGTCAAGTTGCCCGCATCACTTAAAAAGAATCATCAATAAGACGAAGATAAAAAGGAAGACGAAAAGAAAGGCTGCGGTGGAAACCACGGTGCTTATGGCCTCTTTTTTCTTGCCTTCAAAAAATAGTTGATAGGGTTTATAGAAAACCAAGAGTCCGCAGATCAAAACCGATGTGGAAAAAAGAAGAAGAACCATTACGGGACCGAAATAAGGGCTGACTTTCGGGAAAATGTTATTCCCCTGCCACATAATGAGACCGACCAGAGAACAATAAAGCGCCACCCCCAATGCCTGCAGGAATCCCAATTTGCCGGGTTTCATGATTTAATTATACACCACGCCTCAACCGTTGACTTTTGCTTACCCATAATTAATACTAAAGGTGTGAGACAGAAAGGTCTTGCCCCAATAGTTATTGTTCTTATCCTGGTGGTTTTGTTGGGTGCTGCCGGTTATTTTGCATATGCAAAAGGATATTTAAATTCAATTTTTCCAAAACCTACCCAGGTACCTATTCCGTCTGCATTACCGCTTGTAACTCCGCTTGGCTCTTCTTCCCCCATCCCCACTCCGAGCGATCCGAATGTACGTACCTACACCTCGGAGGGTCTTGGCATCAGCTTTAATTACAAATATAAATACAGTGACGGCACAACCGTAAATGTCAAAGAGATCGGAAATAAAGTTTATGTTTATCGATCAACCATGAAGCCGGACTCGGGGCAGTATATTGAAGTTTTTCAAAAAGACCCCAAGGA
>CAYTOP010000066.1:0-5894 GCA_964439585.1 uncultured Gammaproteobacteria bacterium
CCTTGGTTAAGAATCACAATATCGCCTGGTACCAAGTTTTCCGCATCAATCTTTTTAATTTTTCCATCACGTACGACACTCGCTTCGGGGTGAATAAGTTTTTTTAACTCGGTCAACGCTCTATTTGCTTTCCTCTCTTGTACAAACCCTAAAATCGTATTTATAAAAATCGCAAATGCAATTATTATAAAGTCAGAAACATCACCTAGAAAAAGCGTAATAACAGAGGCTGCAAGCAATACGTAAACTAACGGACTTTTTAATTGGGCTAAAAATATTTTAAGGTCGCTTGGAGGCGGCTTTTCCGGCAAGGTATTATGCCCAAACTGCGCCAACTTTTTTTCAGCTTCATTTGAAGTAAGACCTAAATCGTCAACCGGCATTATTCCATTCTACCAGAATCATACTTAAGTCTATTGAAAAATTTATACTTTTATCTAAAATGTGTCCTATAATGTCACCATTTCTAGAAAAAGATACTAATTTGGATGCATACGGAGGTAGAGTTAAGTTTGTACGCTGAAAAAGTGAAAACATTGATTATTGAAGTTTAAAAATCTTTTTTATCTCAGTAAGTGAAGTTGCATCAGCAGGCTTTTTATCATCCCTAAACTTTACAAGTCTTGGAAATCTTAATGCATAACCTGAAGAGTGAATTGGGCTTTTCGTTATTTCATCCGCTGCAATTTCCACTACCAACGATGGGGTTACCCAAACATCCGGTTCCAAAGTTCTGTTTACCTCCCCATACTCTTTAGGTTTCTTATTTGTTTTTAATTTCTTCAATCGTGTATGAAGTTCTCTAAACTGCTCATCTGTAAGTCCGGTTCCAATTTTAGTAAGAGTCATTATTTCTTCATCATTCGGAATACCAACTAAGAAACCACCAATCCCAAAACTTGCTCTTTTACCACGGCCGACATAATAAGCCATTACAATGCAATCGACAGTATCTGCCAATTTTGCTGAAGAAGTTGCCTCCATTTTCATCTTCACCCAGCGATATCCTGTTCTTCCCGGAATATACTTTGCATCAACCTTCTTAACGATAATTCCCTCTAGTCCTTCGGCAATTTTCTTTCTATATTCATCATTTATTACATTCGGATCGTTTGTTTCAACTACTTCATCAACCACAAGAAGATTGCTGTCTTTTATCGTCTTTTCTAAAATCTCTCGCCTTTTGCTGTACGCTTCACCCATTAGATTTATTCCATCTTTAAACATGATATCGAAAACTTGAAATCGTAGCGGGATATTTTTTGCAGTTTCAGCTATGTCGTGCTTCCTTCTCCTTTTCATTGTTGTTTGAAAATCGGCAATTCTTTTTTCATCTGGAGATAACCCAACTGCCTCAGAATCCAATATAACTGACTTTGCACTAATGTGTTTTGCAATACTATCTAGCTCTGGAAACATCTCATAAACATTATTTAGATTTCTAGTAAAAGCGCGTATCAAATCACCACCCTTAAGTTTTTTGTAATGAATTAGGACACGCAAGCCGTCAAATTTTGGCTCGACACATACCTTTCCCATTTTTTTAATCATTTCTTCCGGACTTTTAACCCTTTGTGCCAACATTGGCAAGACGGGTACGCCAATTTCTGGCTTGACATTATCCGAAACATTTTCTATACCCTTTTCTTTAACAAGTTTTGCTAACTTACCGATGTTGGGAACCACCTCGTAGCTATGTGTCAGTTTTGAACTTTTGCTCTTATCACCCTCCTCCATCCAAGAAAGTGCATCAATTATTGTTTTGTCGGAAAAGCCGAGTCTAAGTTTGCCGATAGGAATTCTCGCGACGTATTTTGCGCTCAAACCATCTAGTTCGGACAATAATTTTGCCACTTCAGTTATTTTTCTATCTTGACTTCCTTCGCCTTCGTCCTCAGCAATTGTTTTTAACCTGTTGTAAACATCTCTAACTGATAGTTTTTTTGTTTTTGATTTTTTACTCTGAGCAAGCACAAATGCCACATCTCCCATATCACCTTTTTGCTTGTAAGCTTTTCTGACACTATCAACACCAACTCCATACGCTTTTGTAACTGCCTGAAGCATCATCCGCTCTGCGATATTGAAAACTATACCTTCGTAATTCGGAGCGAGTTGACCTAAAATAAGGTTTACGACATCTTCAATCTCTTCTCTTGAAGCCTTCTTGAAAAGTTCGGCTAGAATTTTGGTCATCTCGATCCTTGAAGAAGTTTTCTCAAGATTTTCAAGGAATTCTGCAAGTTCACTAATCTGCATTTATGGCTATTATAGCTCAAATCTTGCCTCCGAAGTAGCTTGAAAAGAAAAAATATGCAAACACAACGACTGCAATAAAGATAAAGCCAAAGACAATGCTTATAAATCCTCCACCTTCGTCATGAACTAATTTGTTAAGCCCATCGCCTATTAGTGTTAAGCCGAAAAGACTAGGCAAAACTAAAATCATGTATAGAAATTGTGGGTCGTTTGATGTCATGGCAGCATAATTACGTTAATCTTTGTTGGCTGAAATTAAATAGCGAGACGCTTTGGTACGCCCCTCTTTTTTAATTATACCTTTGTCGGTTAAGTCATTCAGATCTCGTAAAACCGTATCTTCCGAGACCATGGATAGAACCGATTTGAGCTCCTGCATTACTGCAGATCCATTTTCCGACAAATATTCAACAAGTTTCATCTGGCGTTCCGTCAAAGCTATCTGTTCACCTATTTTTCCTTTAAATCTTGAGTCAATAGAGATTTTTCTTACTTTTTCCTTGATTTTTGACAATTCAATAGCAACAACTTCGGTAAAATACTCAAGCCAGGGAGTCAAATCGCGCTCAGCAATGTTTTTTGACTGCTTGTCTACCCGAGCAAAAGCCTCATAGTAAGCCGCTGGGTCTGCATCAAAGTGCTCTTCTAAAGAAAAGAATTTGTGAATACCATAATCTTCCCTAAGAAGTACGAGTGTGGCGAATGCCCTGACAGTTCTGCCGTTGCCCTCGACGAAAGGATGAATTGACACCAAAATATAGTGTGCGACACCGGCTCGAAGTATCGAATGAACCTCATTAGCTTCATTCGAATTCAACCATTCAAAAAAGTCATCCAAAAGATACGGCACTTCGACAAAAGGCGGCGGCTCTAAAATGATATCGCCGGTTTCCTCCTCTTTGATTACCACTTGAGTAGACCTAAACTTACCCACTTTTTCCTCTGGAATTATTTTGGTGACAGTTTCTTTATGAATATCAAGCAAACTCGCTTTGTCATAACCTCCCCTTTTTGCAGCTAGTTCATCCAAAAGGGTCATTACATTTCTATAATTTATTACTTCTTGGATATCACGATCGCGGGCTATGACTTCTTCGCCCTCCAAAACTCTCATAGTTTGATCCAGATTCAAGTCATTTCCTTCGATATGCGTTCCGTGGTGAACTGTTTTTAGCAATGCCTCGGACTGAAATTTCTTCTCATAAAAAGGGACAAGCGGTGCGTTTTCGATTACTTCTTTTGACGCTTCGATTTGCCCAATGTTTCGTAATACTTCGTTAGAAATGGTAAATTTTGGACTGTACATATTAAGTTGATTTTACGCATAATTTGCGGAAAATACAATACCTCGCATTTTAAGTAGTAGTAAGCAATTAAGCTATTATTACCCAAGTATTTTCATTAAAATAAAATGACTCAAATTATTGTGGTTTTAGTAAACATACTGGCTGTCATATTTTGGATAATCCTCGCTTCATTTCAGCTCGGATCTTCTTTGGTTACTGGAAATCTATCACGGCTTTTGTTAACCATCCAAGCTGGTCTCATTGCAACTTTCCTTTTAACCAGAAAACAGTCGATAAGAAATGTAAACGTAGCAAAGCAAATATTTTCTTGGGCTTCTGTAATCGCACCTTTGACCATACAAACTAATTCGAACCATAATATACAATCTGAAATTCTAGCAATATTTGGCACCTTGCTTAGTATCTGGGCGTTGAAAAACTTGAAAGGCGCTTTCGGCATATCACCCGCTGACAGAGGTCTAGTCACCAAAGGTCCTTACAAAATTATTAGACATCCGATGTACACAGGGGAATTAATAACCCTTTTAGGCATAACTTTTACTAATCTTTCTATTTGGAATCTGATGATTAGCGCACTTACAGTAGGAAGTATATATCAAAGAATAATTTGGGAGGAAAAGATCATTAAGAACTACGATCAATATTCCAAAAAGATCCCATTTAGACTAATTCCGAAAGTTTGGTAAACACAATCTTAACCTGTGAGTTTTTTAAAGGTTGAAGGTATCCTATCTGCCAAGTCGTCAGCGTTATAGCCAATTCTGACTTCATTATAAAGCTCATCGGCAGCTTTTTTTTCAATGAAGCTTGCAGCCGATGCAGCCAACAGGGGCTCATTTTTAGCCAAAAGTGATACTGTCAAACCTGCTAAAATATCACCTGTTCCACCTTTTGTCATTCCGGCATTTCCACCTTTAACCACCACAGTTTCGGATGGTGAAGCAACAATCGTCTCCGGCCCTTTAAGGACAATTGTGCATTTATGTTTTGCGGCCATACTGCTAACAATATGTGTTTTTGCCTTTCCGTCCATAATACTTAATTCATCATTCTTAATTCCAAAAAGAAATGAGAATTCTTTTTGATTTGGTGTAATAATAGCGCCCTTAGGAATCCAACCTACATCCATCACCTGTAAGCTTCCAGCGTCTATTACCCATCGCTTGGTAGGATGTGCCTTTAAAAGCCTTTCTGTAATATCACGGGTTACCTTGCCTTCTCCATCAGATATATCACCTCGCTTATTCTCCGGAGTCTTTTCACTATCAAATCGCATAAAGCCTGGGCCTATTAAAATTGCATCTGATTTTGCAATATATGCCTCAGTATCCGCCCATGGCACCCACACAAAGGACATCAATTTCGATTTAATTTGCTCTGCAACATAGCCGACTGGCTTTTCAGGCGTTGCAAAGAACACCATATCTACCAACCTTGATGCAACCTTGAGTGACAATATTGGAGCGCCATGAAACAGCTTTGAGCCACCAATAATTGTTACTGAGCCATTGTCTTCGCCGCTAGAGTTTTTATTTGGTATATAAAGCTTTTTAAGCTCACTCTTTTTAAAAATGCTTGTCATGCTGTGTTCTTCCACTATAATAACATTATGGCCAGCAAGGAAGAAAAAGAATTCGAAGCAGAAGTTAAAAGACAAAGCCGTATAAGAGAAAAAGTTGTTGACGAAGCCAAAGAATTTAAAAAACAATTTGCAGAAAGAACATTAAAGCTTGTAACCAGTGGATTTGGCCTTGTGGCCGCACTTGCTTGGAACGAGCTTATTAAGAAGATAATTAGTGATTATATCCAACCGTTTTTCGGTGAAGACTCAGGACTCATATCACTTCTTATTTATGCTGTAATAGTGACAGCACTTGCCGTTTTTATTACCTATCAATTGGGGAAAATGGCGGATGACAAAGAAGAGGACTAATCGCTCCTCGCAATTAACGTCCCATGTTGTTGTAAGAAAGCCCTTCTTGCTGCCTCGTTTGCATCAACCATGTCCTCAGCAGCTTCCAATCCCTCCGCAACACGTGCAGCAGTCGCGCCTTGTGCAAAATCTGCTTTTGCTGGTCTAGGAGACAATTCTCCCAATTTATCATCCAGAACACTTTTAGGTTCCTGGGCTAATGTCTGTTGCGCAATCCACTTTTGTTCTTCCAATGAGACTTCAATTGGTTTTTGTCTATTTTTTCCCATATTAGGTGTATTTTACCTCTATAAGCGTATTTTTTCCACTTTTTTGAATCCACTCATGTGATGCTCATCTGCTGTGGTTATTATAGTTTGTTGGTTTTTGGCAACTTGCATAACAATCTTTCGATG
>CAYTOP010000067.1:0-2816 GCA_964439585.1 uncultured Gammaproteobacteria bacterium
TGCAACCTCAATACTAATAGCCATACCACTATTCCTATATTATGGAGTGGGGTATAGACAGTTTGGGTACCGCTATTCTTTAGACTTTTTACCATTATTGTTTGTGTTGTTTATAAAAAACCTGAGAAAAAAACATAAAAGGATTCCACTTGCTATGAAGTATGTAATTGTTGTGTCTAGTATAGTAAATCTTTATCTAATAGCCACCCTTTACTATTTCTAAATTACGATGTTGAAGCAAAGCAAAAAACAGTCAGATTTTGAAACGGCGCAACTTTTTAAGGATAGATGGCTAATACTTATTACAGGCCTGCTGTTTGGTATAATTTTGGCGTTTAATTGGATATACAACTCAGAACAGCATTTTTCGCTTTTGGCTCTCTCTTTTTTACATGGTAAAAACTATTTCACCATGTTTCCTTCACACATGCTTGACACCGTTTACGCAAACGGTCTTTATTATTGGCCGTTGGGTCCAATTCCCGCGATTGTACTTATGCCTTTTGTCTTTGTATTTAATCTTTTTGGTAGAGATTTTTACCAAGGCTATTTACAGACAGTATTGGTATTTGCAACATTTTACGTTGTATATAAAATTGCACAAAAGATAGGATATTCCATAAAAGACTCTTGGTACTTGGGATTTGCATTTGTCTTTTCTTCTGTTTTTTTCGGAATAGCAGTGTTGCCGTGGAGCTGGTTTTTTTCGCAGGTTTTGGCGACACTTCTTCTGTTTGTGATTCTTTATGAATATCTTACAACTCGGCGTTTGTTTTTGATTGGTCTTTATCTAGCTCTGATAATTCTGACGAGAACCAGTGCATCTTTGTTTGGAATGTTTATTGTCGCTGCAATTGTGTTTGATAGTGGCAAAAAAATTAGGAGTAAGTTTTTGAGTTTATTCGCCTTAATAATCCCCGTCTTATTGGGGTTGCTGGTTTGGGGAATCTATAATTATTCAAGATTTGGCAATATTTTTGATCAAGGTTATACCAGCCAAATTCTTTTTTCCAAAGCGTTTATCAAAGCGCGTAATTATGGTCTCTTTTCCTTAGTTCATCTTCCGGGGAATTTATATTACTTTTTACTATCAACTCCACTTCCTGTGTTTCGTGACAACATATCACACGTGCTTAAGTTTCCATATATTCAAGCAAACCCATGGGGCATGAGTATCTTTGTAACATCTCCCTATTTTGTTTATTTATTCTTCCTCAAATACAAAGACAAATTATCAAAAATTCTTATTGCAACCTCAATACTAATAGCCATACCACTATTCCTATATTATGGAGTGGGGTATTGGCAACTCGGGTATAGGTACTCGCTTGATTTCTTGCCGCTTGTGTTTTTGCTCTTGATAAAAAATTACAAGCAACAGAAAGTGGTATTGTCAAAAAGCTTTAAGTTTGTAATTTTGTTTTCAGGCTTAATCAATGCATTTTTTATATTTTTTATGGTGCTTTTTGGAGCAGGATTATGATTAAAAACAATCAAAAGTTATATCTTTTATCGATAGTGTCACTTTTTAGTTTTCTTGTTTTTTTGGCTTACGTTGCCCTAGATCCGGATTTTGGATGGCGATTAAGGACGGGCATTTATATATCAAAATTTGGGATACCCAATAAGGACTTATATTCGTACACAATGTCTCATTTTCCATGGGTTGATCATGCATGGCTTTTAGATGTGGGGATATCGTATATCTTTGAGCATTTAGGCAAACTGGGCGTCTCAATAGTGGCAGCTGTTTTTGCTGCGTTGACACTTATGCTTTCAGTGGCGAGATCTTTTAGTCAAAGGTTCTGCAATAAGGCAGGAATGAAGTTTTTGGGAAAATCAAGATTAGCTTTAGTCCTAAATCCTGTGTTTTTACTTGCTTTTGCCGCATTAATTCCTTTTTTTGGCGTACGGGTCCAAGTTGTCACCTGGTTTATGCTTTCAGTTTTTCTTTACCTACTTTTAGTCCCAAGGTATTGGAAAAAGTATAGATTTTACATTCCGCTTTTTTTTGTTCTTTGGGCTAATATTCACGGTGGCTTTGCCGAAGGGTTGGTGACTTTAGCGATAGTTTTATTTGTACGAAGCTTGGTTAGCAAAAAAATAAATTTTACAGATTTAGGTGTTTTTGTAATGTCTGTTTGCGCTAGCCTGTTAAATCCGTATGGTGTGGGGGCTTGGCGTGAGGTGTGGTCGTCGATTTCTGATAGCAGTCTAAGGTGGACAATCGTCGAGTGGCGGCCGTTACTTATGGATCTTGACTTGTCGGTCATAAGTTTGATTGCTCTGTCTACTACATTTATTTATCGTTATAGACAAAAATTTTCGGTCGAAGAACTCGTTGTTTTTGTTGTCTATCTTCTTGAGGCCGTATCTAGCGTGAGACACATTCCTATTTGGGTTGTGATTACATTACCTCTTACCTTGAGAGCGGTAGATTTTTTTTACGATGAGGCAAGTGTAAACAAAATAGCATCGGAGCATTTTAACAAGGCATACAAAATTTTTTGGTTGGGAGTGGGGGGGTTGTTTTTAGTTCAAGCAATTTTGATTTCAAGGGGTAATATTTTACTGAATGAGCGGTCGTTTTATCCCCAAGGAGCCATGGAGTTTATAAAAGGTAACTTGCCGAAAGGAAGAATTTTTTCGGACTATGGTTGGGGAGGTTATTTGATTTGGAAGTTGCCTGAAAAGAAAGTTTTTGTCGACGGACGAATGCCAAGTTGGAAGTGGAACTTAAATTCTTCTACCGGTTCTCAGAATGCTATGGTAGATTACAAAAATATATTGACCGGAGAGGACGGATATCGACCCTC
>CAYTOP010000067.1:2826-5505 GCA_964439585.1 uncultured Gammaproteobacteria bacterium
TTTGAAAAATATAATGTGGTTATGGTTTTGTGGCCAAAACGCGATGTTGGGGACCCGTTTGGCTTTTTTGAGGGAAAACTCAATAAAGCTTTTCCAGGATTGAGAGAAAGTCTTGGGCTTGAGGATAATAATAGAGATTTTCTAAAAGAATTAAATACTGACGGGTGGAAAAAGGTTTATGAAGATAAGGTGGCGGTTATCTATTCTGCACCAGAAGATTTTTACTAGTTTTTCTAAATCCGCCTTAATCTTCACATATTTTTCGGATTTGCATGTTACAATAGGCTAGCTCTATGGATCAAGTTGACGACATAAAATCCAAAATAGATATAGTGGACGTTGTTGGTGAAAGACTGACCCTCAAAAAAGCTGGTAGTAACTACAAAGCAAATTGCCCATTCCACAACGAAAAAACACCTTCCTTTATGGTTTCTCCAGAGCTTCAAATGTTTAAATGTTTTGGGTGTGGCGAATCTGGAGATGTGCTAACTTTTTTAGAAAAGTATGAAGCTATGGATTTTTACGAGGCATTAAAATATTTAGCTGATAGAGTTGGAGTTAAATTGAATACGCCTAAACACCAACTAGGTTCTGATAGAAGCAAAATATTGAAAATCAATGAGTTAGCCACCAAGTTTTACCAATATGTTTTGCTCAAACACCACGCTGGGAAAATTGCACTGAAGTATCTTTTAGAGGCAAGGGGGTTGCAGATGGATACGTTAAAACAGTTTAAAATTGGCTACTCACCTGATCAGCCGCTTGCTATGAGAAGCTTTCTCATAGCTAAACACAACTTTACTCTTCAAGACTTGGCAAAGGCGGGTCTTATTTATGTGAGAGACAGAAAAGGCTACGATAGATTTAGGGGTCGGGTAATTTTTCCACTTCATGATAACAGGGGGAACGTATTGGGTTTTTCCGGGAGAATTTTACCGAATGACAAAAGTGAAAATTTGGCTAAGTATATAAATTCACCGGAAACCAGTGTTTATCATAAATCAGCTAATCTTTTCGGACTTCACCTTGTCAAAAAAGAAGTTAAGAATAAAGATGAAGCAATTGTGGTGGAGGGTGAGCTGGACATGATTTCTTCGTGGCAAATTGGTATCAAAAACATAGTCGCGATAAAAGGTTCGGCGTTTACTCAAGATCAGGTGAAACTTCTTCGGAGATATGCGCGAAAGGTAGTACTTGCACTCGATGCCGATATCGCTGGTGACGCTGCTGCAAGGCGAGGAATTATGATTGCTCAGGCTGAAGGAATGGACATAGCTGTTACAAACCTTGGCAAGTATAAAGATCCCGATGACGCTGCAAGATCGGATCCTCAATTTCTTAAAAAAGCACTAGAAAACGCAACCGATATTTGGGACTTTCTAGTTAACTCGCTCTTTTCTAAATATGATGTAAACACGAGTCAGGACCGGAACAAGATAAGCAGGGAAGTTGTGCCCATTCTTTTGTCGATAGAAGATGATATTGTTCAAGCCCATTATGTTACCAAGGTGGCAAAAAAACTCAATGTCCCTGTGGATGCAGTCATTAAAGCGGTTTCCAAAGCGGGAACTTCATTAACTAATATTGATAATTCCTATAGTATGCAGGCGGATATTAAAAAGGAGGACAGACAAGCTATCTTGGAAAAAAGACTAATTGCACTTTCTTTTTTGACGGATCCTGTATATTTGTTGGATGATAAAGTTAACACTTTTTTTACAACCACTTTTGCTAAGAGGATACTGGAAGAGTTAGTAAACTACTATAGAAAGGCAGATAAAAAAAATTTTTCTATAGCCGAGTTTACCAAAAAGTTGCCCAGGGAACTTGTGGACGGTTTTAGTAGTCTTTTTATCAAAGAGTCTAGTGATTTACCCTCGGTTGATGACAAAATTGTTAACAAAGAGCGAGACTTGGTTATTAAAGAACTAGAGATTCTTAAAGTAAAAGGGGAACTTGCTAGGTTGGGAAATAATGTGCTTGCAGCAGAAAAAAAAGGCAAGAGTAAAGATATTTTAACGGCAAACAGAGCTTTTAGTGAACAGACTCAAAAGCTTGCAAACTTAGAAAACGAATAGCGCCTCAAGTGTTTTTAGTCTTTAGGCTTGTGTAAAATATTTTGAAACTTTATAATCACAAGGTATAATTCTTTCAAGTAGCCACTTTTAGTGTTTTTTTGGAATAAACATGATGTATACATTTACATGATTAGAAAAGATGTCGCCAATTTAATTAAAAAGGGTCGTGACCAGGGTTTTTTGACCCAAGACGAGATATTGGAAGTATTTCCAGATGCTGAAGACAGATTGGAGGAACTCGATGGTTTTTACGATCACCTGCTGTCGGAGGGAGTTGATGTTTTTGAATCTGTGGCTGCTGAAGATGTCGAAAGCGATGAAAAGGCAAAAGCACGGTTAGAGCGAGAAATCGAAATTTTGTCTAAACTTTCCGGTGCTGAATCAACCGATCCGGTAAGACAGTACTTAAGGGAAATCGGCAAAGTACCTCTTTTGGATGCTGAAGAGGAGGTCGAACTTGCTAAGCGGTTTGAGAGAAACGATAAAGCCGCGAAGGATAAATTGACAGAAAGTAATCTTCGTTTGGTCGTTTCTATTGCTAAAAAATATATCGGCCGAGGGCTTTCTCTTTTGGATTTAATTCAAGAAGGTAACCAGGGAT
>CAYTOP010000068.1:0-5117 GCA_964439585.1 uncultured Gammaproteobacteria bacterium
AGATTCTGAGTAGTAAATTAGGGTTCGAACTTCGTATATTTTGTTCGAGTCCTGTCAGGGTCGCTTGCCAGTAGATGTTCGAACCTGGATTAGCTTTAATCCTACAGACTTAATTTCTCTCAATTACCTCTTGATTTAATCTTTTTTTTTCACTTACTGTAAAAAGTACCCCCATCAATAAACTATCCGACCCCAGATTTCAACTCAATAATATAAGTATATAATACTGCATTGACAAGTATAGTCACGCATAGTAGAATGCACCCCATAGTTAATACTTATGGATAATAGACAATTTTTTACTCCGACGGAGGTGGCCGAAGAGCTAAAGCTAAACTTGCTGACTATATATAAATATATCAGGAGCGGAGACCTTAGTGCTGTGAGATTTGGAAGAACATATCGAGTTAGTGAAGAAGATCTGGAAAGGTTTATAGAGAAAAACAAAGTAAATAAAAAATAAAAATGTAACTTAAATATTACCTGTTAATATCGCTCGTGGCTTTGACGGCATTTAGTGTGGTTTTCTTGTTAAGTGCTTGGCTTTTTCCCAATCTTAGTTTACTGAACACTCAGTTTGTCATCACCTTATTTGTATTGTCTGCCTCCATAGTGCTTTCACTACAGGGTTTATTTACGCTAGCGTGGATGCTTTATGCTTGGGAAAATCCGGAAGATGTAGAAAAACATAAATCACCTAAATATTTTGTTACTCCACAATTTTCTTTTACAGCACTTCTTCCTGCAAGACACGAAGAAAAAGTAATCGGCGACACTATAAACGCAATAGATAAAATCAATTACCCTGAAAAACTAAAGGAGATACTCGTTCTTTGTAGGGAGGATGACACTAAAACAATTACTAGAGCAGAAGAAGTTATAAAGCAACTTGGCAAGAAAAATATTAGGTTAATTGTTTTTAACAGTTTTCCAATAAATAAACCACACGCTCTAAATTACGGACTTCAAGAAGCGAAGAACAGAGTTATAACGATATTTGACGCAGAAGATGAGCCTCACAAGGAAATTTACAACATTGTAAATACAACTATGCTTAAGGATAAGGTTGATGTCGTCCAGTCGGGGGTGCAACTGATGAACTACCGTACTCGTTGGTTTTCAGCCCTTAATGTTATGGAATACTACTTGTGGTTTAAATCTGGCCTCCACTTCTTCTCAAATATAGGAGGGGTTACTCCTCTGGGTGGAAATACTGTATTTTTCAAAAAGTATTGGTTGGACTTTATTGGAGGTTGGGATAAAGATTGCTTGACAGAAGACGCTGATATAGGGATACGGCTCACTTTGGCGGGGGCAAAGACGAAAGTGGTTTATGACGAAGCACACACCACTCAAGAAGAAACCCCTAATAGTGCCGTGAGCTTTATCAAGCAGCGGACAAGGTGGAACCAAGGCTTCCTGCAAATACTTTTCAAGGGCGATTGGAGAAAACTACCAATGCTTAGGCAGAAAATCGTATCTCTTTATATTTTGCTCTCGCCTATGATGCAAGCATTGTTACTTCTGTATATGCCATTTGGTGTCGCCCTAGCACTTACCCAAAAACTGCCAATATGGATTACTTTGCTTTCATTTATTCCTCTTTACCTTTTTGTTTTACAACTACTCACTTTCACAGTGGCTTTATATAAGTTCACAAAAGAATACAGGCTTAGATTTTCACTCCTATCCCCTTTGCGAATTTTGCTTGCGTTCTATCCCTACCAGTTAATGCTTGTTTTTTCTTCATTTAGGGCTTTTTATCGTATCTTGGCA
Source organism: uncultured Gammaproteobacteria bacterium (assembly GCA_964439585.1). Lineage (GTDB taxonomy): Bacteria > Patescibacteriota > Microgenomatia > UBA8517 > UBA8517 > CAYTOP01. The sequence continues at coordinate 1,777 of CAYTOP010000068.1, forward strand.
AGCAAAAATGCTTGGGAGAAAACTTTACACACAAACGCCCATAGAGAAATGGCAGACTTATCTTTAGTAACTCAATATGCTAAATAAACTACTAAACAAAATAAAGGAAAACAAAAAAGTGCTTATTATCCTGACTGTGCTGTTGCTAATTTCGGGCATAGCACACAGCTATAATATGTTCCACTTTCCTTATTATGAAAATGACGAAGGAGCTTATATGTCTCAAGCGTGGTCTCTCCTAACACAAGGTAGGCTTGCCCCCTATACCTATTGGTATGACCACGCCCCAGCTGGCTGGATGTTCATAGCTTTATGGGTCAAATTAACAGGTGGATTCTTCACTTTCGGCACTTCAGTCGACTCGGGTAGAGTTCTAATGTTATTGCTTCATTTAGAGACTGCTTATTTACTTTTTTATGTAGCCAAAAAGTTAAGTAAGGGATATCTTGCTGGCATTATAGCTGTTCTTATTTTCTCTTTATCCCCTCTTGGTATTTACTTTCAAAGAAGGGTTTTGCTAGATAACATAATGGTCTTTTGGGTATTCCTCTCTCTGGCGTTGTTGCTGAAAGATAAGCTAAAACTTAGCCACATTATAATCAGCGCAATATGCTTTAGTATTGCAGTTCTCACTAAGGAAAATGCAATTTTCTTTATTCCAGCATTTTTATACATTGTTTACCGAAAATCTCATGAGCACCACAGAAGTTTTGCAATCGTGAATTGGCTATCCGTATCTGGAATCATTATTTCCTTTTATTTTCTCTATGCCCTGTTGAAAGGTGAGTTTTTCCCTGTAGGCTTTCTAGGAAATAACCTTCAACATGTAAGCCTATTAACAACTTTACAAGAACAATTCGGCAGAGGCGGAAGCCACCCATTTTGGGATTCAAAAAGTGACTTTTATGTAAACTTAATGGAATGGGTCGAAAGAGATCTATTAACAATAATTTTAGGCGCCATTGCCACAATAGTTAGTATAGTTTTAAGCATAAAAGAGAAGTCGTTAAGAATACCAGTGTTTTTAGCGGTACTGTTTTGGCTGTTTCTAATGAGAGGAAAACTGGTTATTGATTTTTATGTAGTTCCTTTAATTCCACTTTTAGCACTTAATATTGGAATGTTATTAAATTTCCTTGCTAGACTTCTTTCATTTAATAAGAAGTTTATCTATCACTCCCTAGGTATAATGGTAGCGATAGTAATTTCTACTTATCTTCTAGTTCACACAATAGGGCAATATACAAGAGACGAGACAACCCCGCAACTAGAAGCACTTGCTTGGGTATTCAGAAATGTTCCTAATTCCGCAGTTATTGCAATCGACGAATTTGCAGAAGTTGAGTTCAGAGAAATGGAGTACCCAAACGCTGCTTGGTTTTGGAAAATGTGGTATGACCCCGAGATTCAAAAAAGGTTTAGTAATGACTGGAAAAATATAAACTATCTCTACTTGAGCCACGAGATGTTAAGACAAATTGGCTTTAGAATTGAAGGGGAAGACTTCCTCAGGAATGTTTATCTAAATTCTGAAAGAGTCGCCATGTTCGGCCCAAACGATAAAGGTACCTTCGTAGATTTTAATAATTACAAAACTACTAACGGAGACTGGGTTGCCATTTATAAACTACCATCGAAGGATAGTCTTATATTGTCGTCAAGTTGGAGGTTTTATAAATCAAACTTTATCAAGTCGTATGGTCAAGTTGTTGACCCTCATGACAACGACAAGACAACATCGGAGGGTCAATCTTATACTCTGTTAAGAGCTGTGTATCAAGATGACAAAGAAACTTTTGATAGGGTCTGGGCTTGGACAAAAGACCACTTACAATATCGCACTCAAGACAAATTGTTTTCTTGGTTGTGGTTGAAAGATGGTAAAGAATACAAAATCGGTGATGCTGCCTCCGCCTCGGATGCAGATGAAGACATAGCTCTTTCATTGCTTTTTGCATATAAGCAATGGGGAGATGAAACATATTTTCAAGAAGCAAAAGAAATAATGGACGATATATGGAGAAAGGAGGTTGTCGTAATAAATGGTAGGTATTACTTAGTTTCAGGCACTGGTGCGGGGCGTGAAGATGGATATTTAATAAATCCATCTTATCTCTCCCCTACAACCTATCGTGTGTTTGCAGAAGTTGATACGAGTCGCCCTTGGGAAAAACTGGCTAATGACAGTTATTACCTACTTAACAGACTTGGTAGCCAAAGAAGCGTATATTTGCCTCCTAACTGGATACTTATAGATGGCGAAACGGGTGAGATTAAATCTGTTTCAAAACATATAGACGATAAAGATGTCGGTGCATACGGGTTTGATGCCTTCCGAGTGATGTGGCGTGTATCACTTGACGCAAAATGGTTTAATACACCAGAGGCAAAAGAATATCTTCAAAAAGTAAGTCCATTTTTTGAGAAAGAATGGGAAGAAAATAAGAATTTTACAGCTATTTACACATTAGACGGAAATGTCAAAAGTGATTTCAGCTCTATAAGCACCTCAGTTGGTGCATTGTCTGCTATTACTATTACAGATACAGACGGCAGCCTTGCAGATGGCATATACAAACAACTCTTTGATAATCAGTTCAATTATGACGAAGGTTTTTGGGGCGACAAAAATAACTACTTTGACCAAAACTGGGCTTGGTTTGGTACTGCCTTGTACGCCGATAAGCTACCAAATCTCTGGATCAAGTAGTTTCTGTTGCCAAGTTGAATGAAAACACTCGAAGATTAGAAGTGGTTTTTTCATGATAAAACGAATATCTAGGCAGAGTGGATAGTTATACTTCGAAATACTACATAATCACTTTTCCTATCAGTGTAGATAATAACTTTTCTTTTGAACCACATTTAGCCTTGTTTATAAAACTTCATGAGGCTTATCCAAAGTTTAAAACACAATTTTCTATTGTTTAGTCTGGCACTACCTGAAGATTTCCGAACAGCTAACTAGACAGAAATAGTCAAGTATCCGGAAGATGTTTATGATGAAGTCAAAACCAAGATTGATGACGAAATATTAACTGCAAAGATAGTGAAAAACGAAAACTTGATAGATCAATATGATTTAGAGGGAACTTCAGATTTTATAAGAGAACTTTTGTCTAACCTGCCAAAGGCTTATGAAGTATCCGATTATGGTCAAAAACAGGTATTAATTGGTTCAATATACCCTAAAGGAATAACCTTTCATAATAGTAAATTATTGAACCGTAATATTTCGTCAATATATCGGGATATTCGAGACACTACGAAAGCAAGTGTCTCGTTAAGGGTAGGTGACCGGACTCGAACCGGCAGTCTCTTCCTCCACAGGGAAGCGCTTT
>CAYTOP010000069.1:0-5097 GCA_964439585.1 uncultured Gammaproteobacteria bacterium
GCTATGTGGTGTATGACAAGCAGTCACTACAAACTCTAATTATCGATGCCGGCGCTGATGGTGACTATATTATTACCCAGATAGTTAAAAAGAATTTAATTCCAAAGTATATAGTTGCCACACATGGGCATTTTGACCATATACTGGCAGTTAGTGAGATCAAACTCGCGTTTGGTATTCCATTTTTGGTAAGCAAACAAGATGCATTTTTGGTACGCAGAATGGTAAGTTCGGCAAAGTATTATACGAAGGTTACGCCAGATCCGGCTCCTACTATTGATGAGGATTTGAACTCGTTTGGAAAAATAACTTTGGGAAAAGAGCAACTTGAGGTACTTAAAACTCCTGGTCACACACCGGGCAGTGTTAGCGTTTATGCCCCCTCAAACAAAATGTTGTTTTGTGGAGATTTGGTTTTTGCGGGCAATGGTGTGGGTAGAACAGATTTTAAATACTCCGATTACGGTTTATTAGTTGATTCCATCCAAAATACTGCCAATCTTGATCCTGCAACTATTGTACTTCCAGGACATGGCGAGCCGACTTATATTGCAGATATTAAAGCCATGACATCTAAAATGATATAATGGTTTTGTTAAATGGCCAAAGCGGCAAAAAGAAGAAATATTTACTTCAGACAAACTCCAAAAGCTTTCCGTGCTGACAGGCAAACAAAAGTTTTTTCGTATATTAAAAGAAGTATTCCGTATTCCGTATATGTATATTCCCGTAGACTTGCAACTAGTAATTACACAAAGTTAAGCAGGCTTTTTGCAAAGAGTCCTCAAAAGGTGAAAATGAAATTCCCTAAACTTAAGGTCGGGTTAGCTACTCCCAAGCTTCGTCGGGTGCAGAATCCCTCCAAAGCGAAAAACTCTTAGCTAAACACAATGGGCTTGTGACCGATGCATTTCGCGATGAAGGGCGAACAACAAGACAGTTGTCTAGTTTATAACACACAAGAAACTGCCAACAGGAGAGGCCTCGTTTAAAACAACATTGTCGCTAAGATAAGCCGATGCTGTACCACCGTCTAAGTTAATTGCATCCGATATGTTTAGCGTATTTTCATCACTTATTTTCTTGATAATAAAAGGCAAATCAGTCAATTCTGGTCCAGAAAAGGCTGATGCTCTGGTGTAAACGGCAATTAGCAATAAAGTATTATTGGAATCAATTGCGGCAACTATTCTTCTGGCTTTTTTATCGTTTTTTATTTGCAGGTTAAGAGCATCGAAATTCGCAATCAGTAAAGGACCAGTCTGGAGAGTGAAAACGGTGTCAACAGGAGGATTGCTTGGTGATATATTTGTTTTTCCCTTTCTATCAACACTAAGAAATCCGTTAAATGTCGAGTTCTTTTTAGCTGTTTCGGCAACAGTGTTGTCTGTTTGGAATAAGCCTACTGGTTTATGGTTTTCAGTGTAAAACCCGGCGCTTGTGAGGAATTTGCAGGAGTATTTCTCACGAGCCTCTAAAGCTGTAAGATTTGCATCTAGATTTGAAATAAGTTTGACTTGCGACGGAGTTGCCTGGATCACTAATATAGTTGTATCGTCTGAGGTATAGATTTTTGAGTTGTTAATTTGGGCAGGATGTTGTGTCGGATTAACTTTGTTTTCGTTTGGAGTTTGAATTAACTCAGTAGTGTGGCTAAACTTAAGGACAGCAATAATAAAAGCTATCGACAAACCAAGTATCAGCGCTTTTTTTGACATACAATAATGATATTATATCCAAAATACCTTAATTTGTATCTAAAAATAGAGAATAATTATTAAAAGCTTTAATTGTCAGAAAAATATGACTAACCAGAAAAAACTACTAGAGTTGGAAGAGAAATTGGCTAAATACGAAAAACAATTGAGTGAAGCCATGATAGGTTATCGTGGTGTAGTTCACGAGAGTGCGGTTTCCGAGATTAAGCACACAAAAGTTATGGTTTTGCGTGCTATAGTAGAGGAGTTAAAGCAGGAAATTTCAGTGTTAAAGAAAAAATGAAAAAATTAACTTTTCTAGGGGCGGCAGGTACGGTAACTGGCTCTAATTTTTTGTTGGAAAAAGAAGGCGCTGGCAGTGTTTTAATTGACATGGGGATGTTTCAGGGCTTATCTAACGCAGTTGAACTTAATTCAAGACCACTTAACTTTAATCCGAGAGAGGTTACCGCTGTCATTTTAACGCATGCGCATCTTGATCACTGCGGTAGGTTGCCATTGTTAGTTAAAAATGGTTACGCCGGGAATATATACGCAACTGAGGCTACTAAGGTTTTAACGGAATTAGTACTTCTGGACGCTGCTAAAATTGCTAAAGAGGATCCAAAGGTGCCGGTTTTATACGATGAGAGTGACGTTAGTGCACTTTTAGCGCGAATGGTTACTGTAGACTATCATCAAAATTTTAAGGCTGGTCCCTTTGAAGCGTCGCTCTGTGACGCGGGGCATATTTTAGGTTCGGCTAGCTGCCAGATTGTAGATGCAGGAGATGTGGAGTCTGAGAAAGTAGTTTTTAGTGGCGATTTAGGAAACTCGCCTGAAGATATTGTTAAGCCTACCGAAAGCTTTGAGAATGTTGATGTTGTCGTAATGGAGTCAACTTATGGCGGGCGAGTCCATCCCAACGACAAGCCAGCCGAAACACTTGCCGAGGAAATCAACGAGGTTGAAAAAACTGGCTCAGTTTTACTCATTCCTTCATTTTCTTTAGAACGAGCTCAAGTGCTTCTGCATTTACTTGATCACTTAAAAGCAGATCAAAAAATAAGAAATGACACACAAGTGTTTTTGGATAGTCCAATGGCAGTAAGGGCTACTAACATCTACAAATTATTTAAGGGCTTATACAACAAGAAGTTGGCTCTTCATGCTAGCAACAATGATCCATTTGACTTTGCAGGTCTTCACCTTGTTGAGGATTATAGAAAAAGCAAGAAAATTGCGAATATGCCGGGGGCTAAAGTAATAATTGCAGGCAGCGGTATGATGACGGGTGGCAGAATATTACAACATGCCAAAAAATACCTTCCTCACGCAAACAATCGGTTGTTGATAGTAGGTTACATGGGTGAAGGTACAACTGGTAGGAAAATCTTAGAAGGATCTAAAAAGGTTGATATTGAGGGAACTGAAGTTGAGGTAAATGCCAATGTTTCAGAAATATCTTCATTAAGTGCACATGCTGACGAACCGCGACTCATTGATTGGCTTAAAGAAATGGGCTCTTTCAAAAAGATTTATTTGGTTCATGGTGAAGATGAAGCTCGCGGAAAATTGAGACAAAAAATAAGAAATGATTTGCAGTTTGATTACGTCGTTTTGCCAATTGTGGATCAGGCTGTTACAATCTAGCTTCAACTATAAGTTTATGGAAACTACAATAAAGTGTAAATACTGTGGCAAAGAAATCGAAATTACGCAGGCTATAAAGCATGATATCGAAGAAAAAGCAAAGAGCTCCATTGAAGCTGAATTGGCAAAGAAATATGAAGACCGCTTAAATAAAGCTTCAGAAGAGAAAGAGAAAAAGCTTAAAGCAGAGGTGGAAGTACTTCTAAAAGATCGCGCAAATGAAAATGATGAGTTGAAAAATCGGAATAAAGAGTTAACTACCCAGCTTTTGGAACTCAATAAAAGCTTACGAGGTTTAAAAGAAGACACTGAAAGACGAGAACTTAAGTTTCAGAAAGAACTTCTTGACCAACGAGATAAGGTTCGTGAAGAAATAATGTCAGCCGAGAAGGATAAGTCAGATCTTGAAATTGCCGAGCTTAGAAAGAAGTTGACTGATACGGAAAAGGCGCTGGACGATGCCCAAAGGAAGGCAAAACAGGGTTCGCAGCAACTTCAGGGAGAAGTTTTGGAATTAGATTTGGAAAATTCACTCAAGGTAAATTTCCAAAACGATGACATACAACCAGTCGCCAAGGGCATTAAGGGCGCCGATGTGAAGCAGATTGTCAAAAGTCCGAGCGGAAAGACTGTTTGTGGAACCATTTTATGGGAACTCAAAAGGACTAAGGCATGGACCCAAGGCTGGGTTACAAAATTAAAAGAAGACGTTAGAAAAGAGGGGGCTGATGTTGCCGTAATTGTTTCGACTGCACTTCCTGAAGATGCAAGAAATGGCATCGGTAACGTTGATGGTGTTTGGGTGGCCGGAAACGCCCAAGCAATTACATTGGCGACACTCTTGCGCGATACGCTTATAAAAGTTACTTACCAAAAAACGGCTAGTGCTCACCAGGGCAGAAAAGCAGATCTAATTTACGATTTCGTAACAAGCAGACAATTTGTTCAGCAAATCGAGGCGATAGTGGAAAGTTATTCTGAAATGAATAGTCAAATTGCCAAAGAAAGAGTTGCGTATGAGCGATTATGGAAGGCGCGGGAAGCACAATTACAACGGATAGTTTTGTCAGCCGCAAGTGTCTATGGTAGCATGCAGGGACTGGTGGGCGGAAACGCTCTACCTCAGCTTAAAGGCTTAGATTTACCACTACTGGAGCTAATAGATGACAACGAGGCTTTAAATTTAAAATAGAAATAACATGAAACAGCTGATTTTATTTTTAGTACTATTACTAATTGTTGCAGGACTGGGATTTATTTTAGGTGTAAAGTCGGGCGACATAGGTAATATTCATCTGCAAAACCCTACTCCCTCGGAAATTTCAGTTACTCCTTACGTGGGCTCACAGTAACCTCAGCTACCTATCTTTTCTTTTACTCGCTCAACAATTTGTGCCGGAGTTAATTCGGCTTTGATAATATAGTCTTTAATTCCCATCTGCTCAGCCATATCTTTTTCGGTATCTAAATTAGTAAAAACTATTACAGGAATGTTTTTAAGATCGTCGTCTTTTTGGAGTTCTTCGTAGACATCGAAGCCATTGGCTCCTGGCGGCAACATGATATCTAAAAGTATAAGATCAGGTTTATTGTTTTTAGCCAAATATAAAGCTTGGGTTGCGTCCGGGGCAAGTAGTGTTTCGTAACCGCTAGCTGTAAGCTTTTCGCTATATATTTTTTGCAGGTCCGGATCGTCATCCACAACCAAAACTTTTTTCATAATCTATCTTCTTTGTATATTATATAT
>CAYTOP010000070.1:0-5021 GCA_964439585.1 uncultured Gammaproteobacteria bacterium
AGGCGAACACGTACTTGTTCCTTTTATGAGTGAGGTTTTGAATTATCGAACGGACGAAAACCAGCGTGCTACAGTCTTGTCGGTAGCTTCATTTCTAAGAACTTTACCTTATGTTGCTTTAGCTCCGATTATCGGCAGTTTAAATACCCATAATAAACTTGAATATTTTCTGATCGTTTGGTCTGTCTTCATTGTGGTAGCAATCGTAATATACCTTTCTCTCAAGAAAAAGGATGTTAGGATAAGTTTAGCCAAAGATGAGTCGGAAACAGAAGAGCGTGTGCCGGAAATCGTAATCGATTAAGATTTGAATTTGGTTGAGGGTTAACACACTTTGATATATTTCTTGAGGCCTCTAAATCTGGGGTCGCTTGCCAGTTGATGTTCGAACTTGGATTAGCCTTAATCCAACTGGACTACTTTCACTTAAATATATAGCTTTTTAAGTGGGGACAGTTCAAAGCTCATAACGGACAATCTTATTGTGGGTTCAGTAATTTTCCCTGACCTAATGCTTTCCATAAGAATCTTGTATGGAACTTCTATAATCTTTAAACTTTCGATCTCATCATGTTTGGGGTCTGTTTTGTGAGTTGCCAATCCGACGTAAATAGTTGAGTATTTGTCGCTTCTTCCTGAATCAAAGTAAAAAGACGTTAACTTTCTAACTTTGTCTAAGTCATATCCTGTTTCTTCTTTAAACTCCCTTTTTGCTGCTTGCTTCTTGCTTTCATTGTCCTCTGCACCTCCGCCAGGAATATCTGTCATATATTTTCCCGTTGATGGTCTATACTGCTTTACGAGAACAATTTTTTTGTCTATGGTAACCCCTAGGACCGCAACCACAGGTGCTCCACGAACAAAATAATAATCAACCTGCCTACCTTTTGCTGTCTCAAACCAAACCACTTATTCTTAAAAATTGTAGATTCTTTAATCTTCTTCCATCGTAACATGTTTTTTACCTCCTTCTTTCGAATAAACCGTGATAGGTACCATAGAAAAGTTGGATACATTTACTTGTGCGTTAGGAGCTAAAATTGAATTTTTAATAACAACATCTCCTACAATCGCGTTATCTAACACGATTGAGTTCTTCAAAACTGCATTGTCATGAATATTTGAGGAGGGTGCGATTACATTTTCTCCACAACTCAACCTCATATTATTAACAAAATATCTTGCCAATGTTCCAGAGTCATCCCAATATCCATTTTCCTCCAATATATGTGCTGATACTCTCCCTTTTTCGATTGAGGGGAAAACCAATTCTTTTGTAATATCATATTCTTCACCTTGCCAACCTTGTTTAACTCTTCGTCTAATAGCCTGTAATAAAAAGGATGTATTAAATAGGTAGATTCCTGTTGAACTATATCTAGTCGTGCTGAAAGGCTGTAAACCATTTATAGCCCTGACTGAGCCTGAGTCGTCAATATGCAAATAATCACCATATGTAAGTGGCTTAACTGCCAAGACAGTAATTTCACTTCCTCGCTCTTCGTGCTCACGCTGAAGTTGCACAACATTTAAACCTTCAATAACATGGTCAGCAGGGATGATTAGTGTAAAATCACTTAACTCTCGTTCTACTAAGTCAAAATGTTGAGCCAAGGAGCCACCAATATTACTAAGCTTGGAATCTTGTAGTATAATTGGCTTTATGTTCTCATACCCGTGTTTTAGATGGTCTATAAGTTTATTACCTTGGTATCCAACAGAAACTATAAGATTGGAGCCATCGGGCAACACTTGTAGTGGATAGTCAATTAGTCTTTTGTCACCGGACCCCATCAAAAGATGTGGTTTGGGATGCTCCGCTGTTAGTGGCTGCAACCGCACTCCCTCTCCTCCTGCTGGAATAAAACCGGTGATTCTTTCTGTCATGTTTTGATATTAAGGTATTATAGTGATTCTCAAGCCTAGTTACAATTTTTTGAGATGAAAATTTTGTTTCAATAAACTGAATTCCGTTTCGTGCAATTTTTCCCATTAAGTCATTATCATTACTAAGTTTAAATATTGCTTTTGCAAGTTCGTCTGGGGATTTGCTACGAAAAAGAAGGCCATTTTGCCTATCGCTAATGATTTCTTTTATACCGTTAACTCTAGTGCCTATAGTAGGCACACCCATTGACATTGCTTCTAATAATGCTACACCTAAACCTTCATAGTAGGAGGGCATAATAACCAGGTTAGACATAGCATACACACCAGGCATTTTCTCATAGGGAATATGAACTTTAGGAATAATAATTTGATCTTGTATTCCAAGTCTGTTTACTTCACTTTTGACTCTGTTAGCATATGTTTGGTCAAAAGGGCGATAAAACGCTGGTAAAAATAGTGTAGGAGTAAATCCAAGTTTTTTTAAGATACTCAAAGATTGAACTGCTTCCAACGCACCTTTTCTTTCAATTGCACGAGAAGGCAAAGTAATCACAAACTTTTTTCGAGAAATTCTGTATTTTGTTCTAAATTCATTCCTTCTCTTGAGCAAAGACGAGTCAAACATAGATCCATCTATCCAAAAGTATAAGAGTTTAACCTTCCGCCTATTTGCTCCAAGTCGTAATGCCCAGTCGTAGTAGAACTTACTCCCAGCAATTAATAAATCAAATGAATTACTACTCATCACCTTTTGTGCGAAAGCTTCATCAAGCTCAAAATTGTCAAAGTATCCAAGTATTCTTTTTGGGGGGTTAGGCGTGTTGTGATATGTAAATACTATTTTTGATGGGAGATTTTTGGCAAATTGAGATAGCAAAAACATTGGGATAAAGTTATGAACATGTACTATATCTGGTTTCAACTCATTCAAAGTTTTGTGCAAATATTCACAAGTCTCCCTAAATGATCCCTTGCCTAAACAAAAGTCTTCAAAGCCGTTAATATAATGTATTTTAAATAACCCCTCTTCTTTAATTAGTTTATACTGTTTAGGGAAATTCGAAGTAATGACTGAAACAGCGTGTCCCCTGAGACCTAACTCTTTAACTTGGTTGTAAACAATACTCTCTCCACCGCCAACTATTGGGGGAAACTTAGAAGCAACAACCACTATTCTCATTCGCGCTTTACTCCTTGTCTATTGAGGTTGCAACATGAGAGACAAACTGGAAAATAGCCGAGTTGCATAAATTCATTTCTAAAATCACTATAAGATTCTCCCAACCATATCTCTTGTAGAGTTTTCTCTTTAAGATCTCCAACCTTGTGCCGGATAGGAGAGCATGGGTAGACATTCCCATAGGTGTCTACAAGTGTACGTTTAAAAGGATACGCAAAAGTAGCTCCACCCATCTCCATCAAGGGCGATAGGTATCTACCTGAAGCTATAGCTTCAGGATTTCCAAGATACCCTTTTATCAAAGCAATATTGTGTTTAACATCTAAACGAGTCGCTATTGCATCAGCCTTAGATAGTGACCCATTCAAAGGCTCTATATCTGCCTCGTCAAACATCAATCTATTGTCTTCTTTTAAAAATTGTTCTGAGGTCGTTCCGCTTCCTAGAATATCGTTTGTCGTTATCAGATCTTCCTCAATTATTTGTATTACTAAACCGAAATTAATTCCCACAACGCCAAGATCACTTGCAAGCTCTACTATTCTCGTAATTTCGCGAAAGTTTAATTTGGAAATGGTTGTATTAAAAAATAATTTTGGAACATATCCAACCTCTTGCCCATATTAGTTTATTGTTCTAATAGCGTTTGTTGCTTTCTCAAAAGCACCTTTGTGCCCCCTTACCCAGTCGTGTCTCAGGCGTGGAACCATCGACTGAAAACCTCATAGCATCAATCCTTAGATCAACCAGTCTCCTGGCGGTATCTTCATCAATTAAAGTGCCGTTTGTCACCAGGGAGCACTCAATACCTCTTGACTTAATCGATTCAATAAGTTTAAGAACACCTTTGTAAGCAAAAGGCTCTGCACCAGCTAGGTTAATATGCTCAACCCCCATCTGCGATGCTTGTTCTACAACCTGTGCAAATGGGTATTGCTCTTGCTGTTTATGTTCTGAAATAAACTCCCTATTTCGGGTTAACAACCAGGTGTTACAAGTTTGACAGCTTTGATTACAAAATGGTGTCGGTTCAAGTGTGACGACTTTTAGGTGATATCTTTCTGACATACAGGATATTATATTCCAAACTTTGAATTAAATATAATTAAATTTTGTCACTAGTAAAGAAAATAAAAAAAAATCTAAGTTAGAGAGCGAAAGCAAGGGTAAAATGGATAGTTAAACATCAAATCACAACATAATCATTTTTTCTATCGGGACATCGGCTCAAACTTACTCAAGAATATTTGTAAGAAAACAAAGACAGTTCGAACATCGATTAAACAGTTCGAGTCCTATCAGGGTGGCTGACCGGGCTCGAACCGGCGACCTGCTGTTCCACAAACAGCCGCTCTAACCAACTGAGCTACAGCCACCTCGTCAAAACAACCGCCGCTTATCGAATATGATTTTGTTAAATCAAATTCTTTCCGCTTCGCTGTTTTTCCTCTCAATTCCGTTAAAACGGAATTGTAATATTGCAATAAGCACCCCTACAGTGGTATTTTACTATTTTTGAAGTTTTTTCTCCAGAAAATCATTACCGCTCTTTTGAGGAACTAATTACCTGGTACAATGAAGACCTTGTGTCACCTTCAACCCTACGTACTCGTTGCACATATTCTGAGTGTTTTGAGTCAATTTGCTGTTCGCTTAACCCACCATGTATGCTTTCTGTGTATCCAGCAGCTGAATAACAAACCGGGCATTGGATATCGTTTATCCAAAAACGATGATGGGTTTTGTTATTGCATTCCATGCATCTTCTTATACTTTTTAAAGGCATATAATTTATCCGAATATTATCACATAATATTCGAAAAAAAGAAACCTAAATTTGATTAAAATTTGCAACTGTCACTATTTTGTGTGAATAATTAGAAAGTGAAGGTTTTGATATTAATCTCTGGTTTTGTAATTATAATAGCGTTTGTATTTGCTATTAATTTAT
>CAYTOP010000071.1:0-4756 GCA_964439585.1 uncultured Gammaproteobacteria bacterium
CGTCCACTTCTACACCCTCCATCGTAGATGTGGCACGGTTATCATCTGTAACACTAGACATGGATTTGCGTGTAATTAACAATGCCCCCACACCAAGAAAAACAAGAGCTAAAACAACGATTATTGCGACGTTAATATTTTTCATAAGCAATTTGTAAAAAGAGAGGACGTTTTCGAAAATGTTACCAATTACACCAATTTAGTCTACTTTAAAAATTTACAAGCCTCAAGCTGGTATAATTTACAATCATGAAGTCCGAAGTAATTTTTGATGTAGAAACTAAAAAACTTTTCTCTGATATTGAAGGTTCAGATCCTGGTGATCTGGGAGTATCTGTTGTTTCAGTTTACTCAAGACATATAGATGAGAGTCTAGAAGAGGTTGAGAGTCGTAAGATCCCGAGTGAAATCGAGGGAAAAATGCAAAGTTTTTGGGAAAAGGATTTCGATAATATGTGGTCAATTTTTCAAAGCGCAGACAGGATAATTGGTTACAATTCAATTCACTTCGACGTTCCTGCATTAAAACCATATGCTCCAAGTTATTTCGCTAAACTTCCACACTTCGACATTATGGCTGAAGTAAAAAACGTCTTCGGCCGCAGACTGCCTTTGGATGCAATAGCCAAAGAAACATTAGACAGGGAAAAAACAGACACAGGACTTGACGCAGTCTACTACTGGCAAAAACACGACAAAGAAAGCCTTGAAAAATTGCAAAAATATTGCGAAGCCGATGTTTTAATTACGCGAGACGTTTACGATTACGCACTTAAAAACGGAAAATTACTTTTTAAAGATAAATGGAATACACTCCGTGAAGTGGAATTGGATTTCAGCTACAAAGAAGAAGAAAAGAGTCAAATAGGTCTTTTTTAAGGAATAGCTTCAGAATTCCCCTGAGTCTTACGCCAACGGCGTACAACTCCGTTGTAAGTACTTGGAAATAAGCTACATAAAACGATGTTTAGAACTTTTTGTAGTAAATTAATACGCAAAAATACCATTATTGTCTTCGTTCCACAGCTTACACATTGTGTTAATTTATCATGAATTATAAAATAATAGTGATGATGCCACTCCGAAGCCCGTTGGTGAACCAGTTTGCCCTACTTCGCCGTAGACTTCGGAAGGCTCGCCAATTATTATCATGTTTATTTAAGGAAGATGAAGGGTGGTGATGATAAGTGACTAAAAGATTATTCGTAGGAGGAATTCCGTACGACATAACTGAAGATCAAATAAGAGATTACTTCGCCAAAATAGGTACTGTTGTTTCCTGCAATATTATCCAGGACAAATACACTGGAAAAAGTAAAGGTTTTGGATTTGTTGAAATGAGTACTGAAGAAGAAGCCAAAAAAGCAATGGAGAGTTACGATGGACAAGATTTTGAGGGAAGAAAAATTACAGTCAAAGAAGCAAGACCAATGGAAGATAGAGGTACAAGACCAGAAGCAGCAGAAGACACAAAAGACCAAGAAGTTAAAGTCGAAGAAAGTCCCAAGGAAGAAACAAGTGGAGATATGGAGGAAACTCCAGCTGACGAAGAGTAATTAGTTTCTTTTTGTTTTGTTCAATCACTAACGTACAAGTTTGTGATTTGTGAATTGGTAAAACTTCGGTGAAAACCGTATCAATTCCATTTTTTGCATATCTTGTATACCCTTGCTTTGGTCTTAAACTTGATTGGCAGTATGACTGTTGCACGCGCAAACAAATCAAAAGATTACTCAAAAAACTCTTTCTATATTGGTATTTTAAGTTTTTTTGGCGGCATCAGCCAAGATATCTTCATTCCAATACTCCCAATTTATTTGGCCAATGTTTTGAATTTTGATAAATCATTTATCGGCCTAACCGAAGGACTAGTAACTTCAGCGACCAGCATTTTTAAAATCGTTGCCGGCTACCTATCTGACAAGATTAAAAAGCGGAAGCCAATAGTTTTGCTTGGGTACTTTTTTTCAATGATTGCCAGACCACTTCTGGCAATCGTTACATCAGGTGCCGGTATACTAGCTCTTAGATTTTTGGACGGTGTTGGTAAGGGCGTCAAGGATTCGCCCAAGGATGCGCTCATCGCTGATTCAACACAAAATTCAACCCGTGGAAAAAATTTCGGTGTCGTACGCGCACTTGACACACTCGGTTCTGTGGCTGGACCGCTTCTTTTGTCCGCACTACTTTTACTTTGGGCAAACAACAGCCTTAAATACCACTACATTTTCTTCATAACCGCAATTCCACTGGTTATTACTCTGTCAATTCTTTCCTTTAAAGTTCGCGAAGTCCCCCTAAATAAAGAAAATGAAAAAGAAGAAAAGTTTACATTGCCAAAAAGCTTTTATTTTTTCTTGGCTATAGTCCTAGTTTTTTCGTTAGGTAACTCTTCCGATACGTTCTTGATTTTACGGGCACAAAATGTTGGAGTAAGCATTCTCGCAATCCCCTTGGTTTACGCACTTTTTAATTTTATTTACGCGTCCGCTTCAGTTCCGTTGGGATCGCTTTCGGACAAAATCGGCCGTGAAAAAGTTATCATCATGGGTTGGCTTGCTTACGTACTTGCGTATGCAGGTTTTGGACTAGCAAAAAGTCCAGTGCAAATTTGGTTACTGTTTTCCTTCTATGGCATCTATTACGCCACAACTGAAGGAGTTGCCAAGGCATTAGTTGCAGACTTAACTCACTCAAAAAATCGCGGTAAGGCATATGGCATCTACAATACAGCCATAGGTCTAACTACTCTCCCAGCATCTTTTCTTGCTGGTATTTTATGGGACAAAGTAAGTCCATCAGCCCCATTTTATTTTGGAAGCTCGATGGCTGCGGTAGCAACACTACTTCTTATTCTTTATCAAAAACTTGGCAGAGGTGAAGCTATTTCGTAACTTTCCGTAGTTTATTGCTGTAAAGCTTTTTAAAAAGTGCAAGTTGTTTACTTTCGGATTTAAGTTTTCGAATTGCCACGCTTTCAATTTGTCTGATTCTGGCTTCAGTCAAACCCCACGTCTCGCCTATGCCTTGAAGAGTTTTTTTATTTAGTCTTTTTACAACAACTTCTTTTTCTTTGCCAGTTAAGTTTGGAGCAGATCTTACAAACGAACTAAAATATTTAAGCGTTTTGTTCGACCGCATTTGTGGCTACATTATACTACAAAGGTTGAAGGCACAGTGTAAAATGGGATATGACCGATCAATATAACAGAGAAATTTTAGGAACAGAATTTGAAGGTAAATCTTTTCGAAGAAAAGTCTCACCAGATTTGCCGCATCTTCAAGAACGACAAGTTCGAATTGCAAGTGGTTACTCAGAAAGAACAGGTGGCGACGTCTTTCTGGCAGCTAACGAGGTTGCAACGCCATCAGACCTTGTGCATGCTCCTCTCTCGCGCGCAGAAGAGCTTGATATTGCAAATGTTACCGACGGACCATCCTTGTCAACAGTTAGAAAAAGAGGGGCATCAACACCTGGGATTGACATAAATGCAGAATATAGAAGCCGCGGAGGTGATCCGGAGTATCGTCCCAAAAAAACCGGCGGTTTCTTTCTTGAAAGTAGCGCACAAGAGGTTTTTGAAGAAAGGCAAAGAAAAATCCGTGAACGGGGAAGACAACAAACTTATGATTATTAATCTACTACCTAATTAAAACGGGAGATCGGCTTGTTCTGGAAGTCCAGTGTGTGCCATCTCCTCACCCAAATGTCTGTATTTGCACCATTTACAATGCTCTCCCTCGGATGGAAGCGGACCACCCAAAAGCTCGTCCACCTCTTTTATAAATTTTAGTAAGCCGTTGTCATCCGCAGGAACTTCCAACCAGCTAGGTGGAAAGCTAAATAGAGCAGTATTGTCTTTGAAGGTGACTTCCTCAGGATAAAAAATAAGTAGTCCGATTTGGCTTATGATTAACCCACTCCCTCGGTTTGGATTTTCCAAAGCAAATTTATATGCGCCAAGTTGATATTTATATTTGTCAATCTTGTCCTCGTGAGGTTGGCTTATCTTAAGATCAACCAAAATGTAGGTTCCATCAGTTTTTTTTGCTAAAAGATCGTATTTTCCTTTTATATAAACATCGGTATCAGGAACACCAACAGACTCTACCCAACCCTCTTGACTGTCAACAACTGCATCGGGCAAATTGCCAGAAAGTTTGTGAAGGTTTTTGCCAACAAGTGGGGTTTGCAAACGCGTGTTTATCGCAGAAAACACTCCCGGCATCGGCATACTCGGTTGGTAAATACCATGCTTGACCTTAAGGCAGTAACACAGTTTACACTCTTCGTAAAGGAACGCGAAATCGGATGGTGAGAGTTTGTGCATTATGGGTAGTATATCACTTCAACTAGTTTTTACTTTTGCCCCATAGCTTTGAGGATTGCGGTTCGCAAGTTGTCACCCCTAAACCAACCGTTCAAATAAACCAGAGTTGGACCTTTCATAATTGGAGATGAAAGGTAATGTCGGTGAATCTTGCCACCCTTTTCTCTAAACTCATGTACTAAATCTTCTGTTACTTTATCTATGATAGATCTATTTTACCACATTAAAGCCACATAGAGGAACGCAAAAATCGGTAGTTCACTAACTTTTACTCCGGGCTATCGGATGTAGGTAGTACTGGTTCACCTTCATTCTGATTTACAAGTGCTACTTCTATAACAGTTGGCATGTGACCAGTATTATCAACCTTCACAGGCTCCAATGAAAATTTATTTTCTATAGGCCAGTGATCTTTTATTATATGA
>CAYTOP010000072.1:0-4683 GCA_964439585.1 uncultured Gammaproteobacteria bacterium
CTTTTGCTTCATCTGATCCTCCCTTCTTTGATTGTAATTTACCTATGGTTATAAATGCGAATGCTCCAGTAAGGAGTATAACTGCATCCAGGAAGATCCCCCGACGGAGGACTGAATCAGACACTTCTTTCTGGAACTTAGTAACTTCTTCCTTTGTGTACCCATATCCGAAGATTTCACTCAAAGACTTTCTACCTGATGGGTTATTACCAGTAAGATTACAGGGCGCGTCTTTGCCATAAAAATACTTGTCATATTTATCCAAATTTGTACACGTTAAATTAGAAATAGCATCTAGTTGAGCAATCGTATCCCAAGTTGTGTAACCCACCAGAAGAACTGTGCATAGGATAATCAGTATTTGAAGTTTTCTCATAATTAAAAAAAGCAGCTCAGATCTCTCCTCAAGCTGCCTGCGTTAGCGCTCAGCGCTCCAGATCAGAGTATAACACTAACTTTCCATATATGGAATGGTGAAATATGGAAAGTTTCGCTGTAATATAGATATGAGAAGTAACACTTATGCCTCCCAAAATCCATTCCAAAGGGAACGTGACACACTTGGAAAAACGATCAAGAAGTTTCGAGAGAAAAAATCAATGACTCAAGAAGACCTGGCTGATGAAGCAAGCATAAACGTATCATACTTAGCCAAAATTGAGAATGGATATGTTAATACCACAGTAAGGTATCTAATAAAAATAGCCCGTGGATTAAAAATACAAGTAAAAGAGTTATTTGAATTCTAGTCATAGCTTCAGAAACTCTATTCTATCGATCCCTTCTGTTGTTTTGTAATCTTGAATTAAGTATAATTAAGCTTAATTGTTATGCCTGAACTTGAGGAATTACCTGAACTGTTGACGATAAAGCAGGTCGCTAAGATCCTGAATGTTCATACAGAGACCTTAAGGCGATGGGATAAGATCGGCAAGTTAAAAGCGATTAGAGTAGGAGTAAGGCGTGGCGTTGGAGACAGACGCTATCGAAAAGAGGATATTTTAAAGCTTATAACTAAATAAATGTAAAATGAATATGAATACAGACTCAAGGTTTTTTACAAATGAGCCAGATGCGACCCTTCTTTCTCGGTTTCAGAAGATCCTTGAGAATAACACTCAATTTTTCGATGTCTTAGTAGGTTACTTCAGAAGTAGCGGTTTCTTCCAGCTTTACCCTTCACTTAAAAATGTCGAGAAGATTAGAATTTTGGTTGGCCTCAATATCGATAAAGTTACTTACCAAGTTCTGAGTCGATCAATAGACGGCCAAGAAGATATTTTTACCTCTACAAAACGGGTTGAAGAGGGTTTTGAAAAGGAAGTTACTGAGGAAGTTGAAAACGCTCCAGATGAGAAAAGTACCGAAGAAGGAATACATAAATTTATCGAGTACATAAAATCAGGAAAACTTGAATTAAAAGTTTATCCAGAGCATCCGATACATGCAAAACTCTATATTCTTCGGAAAACTGCTGGCAGTGAAGACTTCGGAAAAGTCATTACTGGATCGAGCAACTTTTCTCAATCAGGACTTGTAGATAATCTAGAATTCAATGTCGAGCTAAAAGATAAAGCCGATGTTGATTTTGCTCTTAAAAAATTTGAGGAATTATGGGAAAAGGGAGTCGATGTTACCGACAAATATATCGATACAGTTAAGACAAAAACCTGGATCAATGATGAGATAACCCCTTATGAGCTATATTTGAAATTCCTTTACGAGTATTTCAGAGAAAAGATTAACTATGATCAGGAAATGTTTGCTGATCTGCCTAAGGGTTATCTTGATCTTGAATATCAAAAAGAGGCTGTTGCTGACGCTCTTCTTAAGCTCAAGGAACACAACGGCGTTTTCCTATCAGATGTGGTCGGACTGGGAAAAACGTATATCTCTACATTAATTGCTAAAAAGCTGGGTGGTCAAACGCTGGTCATTTGCCCGCCAGTTCTTAAGGAGTACTGGGAAGATACGCTTAGAGAATTCGGAGTTGTTGCCAAGGTTGAATCCCACGGAAAACTTGATGAGGTCTTGAGTAAAGGAGTTGATCATTATGACCAGGTTATTATTGATGAAGCTCATAGATTTAGGAATGAAATTACTCAAAGCTTTGAAACGCTTCATCAAATATGCGCTGGTAAGAAAGTTATTCTTGTCACTGCCACACCGCTCAATAATAGACCAAAAGATATTGCCAGCCAAATGTTTCTCTTTCAGAAAAAAAACAACAGTACAATACCGAATCACAAAAACTTAAAAGCATTCTTTGACGCTCTTGAGAAGAAAATCGATCCGAAACTAACAAAAGAGGAATACATACAGGTCGTAAAAGAAAATTCTCAAATCATCCGAGAAGAAATACTCAAATATGTGATGGTGCGAAGAACCAGATCTGAAGTCGAGAAGTTTTATAAAGAAGACATGGCGACGCAAGGTTTGAAATTCCCTAAAGTCCAGGAACCAATCAGGCTTTACTACACATTTGACGATGCCCTAGATTCCCTATTTTTAGACACACTATCGATTATTAAAAAAATCGCTTACGCCCGTTACGAACCAGCAAACTATTTGAAAACTCAAGCACTCACCGAAGATCTTCAGATCCAAAAGGTAGGACAAGAAAACGTGCGAGGATTTATGAAAGGCTTATTGGTCAAACGCCTTGAGAGTAGTTTTTACGCCTTTAGGGAAACGCTAAAACGATTCATTAAATCTTATGACAACTTCATTGAGATGTTTGATAAAGGAACTGTGTTTATAAGCAAGAAAGTGGATGTCTATGATTATCTCGATTGGGGTCTTGAAGACGAACTTCTGGAATTGGTCGAGGCAAATGCAGTCATTAAATACGATGCTAATGAATTTCAACCACACTTCAAAGATCTCCTTACTGCAGACAAAAACTATTTAGAGCAACTCTTGACTAAATGGAATAAAGTGACAGTCGATCCGAAATTCGATGAGTTAACAAAGAGACTTGCAACCGACGAACAATTAAAAGCAAATAAAATCCTTATTTTCACTGAGTCGAAAGAAACTGGCAAATACCTATCCGATAAACTCAAAGAAGTTTATAAAGATGCTGTTATCTCTATCTCTGGTGGTTCAAAAGGGGCAGAGTTTGAAGTAGTCAAACAAAATTTTGACCCCAGATCGAGAATCAAAGACGATACTAAGAGAATTTTAGTAACCACCGATGTACTTTCAGAGGGTATCAACCTACATCACGCCAATATAATTATTAACTATGATATTCCATGGAACTCTATCCGAATCCTTCAAAGAGTAGGAAGAGTCAACCGAGTCGGAACAAAACACAGTGAAATTTTTATATATAATTTTTTCCCAACCTCTCAATCCGAAGAACAAATCGGACTTGAAAAGTTAGCGGTGGCAAAGATCCAGGCATTCCATGACACCCTGGGAGAGGATACACAATATCTCACGGGTGAAGAGGAATTTAATTCCTGGGAGATATTTACTCGCATCAACTCAAGTAACGTAGCCGATGAAGGATCAGATGAATATGTAGAAAGCGAGCTTGGGTATCTTAAGCAGATACGAAAAGTGCGAGATGAGGATCAAAAACTTTATGAGAAAATTCGTAGACTTCCTGCAAAATGCCGAACCGCAAGAGAAAAGCAGGATGTTTCAGGTATCTTAATAACGTTTTTCCGTCGTGGATCACTGCGTAAATTCTTTAAAACTAAAGAAACAGATACTTCTGAAATCCAGTTTGGTGAAGCTGCAAAGCTATTACATGCTCAAACTACTGATCCTAAAACCTCACTTCCCTCTTCGTTTTATGACCTACTCAAAGGAAATATAAATGCTTTTGAAGAAAGTATCAGGGATGAATCTGAAGAAGAAACTGAAAAAAGAGGAAGTGGCTCAGATAAAACTCTCATGCGTCACATAAAAGCTCTCTTAAGCTTCAGGGGTTTAACTGAAGATGATGAGGTTTATTTGAGTACGCTACTCTTGGCATTGGAAGAAGGCGCGGTCAACAAACGGTCGATCAATCAACTCGTAACAAGATTAAAAGAGATGAACAAGCCATTAGCAATCTTAGCTGAAATCAGAAACGCAATTGGTGAAGGATATCTTACAAAAGTACTTAAAACTGAAGACCAAAGGCGACCCGCTAGGCGGGAAATAATTTTATCTGAAGCCTTTGCCTAACATGACCTATGCAGCAATATTTTTCGATACTCAAATCAAAATATGACCAGAGTACGTTTCAAAAATTTGCCCACGAACTCTTAAACGATATTGAAATTGGAAGTCAAAAACTTCCGATAGATAGTCCGTTTAAAGACCATATCGATTCACTCACCTATTTAGGTTCCTACGCTGATCCTCAAGGAAAAAACCTCCACATTCTTGACGTATCCCTTAAAACCCACACCAAGCTTGAACAAGCCAGAACAATGCAGAGGAATCTTATTGCTCGTTACTTAAAAGATCACTGGCTTGATAGCGCGCTTGTAGCATTTCATAACAACAGCACTTCTTCATGGCGACTATCTTTCGTAAAAGTTGAATATAAATATGATGAGAAAGGTAAACCCAAAGAAGAAGCTACCCCAGCAAAAAGATATTCCTTTCTAGTTGGAGAAGGTGAACCAGTTCATACACCACAATCCCAGCTTGCAAGAATTTATGAGCAAATAGCGACCAATC
>CAYTOP010000073.1:0-4579 GCA_964439585.1 uncultured Gammaproteobacteria bacterium
AGCTTTACGGAGCCTAAACACGAGTAAGAACAAGATTGTTTATATTGATAAAAATAAAAAGTCTCATATCTTTGTTGCTAGAATAAATGGATCAATATCAACTAAAGTATTGGGAACTAAAGGGTTCGGTTGGGATCCGATATTTATTCCAAGCGGACAACCGAAAACCTTTGCTCAAATGGCCGATGGTGAGAAAAATAAGTATTCAATGCGCGCCATAGCTTTAAAGCAATTTGAAGTTTGGCTTGGGTCCTCGAAGTGATACACAACAAAACCCTCAGGTGGTAATATATGAGTTAATGTTGGCGGGTCGCGTAGCTCAGTAGGTCAGAGCGTACGATTCACATTCGTAAGGTCCCAGGTTCGATCCCTGGCGCGACCACACACCTTAGTCACTAGTATTCATTTTGTATAAGTCTTGGTTTAGCAATTAATAGTAGTTTGTTTTCTGTGCTAAGATTAAAATATGATTCACGATGTGAGACATTGGGATACCTATCACAAAAAGATTTACGATGAGAGTGAAAGGCATTCTAGGTATGCCGAAGAAAAAGAAAAACTATTTCCTCCAGGTGGTGTAGTTATTGATCTGGGTGGAGGTACTGGAGCAGACGCACTATATTTTCTTCAAAAAGGTCACAGTGTTGTACTTTTTGATATATCTGAGTATGCGCTTGAGGTAGCTAGACAGAAGGCTACTAAGCATGATCTGAATTCAAAATTGGTTACGAGACAAGTAGACTTTGGTCTTCATCAGTTTCCACTAAAAGATAATTCTGTCGATGTAGCGTATTCTAGATTGTCTTTACACTATTTTCCAAAAGACCAAACAGTGAAAATATTCATGGATATTTTTCGGGTGCTTAAGCCCGGTGCTAAGGCCTATCTAACTTTTAAATCGCCTGAAGATAAAGACGAAATGGAATTTTTGGAAAACACTTCTTCAGTGTACGAGCCGGGGGTTTTTATATCTAATGGTCAATTGCAGTCTAGATTTACCAAAGAAGACCTGGGTGAACTTTTAACCATGGCTGGGATTATCAACTTCCAAGTAAACCCCACGACTGAAGACGTCAATTTACCAGGACAACATTTAAAACCAATTTTTTTGAATGAAGTTCTCTTTACTAAAGCCTAATAATCACGCTATACTGAAGATAATGTTTAAAAAAGTATTGGTTATATCTTTCTTGGCTGCTCTTTTATTGATGGTACCAGCCATGGTAAAGGCTAATAATAGCCCTAATAAACCAAAGCGAATTGTTACTGTTGCCAAAGATGAGGTTATTACCAAAGCTATTTACATTAATGCAGGTGATCAGGTTGAATTTGCAGGAGACACTGAGGGTGACGTTTATGTAGCGGGTGGAAGAGTGCTGGTCAGTGGTAGAATCGGAGGAGATTTGCTAGCTGCAGGAGGGATAGTTGACGTTACTGGAGATGTTGCTCAGAATGTAAGAGTAGTTGGCGGTCAAGTAACAATATCTGGTCACGTTGGTCGTAATCTATCTTCAGTTGGGGGAAATCTTAACTTATTAAAGACAGCTGTTGTAGATGGATCTGTCGTATTGGCGGGCGGCAACATATTGTTAGAAGCTCCAGTGGCGGGTGATTTGGATATCGCGGCCGGGAATATTTCTATAGATACAAAAATAGCTGGCAACCTTACTGCATATACAGAGTCGCTTCAGTTGTTATCTAATTCTGATGTATTAGGCGACCTATCCTATTACAGTGCAAATGAGGCAATGTTTTCACAGGGGGCAACAGTTTCTGGAACAATTACTCGTCATGCTATGCCCGAAGGAGCAAAGATGGAAAATCTTGCTAATTCTCAACAGTTGGCTAGTAGCCTTGCAAAATTAAAACTTCAATTTAAGTTCTTTAGTTTCCTTATTGCTATGGTGTTTGGTATTGCTTTAATGAAGCTGTTTCCCAATTATATGAGTTCTGTTTCAGAACGGATTAATGCAAAGTTTTGGCAATCTGCAGGAATTGGATTCTTGGTCCTATTTTTGACACCATTATTAATAATTTTACTCTTTATAACTGTATTGGGGATTCCTTTTGCAATAATTTTCGGCTTTGTATACGGTTTATACCTTTATATGGCAAAAATTTATATTTCGTACTGGATAGGTCGGAACCTTTTGAGTAAATGGACTAAAGGCTGGAACAGTCATTTGGTTTTCGCTTTTGGATTAGCACTATATTATGTTGTTACAATGATTCCTATTTTAGGTGGCATTATAGGTTTTGTTGCAGTTTTGGCAGGTTTGGGTGCCTCACTTATTTCATGTAGGATATTTTATCTAAAGGCGTATAAGTCTAAGCTTGTGTAAGTATACTTCGTATGAGAGTTTCTAGTTGGCAAAGTGGCTTTCTTTTGTTGTAAATTATACATATGTATTTTAAGTTACGGCATACAATCATAAACTCTTTGCCTTTCAAAAAAGAAAAGATTATAAATAATTCAGATAATCCCCAAGTGGAAAAAAGACCGAAGTTCTTTTCTCAAAACCATTTATTTCCTAAAAGTAAAAAAAAGCTTTTACCAAAAATATATTTCTATACTTTGTTCTTTGGCGGCCTCCTCTATTTGCTATATGGACTTTTTCCGGGATTAAGATCATGCCCCGCTATTTTCGGTGAAACCGTATGTGCTCCATTTGGGATATATATGGTGCTAATTGCAAGTTTGCCTGGCTACCTTATAGTTGCGAATATACTAAAGTTTTTGCCACCTATTCCCTGGTTGATTAGCTTGATAATAGTAATCATAGTTTCTTTTTATATTTATTTTATGGCAGGCAAATATTTGGATGGCTATGGTGTCAAGAAGACGGAGGAAAAAATCGGTGGTTTTGTGGTCCTATTTTTTGTAATTCTTTTGCTTGCATTTCTTCTTTTGAGTGTTTAAATTCTAACGGTTTTACAATAAGTTTTTTTGTTTGCCAATGCTCGAGTGTTTACAGGTTTGTAAAATAATTTGGCAATCGAAACTGATATAATGGAAACCAATTTCGAACTTGTTATGCAACTTACAAAAGTATCTGTGTGTATTACTGTGTTTAATGAGGGAGATAACATTGAAAAGCTGTTGGTCTCACTTGCCAAGCAGACAAGAAAGCCTGATGAGATTGTTATTGTGGATGGGGGTTCGACCGATAAAACAGTTCAACAAATAAGAAAATTTCAGAGAAACAACCGAAAAATAGTTATAAAGCTATTAATAAAAAAATGTGGAATAGCCGAGGGGCGTAACTTATCAATAAACTTTGCAAAAAATGCCGTTATTGCGTTAACTGATGCTGGCTGTGTACCTAAAAAAGACTGGCTTGTCAACTTAACCAGGGCTTTTAAGGACGGGAGTGTCGGTGTGGTTGCTGGATTTTATAAGATGTTTGCAAACACGCCACTTCAAGCCGCAGTTAACATTTATCATGGTATTCCACCAGAACGGTTTGATGAGAATAGTTTCTTGCCTTCTGCACGCTCCGTTGCCTTTAGAAAAAAAATTTGGGAGACTGTTGGTGGTTTCAATGAAAACTTAACCGCAGGCGGAGAAGATACAGAATTTTTTTATAAAGCAACTAGAACAAAGACAAAAATAGTTCGTGAAAAGGAGGCTTTGGTTGATTGGGTGGAGACGGGAAAATTAACTTTTGCTGATTCGCTTATGAAGCTTAAAAATTACGCTAACGGGGACGCTCGAGCCGGTATTTGGTGGCATCCCGTACAAAGAATGGCATCGCACAATATTAAAATATTATCCATTTTTGTACGTTATATATTTGGGTTTCTACTATTGGTTCTAAGTTTTAAGTTTAAAATATTTGGAGTGATTTTTATCTTGAGCGTTCTGGCCTATGCTGTTTGGTCGATTTGGAAATGGAGAGACGTTATAAAAAACTGGTCAGTAAGAATTTGGCTGCCAGTTGTACAGATCACATCTGATTTAGCTGTAATGCGCGGTTTTATTGCAGGACTAATCGCTTAAAACGTGCTTCCCACTTGTAATTAGAAACACCCAAGACTGGGACTTAAACAATTGATAATGATAACAAATAGCCAACCCGTTTATGTTTTTTTACATATCCAAAAATGTGGAGGGACCACACTAATAAAACACATTGAAAAAAACTTTTCTGCAAATGAACGTGTCAAATTCACTCCAGAACTTATTGGTGTTGATATCTCAAAAGCAAAATATAAAGACTTTTTGAAGGCTGCAACTAAGGTCATTGAAAGCATGCCATATTGGAAGAAAGCAAAGATAAAGGTGATATATGGCCATTTTGTACCATATGGACTAGCGAAGATATTAGGAAAAGAAGTCAGATACGTTACTTTTTTACGAAATCCTGTAGACAGGGTGTTTTCTTTTTATGATCACTATAAAACACTTTATGATAAAGAATGTCCAGAAGTGCGTGATGGCAAGCGGTTTTACACCTATGGTTTTTTGGTTAACGGTAAAGAACCGGATTTTGTTAAGTGGTTTAATACTAAACTAAATAACAAGAATGTTCAGTTTTCACTGACAACTATTCCCATGTACCTAAAACTCCTCGGGTAT
>CAYTOP010000074.1:0-4559 GCA_964439585.1 uncultured Gammaproteobacteria bacterium
TGTTTACTGGCTGGGTGTTGGAGTTATTTGACTCGCACCAGCACTTTGAGTTGGAGTTGGGCTTATTGGATTTTCCGGTGGCTCTGCATCCTCGGGTAATTGAATAGGGGGTTCTATTGCTGGCTCTTGCGTCTGGGGCGCGGTCAGATTTTGAGAATCCGTCGGTTGAGTAGCAGTAGTTGCGCCACTTGCTTTTTGTTTTGCCTGCATATCTTCCAGCGCCTTGGTTGCAACTTGATAGTCATTGCTATTCTTGTCAGCAATAAGCGATAACACCAAAGTCATTTGTTGAACCGCCTTGTCGTATTGTTTCTGGCCATCATATGCGTATGCCAGGTTGTAATGCGCGTTGGCAAGATCAGGCTTGATTGCGACAGCTAATTCAAGAACTCTTACTGCACTGTCATAATCTCCGCGTGAGTAATAAATAGAACCAAGCGAAATTCGCAGGCTTGGATTATACGGATCTAAAGCTACGGCCTGTGAGTATGTTTGAGCTGCAAAACCATCAGCGCCTTGTGCAAAGGGGATAATAGCTTGGTAGACTGCTCCTAAGTTTTCCCAGTTAGCAGCCCTTCGTGGGTTAACAGATACGGCTGCCTTAGCCTCCGTAATCGCTTGTTGAATAAGCTGGGTGATGTTTTGTCTTTGGGTGTCGTTTAGTTGTGGCTGATTATCTCCAGCAGCATTTTGGGTAGTTGCTGAAGTTGCGATGGCATTCGCCAATAGTAGATTTACCCTAGAGAAGGTTGTGTGATAGCGGTCGACATATGGATTTCTCTGAATTGCTTGCGCCATGGTGTTATAGGTGTTTTGTGCCTCATTTCTTCCAAGCGCATCTACTGATTTTTTGAAAGTGTATTCTGCTGCAAGGATATTGGTTGCGCGATAGCCTGCATACGCAGAAAGTAAGATTATTGGTAAAGCTATTATCAAAGCTGGAAGCCTGGATGATGTTTTCTGACCAAAACTGTCACCGGTATCATTTGCCTGAGTAGTTAAATTAAGAGTTGAAGAATGAGTTTTGGTGTTAAGGGCAATTACAACAAACAATAGTATTGTAAGTAGTTCAGTTGCAGGGAATAGGAAAAGCAGTATTGCCAAAAGTGTTAGTGCAACAAGGTCAGCAACCCCCGAAAAACCCCATTTAACAAGTCTTTTTTCCTTGATATCTTTTTTTGCGTTTTTATATACGGCATAGATTAAAAGGAGTATACCGGCCAGGCCGAGCATGCCAGTCTCAGTTAAAACCGTTAAGTAGAAGTTGTTTGCTGTTCCAAACTTTAGTGCCCACAGATCAGTTGAATTATACGTGATTGGTCTAAATCTATTAAATGCTGTTAAGTAATTTCCCGGCCCAACACCAAAGAGGGGATTGTCTTTAAGTGAATCTACAGCAATTGACCAAGACGATGCCATGCTGGGGAATTTAGGAGCAAACTGTTTGCCGGGAAGCATATAAAAGACATTCAGCACGATTGCCGTCAAAAGGATTAAAGTTGCAATCGCCGCGAATGCTTTTGCGCTGACATCTTTTTTGCTTAAAAAAAGCTTTAGGGCAAGCGGAACAAGTACAAGCAGGAAAATGAGTGATGGCAAATAACCCCCGTCAGGACTGAAGTTGGTTGACTTCATATAGTCTGGTAACTGAGGGATTTTGGTAAATACGCCAAGCGTAGAGAAAAGCTGGAAAAGGGCAAAGATAGAGCCAGATAGAAGAAGTATATAACTGACGTTATCT
Source organism: uncultured Gammaproteobacteria bacterium (assembly GCA_964439585.1). Classification (GTDB taxonomy): domain Bacteria; phylum Patescibacteriota; class Microgenomatia; order UBA8517; family UBA8517; genus CAYTOP01. The sequence continues at coordinate 1,742 of CAYTOP010000074.1, forward strand.
TTAGACTCTGTTTTTAATTGATTTATTAGATAGTAAAGAAATATGCCAATCAGAAAAGCGGTAGCGGTACCTGGAAGAAGCAATGCTTCCATGCGATTCGGGGTCCGGAAGAAGGTGGCTAAGATATATGATAGTGCAATTAAAGCTACCGGAAAATCAAAATCGCCTGTGTGTAATTCGAGTTTACCTTTATAAATCACTCTTATTGCTTTAACGACTAAAAGAAGCAGTATGCCATAAACTCCAATGGCAAGTTTGGGCACGACATATGGGTTTACTGAAATAGATAAAACCGTAATCGGTATAAGAAATATTACGATGTATATTATGTATTTTTCGACGGAATCAAAAAGCTTGTTCATAACTTGTGTCGGTATGTAACTAAGCCAATTTATAAGGTTGGAAAATCCGTGTCAAGTACCAAATTTAATATATCAAACATTAAACTATATTATAAATATATATCATTTGCCTACTTAAATATGATGCATCTATACTTTGCATATCACAATTTATATGGTTAGCTTGCTAATGTACAAGATTACCAAATTGATTGGCAAGTAGTGGGAGTTGTGTGGAGGGAATAGCGATTTGGGAAGATTGGGGGTTGTTGAGAAGAGTTGCGATGTTAATTCTTCAGTTCGATCAGTTTTTCAATACGGTAGAGGTAGTTTGAAAATCTTCCCCTCAAATCTTTAAATTTAAAGGTGGCTCCTTTAAAGGTTGTCGATAAGCAGTTTGCCCATGAATGTTTCACTGTTAGGTGCGTCTTTAGAGTAATTTTCAACAAAATGGTTATATGAGTTAAATTTCTTAATATCCTTAGTAACAGAATTGTTGAAATAATCCAAAATGAAGGAGGGTTTTAACCAGGTGGTATTTCTTTTTCCTAAGTACTCTGCATATGATGAGTATGCGTTTAGCAGGTCGCTATTTATCTCTTTAGGATTAAGGTGAATATATCTGCTTAAATGGAGTAGGTAATTGTCGTCGTTAATAAAGACAGCTTTATAATGTCCTTGAAAAAGTTTTCCAACTCTGTCGTATCTTTTGTTAAAATACATAGAATATCTTGTGGCAAGCGAGCGCATAAAACCCTCCATGGAGGAGTCCGACTTTTGTTTTAGTAGTAAATGGAAGTGGTTTGGCATTAGACAGTACGCGACAAGTTCAATTTCTCCATAATAGTTTTTAGGTTGCCTGGGTACACCTTTAAAGGAGCCACCTTGCAGAGGTAACGTAAAGGCCTTTTTTAGTGATGTTTTGTCTGGAGGGGGAGAAAGATACTCCTTTAGGTACTTAAGAAAAACTTTATGATCTTGATCATCTTCGAAGATAACACGTTTTTCCACACCTCTGTTGTAGATGTGGTAGAAGCTATTTGGAATGTAGGTTTTTATTATGTTTCTGCTGGGCATAATCCATCATACCCTTTAAAGGTGGCTCCTTGCAAACCTTGCAAACTCATGGTCCGAAACGGACGGCTGCGCCATCATTGTAAACGTTATTTATTTGTTGTTGAGTAAGTGCATAGTTGTAGATACGTACGTCATCGATTTTACCATCAAAGGGGTTACCACCATCGGATTCGGAGCCGATGCGGAAGTCTAACCCATTTGGTATATTGGCAGGAACCATGAAACAGGAACTATTGGTTCCACTAAGCTTACCGTCAACATAGATACTTGCGGCAGACGGATTACCATCGGAGGCAGTAAAGATACCCAATATATGGTGCCAACCGGGTGTGTTAATGACGACTGAACCGGTCGTAGAACATACATTTCCACTTTCGGAAATGCCAAATCGCGGTAAATCTGTAGATCCTATTATGGCCATAAAATACCCATCGTCGGTGCCAGTGGCAAAATCATTATCTTTGGCTACTATTACGTCATTGGTATTTTCGGTATCCCGGTAAATCCAGGCTGAAGCTGAGAAATCATTAGAAAAATCCAAAAGGTCATTTTCAGGTATGTTGACGTAATCGGTGTCGGTAGATGGGGAGGAGTCGCCATCAAAATCTAAGCTGGCATTCCATTTACCTGTCGTGCCATTGTTCCACATTTCGGTGGAATCGCCGGAGCTGCAAGTTCCAACCGCATCGTTTGTTCCACCCGTTGAACCAGGAGAAATTGTACCGGTTAAGTCGTTGCCGCTTGAGTCATTGGCAACAGCTCCGGAACACTCATCAAACTTCCACCATCCCACAGGTGCACCGCGGTTGTAGTCCCAGGCGATTTGGGCAGGGGTGCGGGCATAGTTGTAAACTTTGACGTCATCGGTAAACCCTCCGTAAAAATTACTTACCCCATTGTCCGATGCACCTAAAACGAAATTGGCGGAACTATTAAAAATACCTGTCGGACTGCTGCCGGAAACTACAGATGTGCTTAAAGCTATACCGTTTTTGTACATATACACGATGTCACTACTGGTGTCCCAAGTGACTGCAATGTGGTACCAGGTGTTTGGCTGTAAATTAGCATTAGTGCTTTTGACGTCATATAGCGTAGATGAACCGTTGGCAGATAAGGCTAAACGAAGCTCGTCGTTTTCTCCTACTTCGTAGTGAGTGGAAAGTAGGTATGATCTTTGGTTTCCGGAGCCCAGAAATTTTGACATAATGGCATGTTCTTCGATACTGCTCAAATTAATCCACGATTCGAGAGTCAATGCTGTTGACAAATCTAGAGTAGTATTGTCGGAAGCGGAAACAAAATCATCGGTATTATCAAATTTCAAGCAAGCACCTTTTTTACACACACCAGCGTGTTGCCAAGTAGGAAGATCAGAACCACTCCCATCACCACCGAGA
>CAYTOP010000075.1:0-245 GCA_964439585.1 uncultured Gammaproteobacteria bacterium
ACGTCTTTGGCATTACCCAGCAACTGCCCTGCATAGCCATTGTTTCATCTATCATAACATCTTGTCTTTCCTTAGCCCGACTTTTCCAGACTACACCTTCAAATTTATAAATTCCGCCGCCTATATCCCGAGCTTTTAATCTCTCATAATCAACCGGTGGCACGTCCATTATTTCCCATTTTTCGGTGTCCAAATAAAACCGTCTTGGGGTCATAATCCAGTTTGGTTGGCTATCACGCGTTAAT
>CAYTOP010000075.1:255-4531 GCA_964439585.1 uncultured Gammaproteobacteria bacterium
TTGACCCTTGCATGGCCATTGTTTCGTCAATCATTTTATCTTTCCGCCTTCTTGCTCTTCTTGCCCGAACAACGAGTTCAATTTCTTTAAATCCGTTTTCCCGTTCTATAACTCTAAATCTCTCATAATCAACCGGGGGAATATCCATTAATTTCCAATTAATAGGATCCAAAAAGTACCGTCTTGCGGTAACAATCCAATTGGGTTGGCAATCGCGGGTCAAAATAACATCATAGCCCTTGCCAAACATACAATGCTCGTCTGTTCTCATTATGTACTCACCGCGGGCGATGGACACGCCGGCATTAATGGCTCCCCGCATACCACGGTTTTTGCCAAGATGCAGGATTTTTACTCTTGCATCAGTTTTAATGGGAGTTTCTGGCCAATAACCGTCGAGTACCGGTATAATTTCAATTTCTCCCTCGGCATTTTCCAGAAGTGAATCTATGGTTTTGTGTAGTAGGGGATCTTTGTATGATGGAATAATAATCGAAAGCATCGTTTGAATTTGTATAAAATTACAGGTATTTCGCAGATTATATGCTATTCTCCTAAGATTGCCAAACGTAGGCATTTGGGATGGCTTAAAAAGCCAGTTGCTTTAGGGTTGGTTGGGAGTATATCATCATAATTACACAAGTTACGCAGCTGGTGTCATTCCGACGATCAACTTTTGATCGGGATAACAAATAGACTTGCATCGCAAAGTGCGAAACTTGTGATAAATAATGAATTGGCGCGATTTTTTGGCAAGAACATGGTGGATTGGCCTACTTGGTGTTGTTTTAGTCTCTGGTGTATTTTATTTACTCATTGGGCGCGGGTTTAGGACTTCTTTTAAGGATCAGATTTATCTGCAACAAACCATCATAGCACGGGCTTCTGCAAGTAATATTCAATCAGTTATTGGAGTTATAGGAAACTCAATTTCTCTTCTTGCACAGTCAAGCGACATAAGGCTCAAAAATGCCACTACGCAGAATGCTATGGATGCCTTTGTCGATCAGTGGATGGATAACGGTCTTATTGGAGGTGTAATTTTGACGGACAGTAGTGGAGTTGTTGTGTTTAATTCTAATATATCTGGAACTTACGACACAGGTGATTCAGTGGCTGATCGTGATTACTTTTTATGGGCTAGTAATCAAAAAAAAGAAGGCACGATTTTTGTTGGTGAACCTGTTGTAAGTAGACTTGGGGCAAGTGAGGGTCAAACGATAGTAACTGTTTCCTCGCCTGTACTTGTAAACGGAATTTTTTCTGGAGTTGTGACTACATCTGTCAAACTTCATCCCTTGACAGAACGGTACTTGAATTTAATGAAAGTTGAAGAGGAATCTAGAGTATATTTAATTGATAGTAGTAAAGCAACATTATACCAAAATGATACTTTACCCTTAAGTGAGACCGTCAGGAATTCCGTTGAGGTGGGGAAGGAGGGTCGGTTGGAAAGTGCAGGAAAGTTAATAGTTTATTCGCCAGTTAATTTGAGTAATCAAAAATGGGAAGTAATTGTAACAACACCGAATCACCTGATTTTAACAAATACTATCCCTTTCCACATCCGACAGGCAGTTGTACTTGTTTTGATGGCGGTTGTCACACTTGGCTTTGGAAAAGTAGCGTACCAAGAAACCCTGAAACATCAGAATAGATTGTAGTAGTAATCGTATTTAAGACCGTTTCGATTTGCCCAGTTCTCTTCAAAGTTAGATTTTCCGCTTGCGTACCGATAAGAACTTTCTTCGGCATTTTCTTTCATAATAAACCATGCTCCATCTTTGTTGACAAAGCCGTAATAAGTAGCGCTAATATTACTATCATCAATTTCAGAGATACTGTAGCCATCAGCTAAGGTATTTGCTGTATTGGTCTTTGAATTTCCAGGTAGTACTCCCGCCAGGCCGGTCCCGGTGGTTAAGGATTTACCAACGAATAATGACTCGACACCGCGTCCTATCAATGAAAAGATAAAGTAAGAAAGTCCTGCAGCACCTATTACCTTCAAAAATGTTCGTTTATCCACGTCTTGAATTTCAACTTTTTTAGGCGATGTACCTTTAGTTTCTTGATATGGGTTAACTGGTGGAACTTGTGTTGAATGTACTGGTTGATTAATGTTTGCACCAGCAAGGGTAGCATTCGACATGTTTCCAGAGAAAACTGAACTTTGCATAGATGAATTTTGCAGAAAGAGCTTATAGGCGAAAAAGACGAGTGGGGGATAAAGTACCACAGCCAGCAAGAGTTGTATGTAGTTATTAGCCGTTACAAACGCTCCCACCACAAACACACTTGCGATAATAAAAGTAATATAAACTAAAGCTTTACGTACCATGTTAGTTATCTTCTCCTTCTTGGACTAATTTCGCGTAAACTGCCGACACAAAAGCGTTTGTATCTGCTGAGAACTTAATTTCGTACCATTCCGGCATTTCGGAAACCAATTCAAAGGAGTCACCGTTTTGGGCTGTAGAAAGGATAGCGGAGGCTGTTGAGGGTTCCTGTCTTAGGTTGGCGCTTACCGAACTGTTTTGTGTATCTATCATGATCATTTGAGGAATGTTAGGCGCTTCGTCTTGAACCGTCGGAGTAGGTGTGAGAGCGGTCGCTGTTTCTTCCGATGTTTCTGTCCCCGCGACTTGTGGCGTGGGTTCAGATTGTGTAGCTGTTTTATTTGGACTTTGAGCTACTGATACGTTGATATTTCTTAGTCCTAATCCTAAAAGAAGTAAGAAAACAAGGGTGGAAGTTGCGATAAATGCAAACGCATTTGGTTTGGCTGGGGGTACGACTTTCGCCCCCTGCTTAGTTTCTGCCTCTGGTTCTGTATTTACTTCAGATGGCTCAAGAACTGGTTTTGGAGTAGGTGGTTGTATAGTTTCGATTATTATACCTTTAAGCATATTCTCATCCTCGGGAGTTGGTATAAATTCTTGTACAAAGCTTTTGTAACTAGCGACCTCTATACCACCGCTTGCTTTAATGTAACTAAGAACCAGAGCAGGTTTTATCCATGATGTAACTCGTTCACCCAAATAATCTTCATATGACGAACGTCCAAGATTTGAATTGGTAAGCACTTCTTTGTGAATATAACGGGTGAGCAGTGCAAGCTTGGCAGTATCTTGAATTTCGACTGATTTGTACGGACCTTGAAAAAGTGAACCTTTGCGGCTGTGTTTTTTGTTGTAATAAATTGCATATCTGGTACATAAAGATCGGATTAATTTTTCCAACGAGTTCTTTCTTATCGGATTAACAACCAGATGAAAGTGATTAGGCAATAAACTATATGCAATAAGCTCTACTTCATTAAAGTAGTTTTTTGGTTGGTGTGGGACTCCGCGAAAGACGCGACCGTTAACCGAGAAGTTTTTTTTCGTTTCCTCAGGGTTGGGTGGGGTAGTTAGATATTCATTTAGGAAACTGAGGAATGTGTCGTAGTCTTGAGGATCATTAAACAATCGCCGTTCCTCGATTGCAGTATTGTATATATGGAAATACGCTTGATCTTCTACAGATAACTCAGCAATATCTTGGGCAGACATACTACAACACTACCTTGAAAGGTCTGATTATGCAAGTATCTTTTTGATATACTGAGGCTGAACTATAAAGGAAAATCCTTGAAAGTTAGCCTACAAGCAGTAAATTGTTTGTAGTAAGGAGTGTTAGCCTTGTATTTTGGTTACTAACGGCTACTTGCAAGGTGTAAAAGCTTAAAGTTAAATCCAATTCTTTAGTTCCCCTCAGTTACTACTCTACGAAGTAAAAGCAACCATTTGCGGTAAATGTTAAAATGTACATAATTTACTGTATTAGTATCACAGTTTATAAAAGACCTATATTAATCAATATGAGTAAATTATTTGTTATACCGAAAATAAACATAATTTGGCTTTTTTATCGGTGTTATACCAAACCATTGGATATAGCCCATAGGAGAATAAATTATATAGATGAATAATACTGCTTGATCATCGGATAGACTTTATGCTTTGCGGAAATAAACAAAAATGCGACGTGTTTAGTCATACCTTGTTATTATCAAAGAAAGAGTGTAAGGAACAGTATTTGTAACTCTAGGAAGCTTTTGACGAAAAGACATTGCCTCTTCAACCAATTGCAACAGACTGAGGTTTACTAACCAAGCTGATTGCCACAACCGCTGTAAGGGTATCCCATCCGAGGCACTGTCAATGATTGAGAAACGAGACGCAAGGGGGTTGGGAGTGTACAGCTTAAGTGGAAGCCTAAAGTCTTTACTCTT
>CAYTOP010000076.1:0-4457 GCA_964439585.1 uncultured Gammaproteobacteria bacterium
TATTATGGGTTAATTAAGTGTGAGTATATCAATAACTAATTGCAGGTGTAAATAACAAATTAATTAATGAGAGGATTTCTGGTGGTTAGTTGATTTTGTGTTGCTTGGACGATTTGAGCTATCCAATTGCCTATCAATGGCAATCCCCCTAATTGGGATAGCACATATACAACAAGTGTGGAGATAATTACAAATCCGATAGTTACGCCAAACGACCAGAATATTCCGCCCACCAAGTTCGTTTTAATTATTTTGAAGTAATTTATCTTTTCTTCCACTAATTAAGAATAGCAGAAGTTTAACTCCAAGTGCAAAAATAAAAGTGGACCCGGAGGGAATCGAACCCTCTATTCTTCCATGCCATGGAAGTGTGTTACCGGTATACCACGGGCCCGCGCGAAGAAAAGGTGCAATTTGCCTTGACCGGTGGTCGGTACAGGACTCGAACCTGTGACCCCTTACACGTCAAGTAAGTGCTCTACCAACTGAGCTAACCGACCTTAATCAAGTTACATATAAGCTCAGGCGGCCAAGGTTCTGTGCGAAGCACGGGTTCTTACCAACTGAGCTAACCGACCTTGATTGTAGATATTATATCGTAGTTAGTTTAGCTCTACAACAAATTTGCCTTTATTTAAAAGAGGTAAACCATCGACATTCGCTGTGACTTTTAGGGGTATTACGTCAACGTGGGTCGGCGCATCCCAACTTTTTTGACCCGTGAACTCGGGATATGGATGGCCGAAGGCCATGTGAATTCCAGGAAACTTTTCATCTTGGAGAAGATTGCCTATTAGTTTCTCAAGTCCCAGTAAACACCCCACCGCAAATTCACCCATTCGAGCTCCATTTTCGAATTTATTTAGATATTGCCAAAGCTCTTTGGTAAGTTTTTTATTCGGTCCTTCAACATTAGTTACTCTTGAATCTTTAATCGTTAATGTAATGGGTTTGTCCAAAAGGCCGTATTTTGCGGAAAAGTAGTCCCCCACCTCCCAGGCAACCACTTTGCCATATGCTTTTTGAGGACATGTAAAAACCTCACCCGCTGGTAAGTTTATCCAGGTTCCCTGTTTGTCAACGATACCGTCTTCGCATTTCCATGATAATTGTGGACTAAAAGTTATTTGAAGATTTGTTCCGAATTCATCTGTTAATTCAATATTTTTGGCTGATTTAAGTAAGTCGTAGAGTTTGTGCGCGGCTTTGTAGATTTTAGTGTAGTCCTGGCTCATGCCTGTTTCCATAATTTGGGTGGTTACCCCAATCATGTGTGCATGCCTGCAATTAAGTTTTTTTCTCAAAAGATCAACTAGTGGAAATCGGAAATCTTGCAATTCACCTTCTTTACCGCTTGAAGCATAAACTGAGACTGTGGGCTTAAAGTCGGTAATATCGTTAGCTAGCTTATCAGGGAGTTTTTTAGCAGGTCGAACTGTGTAATCCTCGATTATTACTACTTTGCATGGTACGACCCTTATACCTCGTTCGTAAATTGCCTGGCCGATGGCCTGAGTTTCTTTGTCTGTTATGATAACTACTCTATCGTCATCTTTTATTCTTAGACAATTTTTGACGATATTCTCCTTGGCTTTTTTGTACTTTTCCACAAAAATATTATATCAGAGACTGTGTAACAGGAATGATTGGAGCTTATAACAGCGTTCCAGAAAACCCCGTCCTTCATCGCGGGGATGAATTGAAGTTTGATATGTTATTCTCCATAAGGAAACCCCGGGTTTCAACCTAGGAGGGATGTCATCGCCTAAATTTACGAGGAATTCTAAATCTGCCACCACAATCGTCACAATGCGCGTAGCCGCCTTGTGGATCCAAATTAACACTAGTTGGAGGTGCACCACATAACTCACAGGAAGGACCACGTTCAGAAACGAATGGGCACTTCGTTTCAATATCACCCTCATTGGGTGATATAAATTCGTTGTTGGGTTGTTGTAAAAAAGTAAATCTTTCCATAATAATGCTCTTTAAAAAGAAAACCTCTTTGTTAAGTGGTTAAGTGGTAATTTGTTTTGTCAAACCTGGTCAAACTAGAGTGATGCGTATTAAATTCCGTTTTATATTATAGGTCTTTTTCATTAAAAAATCAAAACTATTACCGTTAAAAATCCTATAAAATTTCATTTTGCTTGGGGTTGACCTGGTTAAAAATGTACAGTTTACTGGAGATATTGTTACTGTTTGGGTATCTCGACTATTTGGCCTAAAAAGTTTCATCAAGCGACTTTGTGAATTCTAAAAGCATTTTGTAATATTTAGATAAGCTTTCTAGATCAACCCACTCTTTATCAGTATGGTGTGCACCACTTTTTGGTTTTATCATAAGTATAGGAGTATCAAGATCTGTCAGATGTCTTGCATCGGAGGTTCCGTAGTCTAGGTATTTATCTACTTTTGAACCCTTAGCCTTCCGTGCATGGGATATTAAAAGTTTTACTATTTTGTTGCTTTCATTTACGAAGACAAAGTCACCTGACGCTATTTTTTCAACTTTAGTGTCTTTGGATACTACTTGTTTAATTTTTCTTAAAAGCTTATCTGCTGTATAACCTTCTATAAACCGAATATCAAGAGTAAGGGAAGCTATGTTGGGAATACTATTGGTGGTTTCTCCACCATTAATCTTTGTTACGCAAACAGTGTTAGACCAACCATGCTTGTTGCTATATTCAATACTTTTAGTGATTTTTTTATAGTCACTGAACAGTGTTTCTATGGCATTTTTCCCCTCGAACGGTTTTGATGCATGTGCTGATTTGCCTTGGCTGGTTAACATAATGTGTATCAGGCCCTTCTCTTGTGTAACGATATTAAAATTATTTCCACCGTCCGGAAGGATGATGGCAAATGCATTTTTGAATTCACCTAGTTTTTTAAGTGCTAGAACACCATTCTTCCCACCAATTTCCTCATCTGAAGTTAGGATTATTTTAAGTGAGAAATTTCGGAGTTTTCTTGTCTCGTTTAATAATTTAATAAAACAAGCAACAGCAAATTTCATATCTGAGGCTCCCCTGCCGATCAATTTATTTTTCGACTTCTTAGCTTCGAAGAGTGAAGAATTTCCCCCTACTACATCAATGTGGGCCAAAAGAATTAGATCATGCTTAAATTTCGTTTTGTTTTTTACAATTAAGTTATTAAATCCTCCTGAATTTATGATCTTGGCTGTATAACCTGAAGGACTTTCTTTTTTAACCCAATTAAATAGCCTAAGTACCTCTTCTTGATTTTCTGTACCAGTTACAGTTCTGAAAGTTATTAATTTACAAAGTATGGAAAGTATATCCATAATTAATTGAATCGATTGTGAATTAGATTAGCATATTGGTTCATGATATCTTTGATTTCTTCTTCATAACTTCCCTCTGGAAGCTTGGATAGTAATGTCTTCCACCACTTCTTGCCAGTATCATAATCTGTTAGTTGTTGCCAGTCACCGTTGCCGTCAGGATAGTGAGTCCTCCACCTGTTGTCTCCTGTTACTCTTACAGCAAGTTCTGCAATGAGGTGGGTTGCCAGTGTTCCTTTTAAGTAATCTTTATGGCTTCTGTTCATATAATTATTTATACTCCAACCCTCCTCAGGAACTTGACAGACACCGTTTAGCCGATCTACAAATTCATCAATTTCATCTACTGGTTGGCCATATTCATCAACTGAATAGTTAGAAGTATTGATTTCAAGACGATTAATTTCAGCTTTGATGAACTTTCCATAACCATCTATGAAATTTTTGTAGCTTTCAAATTTACCATCGCCAGTCATTATATCCGCAAATTGTGCATGGACGGCGATTTGCATCCTATTTAATTCGTAACGTCTAAGATTTGGCTTAGAGAAATACCTAATTGCTTCATTGGGTATCTCTCCTTCTGCACCACCTTTATAATAATGAGAAAGAATAGCTGTATTTATGGCACCACCAAAAACGAATGCAGCTTCGATTTCAGGTAGGGGGTGCGCGCTACCTTGAAGTAGCTCCATGGTTTTAATTGTTTCTTCAGTTCTAATACGCGTTTCACCGTGGCTTTTGTCGCCAGTTATACCTGCTCTCGTAAGCGAACTTGCTGCACCTTCTGTAATGTTACGATTTGTCTCTTCCAAATATTTTTCTGAACCCATTCGGTGATATGCAGCTTGATATCCAGCCGTTTTAAACCATTTTCTGTGAATCTGTTTAGCTTCATGAATCTTGCCGTAGAAGCCATTTCTGAATGGACCCGAGAATGTGGGGACGCTTAGCATGGGACCAATCACACCCATTTCATGGTTAAGGGCAAATGCGTAAAAATCAGGGTTTGGTTCCTGGTGGTTTACGCGTATATGGGCGTGGATAGCAGATGCATCGAATTCTAGAATTCCCCGTTTAGCAAAGTCAAAATCCGATTTAACTTTTTGAGCAATTTCTTCTGCGGACAAATTATCAAGCATCG
>CAYTOP010000077.1:0-2475 GCA_964439585.1 uncultured Gammaproteobacteria bacterium
TGCCAAAGATGTTGCGGCCGCTTGTGTTCTTCTTGTCTCGTTTATGTCAATTATTGTCGGAATCGCACTATTTCTTCCAAAGATAATTGCTGCCTTTTAAAGCAAAACTAAAGTTAGTACCCCCACAGCAAGACAATAGTAGCCAAAATATTTAAATTTAGTTCCCTTCAGAGCCTTGAGTAAAATTTTTATACACAATATTCCAAATACAAACGAACAAAATAAACCAACAATATAATTTATATCTAACCCCAAATTATTTCTGTATTTAAACATCTCCAACACATTTGCACCCAAGACCGCGGGGACCGAAAGCAGAAATGAAAACCCAGCCGCTTTTTCCTTTTCGATACCCAACCACGTTCCTGCAAAAATCGTCGAGCCGGATCTTGAAATTCCTGGTAAAATTGCCACAGCTTGGAAAAGTCCAACAACAATTGCCTCTTTTGAACTGAAGTCACCTTTTCTCTGTACATTTAAATCTGTTCGAATATTCAAAATTCCGGTAACAAGCAGGGCAAAAGAAACCAATGTTGCATTTGCAAACAGGATGTCCACCGTATCGCTTAACAAATAGCCGACAACAGCAGCCGGAATTGTTGCGACTCCAAGTAAAAACCATTCCCGCATGTTCAACTTGATTATTTTCTTCCAGAAAAAAAATATCACGGCCAACACGGTCCCAAGGTGGAGAAAGACATCAAACAGTACTCCCGGCTGTTGAAAACCGGGAATTAATTTCTGGAAAAGTACCAAGTGTCCCGATGACGAAACCGGTAAAAATTCCGTCAAGCCCTGTACGGCTCCAAGAAGTGCAGATTGCAACAAATTCATATGTTAATAATAAGCATTAATTCCCGAAATTAACAGCTTCTCCGCTTTCGACTTGCCGAAAGACAGATTCTCTAATTCCAATTTATCTATCGGTGTTGCCCCATCAACTCTATATGTTCCAATTCTCGTTCTTCTTAAGTTGGAAAGGTGCGCCCCGCACCCAAGCCTTCTTCCAATATCTCTTGCAAGTGCGCGAATATACGTTCCAGATGAGACATTTGTTTCAATTCTTACAATCGGATATTGATAATCTGAAAGTTTGATCGAGAAAATTTTTATTTTTCTAGGCTCGATTGCGAAATCTAAATTTTTTCTTGCAATTTGATAGGCTTTTTTGCCGGCGATTTTAACCGCAGAATAGTTAGGTGGAACCTGGTCCTGTTCACCCAAAAACGATTTCAAAACTTTCAAAATCCGTTTTTTAGTCGGCACTGATTTGCTTTTTATACCAATCTCCATCGGTCTTACTACACCTTCCGAATCGTCAGTTGTTCGTTCTTCACCTAAAGTGATTTCACCAAGATAAGTTTTGGTTAACTTCCCGAATTTCTCCCACAAACACCGTGTAGATTGTCTTCCAACACCAACAATCAAAAGGCCGGTTGCATTTGGATCGAGTGTCCCCGCATGGCCAACACACCGCTCTCCCGTGACTCTTCTAACTTTGCCTATCACATCGTGCGAAGTTATTCCTTTTGGCTTATCAATTAAAATAAACATTGTGCCAATTATACTCCGACAAACCCACCTACTGACAAATATACCATCTAGCGTGGATTTGAAAAATATTTTTGTTCTTGTGAAAAATAAGTACTCCAACAATTCGAAGTGATTAAAGATCGCAGAAACAAACGGTTAATGTTTTAAACTGACTTTACCATCTTCTCCGTATCTTCTTGCGAAACTTCCTTTCCATGTGCGTCCTTGACATGCTTCATTGCAGCTTCCACAGTTTCACTTTTGTCATGACTGCGGACCATAAAGCCACACTGTGGGTCACAATCTATTTCAAACAACTGCTTCACAAACATCACCTCCAATCTCAAACAGAAGGAAATCATACAGTTTTCGAAATACTTCGTCTGTATGCGCGATCACAAAAAATAACTTAAGGAAAAATTTGTTATAATAGCTTCAGATGGCAATCTTTTGAACCCCTTACGAAAATATTGGGAGGCCGTCTGTGAGAAGCAAAAGGAGTAAAACGACGACATAGTAGGATTCCGCAAAGCGGAAGATAGATTTTGGTTTAATATAAAGTTGTTGGATATAAAAAAACATTGGGAGATCGTCTAATGGTAGGACAACAGATTCTGGATCTGTTTATCGGGGTTCGAATCCCTGTCTCCCAGCCAAGACGTGCAGGTTTGTGACTGCCCCCTCACAATTCACGCCCGGAATATGCAAATTAAAATTACCCCCCTTACCAATACACATTCACATCTGGAGGGAATCTTCAAAGCAAAGAATTGTTATTATCTAGCCAAGTTCCATAGTGCGGGTATAGTCACAGAAATTAAAAAAAGTGACAACTGGCTTGAAGATGAAATGTCGTGGGTTTCCAGATCAGAAATACCATTTGTTACAACAATGAGACATGTCCAATTGCGAAGTCAACATCTAGTAGAGGGGGTGCTTACT
>CAYTOP010000077.1:2485-4337 GCA_964439585.1 uncultured Gammaproteobacteria bacterium
CTGTTTATCGGGGTTCGAATCCCTGTCTCCCAGCCAAGACGGGCAGCCATGTGACCACATGCTCGTCATTACCGCTCTCAAACCGTGGAACACAGGCATCATTCCAAATTGTCCAAAACTACGTTTGTTGTCATATTTTTAAGTATTGACAGACAAATACGATTCGATTACTATTGAGCCAAGTTTTTCCTAAAATAAAATGATGAATGATGATATTGAAAAACAACTCATAGTAGATTCTGATGACTACTCAAAAGACCGAGCTCGGAAGATTGCTTCTAAGCTAATAAAGTTCGGTAAGATAAGCAAGACAGGAGATATTATTCTCATTGACACTTCTCTGTCTCCGGACGATAAAATAAGACTATCCCTGGTATTACATTTCATAGCTCATATTTTTAATGATCAAATCCCCGAGACAATAACGCTTAAGGAGCTTACTGTTGTGTTGTCCGAGAGAATGGAGGCTGTTGGTTCGAGATTGTCGCAAATTATCAAGAATGAAAATTTCGCAAAAAAAATTATGAAGGGAGAGTATATTGTGCATAATTTTATGATTGATAGATTTTTAATAAACCTAGAGGATAAAGACAACGATATCCCTCTTACACATCATGGAAGGAAAAGAAAATCAAAAAAAAGTGGCACGTCAACTAATAAAACCGTAACAGGTGTTGGTAAAGACATTTTAGAACTATTAATAAAAAGTGGCTTCTTTAAAGAACCTAAAACTATTAAAGAGGTCTGTGATAAATTGAAACAGGAAACAAAATATTATGATGTGAGGGTGGTAGACGCGACAATTCGAAAAACTTTTGTTGCTAGCCAAAGAATTTTAAGAAGACTACCGGCCGAGAGAAAAGGCAAAGCGCGGTGGGTGTATGTAAACGCAAAGTAAATAATATTTGACAAAGGTGAAAAATTTAAGCGAATTTATAGCAAAGTTTGATGACTTCCCAGATTGGGATCCTCGAAAGCAGATAGACTACATTTCCTATTTTTTGATTGCAGTCAGCGGAAAACAAAGTATTCTACACAGGGATGTTGAAGAAGCTTTTAGTGAACTCTCATTAAAAGAGTATAAAAGAGCTCCTCAATATTTATCAGAAAACGCAAACAACTCTAAAGGAAAGTATATTAAGGTCAAAAATGGGGGTTATAAATTAGAGCGTGGAATTTTTGAAGCGATCAAAACCGCAGTTGAGAACGAGCCTGTTATGGTGCAGGTCTCTAAACGGCTGTCAGACCTTGTTCCAAAAGTAAAAAACACAAATGAAAAATCATTCTTAATAGAGGCAATTAATTGCTATCGGGTAGAAGCGTATCGTGCAACAATAGTTTTGGTATGGATTATTACCATAGACCATTTACAAAGCTATATATTCGGATGCAAGCTTAACGATTTTAATGCGGCGCTTGCTAAAAGTCCGGATAAAAAAATGTCTAAAATAATTAATTATGATGATTTTAGCGAGCTCAAAGAATCTAAATTTATCGAATTAGCAAGATCAGCAGGTGTTATATCAAATGACGTGAGAAAAATTCTTGACGAAAAACTTGGCATTCGCAATAGTGCTGCTCATCCATCCAGTATTGAGTTTTCAGGACACAAGACAACAGAATTTATTCTGGATTTGGTTACCAATGTTGTGTTGAAATACTGACGCTTATAAGTTTAAATGGTTCGAGACCGAGTTCTACCGTGGAATACGGACTATACGACTAAATGGGGGCAGACCGACATGCTCAGCACTTCGGCAAGCTCAGTGCTTTAGCACTAGGTTTGTTGAAGTATTGACAGGGATGAGATGTTTACACTGAGCGAACGTAGTGAGTTGAATGTGAATCCCTG
>CAYTOP010000078.1:0-1159 GCA_964439585.1 uncultured Gammaproteobacteria bacterium
CATATCGTTGAAGTTCTTTGCTCCATACCCTGCAGGTTGAAATTTATTTAAGGAATATTGTGTCACTCCCCAAGAATCAGCCATCATCGCAATCTCTTCAAAATTTGAATAGTTTTGAGCAGTTAATGTAAAGTCCAGATTTACTTCAAACCCATCATTAATATAGTGTTTAATATTTTCCACAATTTTTTTCCACTCACCCACAGCTTGCAAATCGTCATGCAAAGACACATATAAAGCAGCCAGATTTTTGGTCAAATCCTTCATGTATAAAATTCCATTAGTTTGGATAGTTACACTTGAATGTTTACTAAGTCGATCAACGATCTCATTTATAAAGGCGATCGGCAAAATTGAAATCTCTCCTCCAGTAAGTTGAACATGGGGAATATTTGACTCTGCAACTCTGCCAACAATCTCTCTAACTTTATTTAGATCAATTGGTTGATTTCTTTTGGGGTTATAACAAAAAACACAAAGTGCGTTACAACTGTAAGAAGTCTCAATTTGAATATAATGTGGTACTTCTTCGAATTTTATTTTGGTATTACTCATGATTTCTCCTCATAACGATTAATCACAAACTGGCTACTGTTATGGACAACTCCACTATCTGCTAACATTTGTTTGAAATGTGCCTCGAGTCTTTTAATTGATGTTGCAGGGTTCACGACAAAAACACCATCCTCATAAACTGACGATCGAGTATCGTCCCAAAGATCATATCTATTAAGTAAACTTGGCTTAATCAAACTTCTTGTCCGAGTATACAATTCTGTCCCTGGAAACGGGGTTAATACTGAAAAACCCACATATGCTGGTTGGGCTTTAGTAATAAACTGTTCGATGGCAGTAATGTCATCTTCGGTTTCACCAGGTATCCCAACAATTAAAAAACATCCCGTCTTCATTCCCACCTCCCTACTCATTTGAATTGCATCAACTGCTTGTTCCGGAGTAATTTTTTTTCCTAGATATTCAAGCAATTTTAGAGTTGCTGCTTCAACTCCAAAATATATTTCTTTACACCCAGCTTCATACATGGCTCCAAGCAATTCAGAATCTACTGTATTAGCTCGGGCCTGGCAGGACCAGTTCACGTGTAGGTCTCTACGTTTTATCTCATCACAAAGATCTACCATTATTTGGCGTTTTGTGG
>CAYTOP010000078.1:1169-3999 GCA_964439585.1 uncultured Gammaproteobacteria bacterium
AAAATGTCATCAACTGGACCAAACTCAGATTTTATCTGTTCCATCTCATCAGCAATTCTCGCAGGTGAATGATGTCTAAAACGATGACCAAAAATTGTTTTATCACAAAACACACAAGAATATGGACATCCTCTCGACGGGAAAATAGATATTGATCCAACTCCGCTATTTCTCCTCCACGTTTCTATATATCGTTGAGCCTCTATACCTCTCAAATCAGGCATTGGCAAACTATCAAGATCATAAATCAGCGGTCTTGGCTCGTTTTCAATGATATCTACACCATCCTTAACAACAGTACCAGACACACCTTGGAATAAATAAGCTGGTCTTCTTAGCTCACCACTAAAATTTTCTGACCCTTTAAACTTAGTAATTAGATCCAACCATGTCAATTCCCCCTCTCCACGACACACCAAGTCAACGTCTTTTCCATAAGTGGTAAAAAAATCTTCTGTTGGAATACAATTTGGCCCAGGACCACCAAAAACAATAATCGCTTGAGGATTCTTATTTTTAATGTATTCTGCTATTTGACTGGCATCTGAAAGTTGCATTAGTGTAGCAGAAACCCCAACTAATTGGGGCCTGTCATGAGCCAAATCACCCAGCTTTTCACTAAATTCATCGAATTGAGCGTCATAAATTGCTGTGGAGATGCCAGCCTCATTCCCTACAGCAGACAAATAGGCTAGAGCTAATGGGGGATAAGGAATATCTTTGTGCATCCACTTTGCAGGAGGAGATATCAAGGCCACATCAGTCTCTTTGCTCATACGTATTTTGTCTTCAATTTTGTTTAATAAAACCGAATGAACCAACCTTATTGTAGTATATAATACAAATATTCAAATGTAACGTTATCTTCTTATGAGTACAGCAACAAAATGGGAAAATTTATCCACTAAGCAGTTATATGGCATGGATAGATCACGTGTGGTAATCATTCCTACTGGCGCGATTGAATCTCACGGTAATCATCTGGCAGTAAACACTGATATCAAAATCGCGTCAATGTTTGCAAAAATTATTGCTGAAAAATGTCATGCATATTTTATGCTCTCCCTTTTCACTTGGTCCTTGTGAAACTCTTATAAAATTTACTGGCACAATTACTATTTCAGAAAACACATATTATCGGTTATTAAAAGATGTGATTGAGTCAATCACTGCACACTCCTTTTTAAATATATGTTTTATAAATGGGCATGGTGGAAATACATCAACTTTAGAAAAAATTGTTAACCTATCGCAAAAACATAATCCGAAATTACGTATTCTATTTTTAAACTGGTTCGATCTCCCCTACGCCGAAACATTAAAAAAAAATGATCATACTTACCAAGGAGAACACGGGGACAGGCTTGAAACCGAAATGATGCTTTTAGCAAGACCTAAGTCAGTTTTTATGGATGAGGTCATTGACGATCTTCCTGTATGGCCAGACGATACAGACGAATTAGATGATTACAGTCAAATAATGAAGTACTCCGTAGATGGCTCTCCCTCATTTTCTTCAATTACAACGGCAAAAGTTCATGTTCAAAAAATTACCCATTATTTAGTAGAAGCAATCAATAGCTATTATGAGTCGTGAAGGAAGAAAAAACTTTTTGGTTCCGGAAACACAGCCATATACTTGTGAGCATTGTGGAACCTCGGTAATCGGAGGTAGATATAATAATCACTGCCCAAACTGTTTATGGAGTAAGCACGTAGACGATATCATACCTGGAGATAGAAGCTCAGATTGTCGAAGCTTAATGGAACCGGTTGGTGTGACTCAAAAAAAAGGTGTTTGGCGAATTACTCATCAGTGTTTAGGTTGCGATCATACCTTTACGGGCGATAGCGCTCCAGATGATAATTTTGACGTAATTATTGCCTTGTCTCTAAAGGTGACTAATAAATAATTTTTAATTCAGAAGATGTATGTTAATTGAGACAATTTTCAATTCACACCATGGTATGTACAATCCTCCTTTTGAAGTATATGAAGGAGAAAAACAGCCATACATGGAGTGTCCGGCTAGAATTGATAATATTCTTGGTGCAATCACAACTGCTGGTTTGGTAGAGGTTCACGCAACTAGAATTCAAAGTGAAGCCTTACTAATGAGAGTTCACTCACCTGAATATGTCAGATTTTTAAAGCAATTTTCAGCCGTTACCAAAGGATGGGCAGTACCATCAATTTTTCCGCCCCAGCATTCTCCTACAAAAGATTTGGGTGCGCTATTTGGACAATATTCTTTTGAAACATCAACTTCCGTTGGTCCAATGACGTTTGATGCTGCAAAAAAATCCGCTGACACAGCTATTACGGGTGCTCAAGAAATCCTTCGGGGGAGGAAAACTGTTTATGCTTTATGCAGGCCACCAGGACATCACGCCGAAAGAGATAAAATGGGTGGATACTGCTATTTTAATAATTCTGCATTAGCGGCTGCCCGGATATGCATCTGAAACAGGGAGTGGACCTGGTCAAGGATTTAACATTAATTTACCTGTTGATCCGCTCCTAATGACCAATACAGAATATGGATTGATATTGAATTCTGCCCTAGCTTCAATTAGAGCATTTTCCCCAAACTATTTGGTATTGAGTATGGGTTTTGATACATATTTTAATGATCCTGGAGCTGAATTTAAACTAACCACTCAAGCATATGAATTTATTGGCTTTGCAGTACAAAGCCTAGATTATCCAACATTAATTGTTCAAGAAGGTGGATATGATCTGGAGTCACTTGGTGCAAACGCCGTTTCTCTATTGAATGGTTTTAATCAAAACAGAATCTATACACTAGGCACATTGAAACCTCTCCTG
>CAYTOP010000078.1:4009-4310 GCA_964439585.1 uncultured Gammaproteobacteria bacterium
CACCGAAACAAGGGAATTCATAATCGTTTTGACAAACTTATTAATTCGAACGAGGTCTTAATGGGTGGGAGCGTCTGTTTATAACTCAAATATGTCTTGGATATTTTTAAAATATTATTGACCTGTCACTAGATCTAAAGTTAGTGTCGTTTTGATCGGTTTTTCCGTTGGATTTGCTGATTACACTCTCCAAACTACCAACAACAACTAAATGTCTGGATTTATCCAGTCCTTTTGTTGCTGCCCAGCTACCTGCCCGCATTGCTACGGAAAAGTCGTTGCGGGCGGGGGATCCCCTCTT
>CAYTOP010000079.1:0-4277 GCA_964439585.1 uncultured Gammaproteobacteria bacterium
TCTTTGAGCTTGATATTTAGTAAACATTTTGTTTCTGAAAGTTGGTTCTTTGCGGTCAAAACAAACCGCGATGTGTGTGGGTTTTAAGTCTTGGATAATTCTCAAAAGCATTGAGACAAAACCATAAACCGCATTTATCGGCTCGTTATTTTGAGTGGTTAAATTCTTGGGCAAGGCATGATACGCCCTATGCAAAATCGCATTTCCATCAACCAAAACAAGTTTGCGACTTAACGGCGTAAGAACTAACTTAGTCATTAGGTGTATTTTAACCTCAAAGTTGACTTTAATGTAGTAGTAGTAGTAGTAGAATTCTCCTCATGGAAAATGGACCGAAAGGATTAGACAAAAAAACCCTGGACAGACTATCTCGTGAGTGGGATAAACGCTCAGGATCAGGCGAGTTTGCTGTTCGTGCCAGGTTCGATGAAAAAGGTAACGAAATAGTCGAAACCTTTGATGGTATGGCATTGGATCCTGACAAAAATCCATATGATGAAGCTCTTCTTTCTGGTTTTGGAGATAGAATTGAAGCTGGAGATATGGATGATGACCTTCCTATATCGTAATCCTATCTTTTTCAACTTTCCTTCCAAACATTAGGTTCCAAGAAGTCTCTAATTTCGTCCAACTACTTACCACCTTCTCCCCCATTCTTCTTTTTCCCCACAACTTTTTCGAAGGCTTCTCTATCCAAAGTTTCATCTTTGAGAAGTGCAGCAGCAACGGCATCCAAATCTTTTTTATACTTTTTCACCAGAACTAAAGCCTGCTTGTAAGCGGTATCCATAATCTTTTGAACCTCATCATCAACTTTTTCTTGCATCGCTGGTGAAATCTGGGCGGGCTCATACCATTGTGCTTTACCCATTTCATCGGAATCATACTGCGGTCCCAGATTAACGGGTCCCAAATCACTCATACCAAACTCAACAACCATCGCACGAGCGAGCCTTGTTGCCTGCTCAATATCGTTTGATGCACCAGATGTCATCTCGTCAAACTGAATTTTTTCAGCAGCCCGCCCACCTAACATCGCGGCAATTTGCTCTAAAATCCTTGACTTGGTCTCGTGAGTTCTGTCAGCAGCAGGTGGAATTAAAGTGTGGCCCAAACTCATGCCACGAGCAACAATAGATATACGTTGAACGGGATCCATTTTGGGCAAGAAATGGGTAACTATTGCGTGCCCACCTTCATGGTAGGCAGTAATTTTTTTATCTTCGTCTCTTTGAAGTCTTTTCTTGGCCGGACCCAATTTTACCTTGGTCGCAGCCTCTTCAACGTCTTCCATTTCAATTTCTTTCTTGTTATCTCGGGCAGCTGCTATTGCAGCCTCGTTTAGCATGTTTTCAAGATCAGCTCCGGAAAAACCAACCGTGCGGTCAGCAATAGCATCCCAATTAATTTTTGGTGCAAACTTCTTGCCCCTCGCGTGGATTTTCAAAATCGCCTCCCTGCCATCTTTATCTGGCATATCAAGCATTACTCTGCGGTCAAATCGTCCCGGTCTAAGCAGTGCAGGATCAAGTAAATCACCCCTGTTTGTTGCAGCAACAACAACCACATTATCGTTTGGAGTAAAACCGTCCATTTCTACCAATATTTGGTTTAATGTTTGCTCACGCTCGTCATGGCCACCAATAAAACCGCGACCACGTTGACGGCCAATTGCATCAATTTCATCGATAAATATTATTGATGGAGCTGATGCTTTAGCTGTCGCAAAAAGATCCCTTACGCGCGAAGCTCCGACTCCAACCAGCATTTCCATAAATTCTGACCCAGCCATCGAGAAAAATGGTACCCCGGCCTCACCAGCAACTGCACGGGCAAGCAAAGTCTTACCAACTCCAGCAGGTCCAAAAAGCAAAACTCCCTTAGGAGTTCGTGCAACAATGCGTCTATATTTCGCAGGGTTCTTCAAAAAATCAACAATTTCTTCTAGTTCTTTTTTGGCATCATCAACTCCGGCAACGTCCGCAAAAGTTACATTTTGTTTACCTTTTGCAAAGAGCTTTGCCTTGCTTCTACCAAAAGAGAAAATATCTTGCGCACCCCGATTTTGCGCACGAATAATAAAGTAGAAAAATAAGGCCATAAGACCAAGTGGCAAGACAACGCTCAAAATACCGCCTATCGCTTGAGTTAATGATTGGTCAACAACGTCGTAGGTTACTGTTGTTGGGTCAACTTTTGCAGCTTCCAACAAACTTGCAAAAGTCCCACCAGCCTCTTTTGTTGCAATTTTGGTCGAACCGTCGTTGTAGGTAAGAATTAGTTTGTCGTTTTCTACCGTAACAGACTTTACTTTATGGTCTTTTACATCTAAAAGCGCTTGTGATGTGTCAATTTTATTGTCAGAACCAGGAAACTGAGCGACAGAGAATATAAAAGGCAAAAACACAATAATAAAAAATATAGTAAGAAAAACTTTCCACAGATTAATTTTTAACTTAAATTCAAATTTCTTTTCCTTTTTTTTGTTATTTGAGGAACCCAAACTTTTCTCACCATTTTGGTTTCTACCTGTAGTTTTATCGTTCATATTTTGGTTCAAATGATTATATACTCGAAGATTATCGTTTGCAGTTGCCAACTCGAGCTTCTTGAGTATAACATTATTAGCACTTTAAAGAGATTGGTGCTACAAATGATTTCAAAACTTAAGCATTATAGCAAAGTTTTGACATAGCTTCTAATGTACTTTTGTGCCTGGGTCAACCAGTTTATCTGGCGTTAGAAGAACTGCCTCGTCAGCACCTGAAGCCACCAGCATGCCTTGGGATTCCTCACCGAACATAGGTCTTGGGACAATATTTACAACATATGGCAGAAGTTTATCTACCAAATCATTCGGCTCATACCATTTTCTGACGCCGGAAAAAATAACTCGCTTGCCGACCTGTTCTCCAAAATCAACAACGCATCTTACCATCTTGTCGCTTCCTTCAACTTCCTTAGCTTCCAAAACTTTCCCGATTCGGATATCCAACTTTGCAAAATCATCAATAGTAATTTCGTCTGACATGGTTGTAGTTTACATTATTATAAACAGTATGTGGAGTAATCTCTAAAGAAGGCCCATTTTTTCTTTGACTTCTTTTAGTGTTTCAGATGCAATTGTACGAGCCTTTTTAGCACCACTTTCCAAAATTCTGTCAACTCTTGACGGGTCATTTTCAAATAACTTTCTTCTTTCTTGAATTGGTTCGAGTTCTTTGTAAATAGCTACAGCTAGTTCATCTTTCAAGTCTTTGTATCTCAATCCTTCATCTTGATATTGTTTCTCATACTCTTTGCGTTTGTCCAAGCCCTCAAAAAGTTCGACAAAGGTCAAAAGCGAAGCTACTCCCCCCTCTTTTAGGGTTTCCTTCCCCTTGCCTGAATCTGTTGGTACTCCAGCCAATTTCGCTTTAATCGTAACCAAATCATCAGTCAAATTAATATAGCTTCCTTCAACAGACTTACTCATCTTGCCCTCCCCAGTAAGGGATGGAACATAATGGCCTTCTGCTTTTATTTGTTCCGGTTCTGGAAAATCCGTCTTATATTTTTCATTAAACTTTCTGGCAATTTCGCGTGTTATCTCTAAGTGTGGTAGCTGGTCGTCTCCAACTGGCAACATCTCGGTTTTGTATAACAGAATGTCTGCTGCCATTAGTATTGGATAGTATAAAAGTGCCATAGTATTGCTTTGAGGATATTGCTTGACTTTATCTTTGTATGTTGGCAAATGACTAAGTCTTGCAATCGTTAGTTCTGTTGAAAGTAGATACGAAAGCTCAATGTGCTCTCTGACATGAGATTGCACAAAAACCGACGCTTTTTCTGGATTAAGTCCTGCAGCTAGATAATCCAAGACAACATCGCGCGTGTTCTGCTTGATGGTTTCAGGATCAAAAGGTGTAGTTAGGGCATGTAAATCCGCAACCATGAAAAAAACTTCATACTCGGAATTTTCCTGCAAGGCCATCATGCCCTTTACCATGCCAAGATAATTGCCCAAATGAAGTCTACCTGTCGCCCTAATGCCGGAAAGAACTCGTTTCTTGGTCATAATATGCAAATGATACCCCATTTCGAAGCTAAAGGGAAGAAGGCTGCTAATCACTAATCACTAGCAACCAATAACTAAATTGTGTGGCAGAGGTGGGAGTCGACAATTTGTAACACAAATTGGTTATTCCTCCCACGACCCACGGTTTACAAAATTGCTACTGTGCCAGCGACTGGGATCGAACCAGTGACCGCAGGTTTATGAATCCTGTGCTCTG
>CAYTOP010000080.1:0-4273 GCA_964439585.1 uncultured Gammaproteobacteria bacterium
CGGCTACCGTTCCCTCTTCATTAAATGTGGTTATACAAAGCGATATATTCATTTGCGGTTTCGTCCCATCTGAACTTATTGTACTGATCATTCCCTCTGGAAACCATTGACTTTCTTAACTTCTTATCGGAAATGCACTTTTCCATAGCTCTATATATCTCAACAATATTTTTCGGATTTATCAAAATCGCAGCGTTGCCTGAAATTTCGGGAATCGACGAGAGGTTTGAAGAAATTACAGGGATACCTAAACCAAAGCCTTCAAGAACTGGAAAACCGAAACCTTCACTCAGGCTCGGGTAGCAAATAATCTCTGCATTCTTAATCACAGCGACTAAGGACCCGTTATCCAAATATCCAGTAAAAACAATTGAATGACCCAGCTTAAGTTTTGCAACTTGTTTTTTTAATTGACGCACAATTCCCTTGTTATTACCCGTTATTACTAATCTATAATCCAGGTGTTTTTTATGAAATATAGCGAATGCATCAATTAACCGGTTAAGGTTTTTCCTAACGTCAATCCCTCCGTTATTTAAAATATATTTCTGGTTTTTAAGCTTATCGGGTAGTCTCCCCTCTTTATCAAAACTTGGAGAACCCGAATGTATTGTTTGAATTTTTATAGACGATACTCTCAACTTTTCTGCTAGCTCTTTCTTAACATAGCTGGAAACAGTAACAATTTTGTTGGCTTTAAAAATTGAGGTAGTTAATCGGAAAAGATATGAGAACTTAGACAAAAAGGGCATTTGCGAATAGCTGAAATAATTTTTTATTTCTAAGGGGATAATGTCATGAACCGTCAAAATCGACGGGACAGGGCACACAAGAGGAATGCCAATATTCCCAACGGCGTGATATAAGTCCACTTGTTCTTTGGCCAAAGCAAACGGTAATGCAATTTGTTCAAAAAGATATCTATTCTTAACACGAAGGACCACTGATTTTATATTTTTTCCGTGGATTTTATATTTGGGTTCTTTTGAGTAAAAGATGACACACCTTATTCCACGTTTATCCAATTCTTGAAGTAGCGATTTAGCGTATTTGCCTATACCCGCCAGATTCCCTTCTGCATAACGCCCGTCAAAAGCAATTTTCATCTTTTTCTTGCTACGATTATTATCTGTGACTCTCCACACAGTTTTAGAAATACATTGTCAACGAAATCTAACGTATCGGAGACTAACGCAAACCTATTTGCTACCCGAACAACGGGTGAGCCAAGTTTCGGATAAGAAAATAGCAATTCTTTGAAAAATCCTTCCGTTTTTGATTTGTATACAACCTTAAAGCCTAGGCTTTTTAACGTTTTTTCCACCTCCTCTAGCTTATATCTTCGTAGATGGCCAACTCTTTCATCATGTCTCCTGGTAAGACCTATTCTACTCAGTGGGGCTCTTGACGATCTTGTCGAGATGAATAACAAACCGGTCCTTTTTAATAGCTTTCGAACTATTGGAAAAACTTTGGCATCATTAGGCAGGTGTTCAATAACCTCAAACAAAAGTACATCGTCGAATTTTTCTTTTGTACTAAATTTAAAAATGCTTTTCTGAAAATATATTGTTTTATTGTCTACACCCAAGATCTTGGAGTTTCTTGTCGCCATTTTTACCGCAATTCCAGATTGGTCGATTCCCGTCACAGAGTTGCCCTTGGAAGCTAAATAAAAATCCAGGGTCCCCACTCCGCACCCTAAATCAAGAATATTATCCCCTTGTTTGATATATACATCCAAAACCTCAACTAAAGTCCTATAGGTGTAATTTTTGAAGTTAATAATTCTTTTTTGCACTCTGTCCCCTTTGTGGTACATTTCGTTCAGCTTATTGATTTTGTTCGAATCCATAAACGGAGTTTATCAATATATCACTTGACAAACAAATTTTTAAGTTATTAATATGTATATATAAAGATAAGTGAATCTATGAATACTATAGATTTGTCTATATTTTAATATGTCGACGAAAATTGCTCGCTTGATGGTGGTTTTTGTAACAGTACCTATATGCCTTCTTGTACTTACCGCAAATGTTAGAGCCTCGGAGCTTGTATGGAGTATGCCTGCTACAACTGATTGTTCGGGTCAAGGTGGAAATGGGGAAAGTTATTCTGATCTTTGTTATAACAAAAATGGTGTAAACAGCACTGTATCATGGATACATCCCAACGACCCAGCAATACATTTTGATGTGATAGTTGGGCATCAATATAGATTTATTGAAACAACCGACTTTTCAGGAGTTGAGGGAAATTTTATTTCTAATTATTTAACTGACGGTCAAGGTTATGATTACGGGTTAGGTAAGGATTGGATTTGTTCCATGGATGGTTGCTACTATGAAAGTTGGAGTAAGGATTTTGAGGCAACAAGCACAGATTTATATTTTTTGCAGGCTTCAGCTTGCTCTTCTTCAACAAACTGTTTTACTTCTAATCTTACCTTAACCGATTTAAGCTCACCTGAGAATCCTACTACAAATCCTCTTGTGATATGGAGCCTGCCTGCAACAACTGACTGTTCCGGTAAGGGTGCTAGTGGACAGATCGATAACCTCTGTTTCAATATGATTGGCACTAATTCATCAGCACAAATCCATCCTTATACAGGTAAACCTACGATTTCTATTGACGTAATTCCTGGCCATACCTACAAGTTTACGGAGCAGACACCATTTGTAGGAACTGGTGGAGATTTTATTTCTAATTATTTAACTGACGGGAATAACTACGATTATGGACTTGGCCGGGACTGGATTTGCCCAACGTACAGTTGCTACCATGGTGGCTGGACTAAAATTTTTACTGCTTTTACAAATGTAGTTTTTTTTACGCAAGGTTCGAGTTGCTCAGAATCTACGGATTGTTTTACAACAAATTTGCAACTTATCGATTTAAGCAATTCCGAAACTCCTTTTCCCACCCCCACTTCTATTCCAACACTAGCACCTTCCCCTACCCCAAACTCTGTTTCGAAAGTATTTTTTGCCCCAGGTTTTGGAGGTAGTTGGAACCCTGATGCCCTTATAAATTGCAAGCTAGATAATTACTCCGGTGGGTGGGTATTGGCTCCATATGCTGAAGAAATTTACAAACCAATTCTTAAAACATTAACTACATATGGCTGGGACACTAAACCCTTTTATTACGATTGGCGAAAAAATATATCAAATAATGCAAGTCTTCTTTCAAGTTTTATTAACACTAACACGGCTTCAAGAGAAATGGTTGCTTTAATAGGGCACAGCATGGGGGGCCTTGTTGCAGTAGATTATGTAACTAAATATTACGGCGACACGAAAACAGTTGGTCTCCTAGCAGTTGGCTCGCCGCTAAAAGGCGCCGTTCAGTCTTTTCCTGCATGGGCTGGCGGTGATATTTGGGAAGACAATTTCTTAACAAAGATAGCAATGACTTTGTATTTGAAACGTTGTGGCGGAATCTTTTCAAACAATCGTGCAATCCTACAGGAGCAGGTCCCGTCAGTTAAAAACTTACTACCGTCCTTTGGGTATCTTGTTGACTCAAAGACCCGATTACCTGTCGTGGTCCAAAAAAACATTAGTAACTGGTTTTTTAACCCAAGTAATTTACAGAATGTAAACTTTAAAACACTTGTCGGTACGGGTTTTAACACTCTTTCTCAAATTCCTGTCAAAAATCCAAATAAAAAGGATCTTTTACAAAACGATTGGCTAGATGGAAAACCTGCAGGCAAAATATTTTCAAGTCAAGGTGACGGGACCGTTCTTACACTAAGTAGTATGATCGATGGCAATCACAACGAAGTAATAAACCAAACACACTCCGGCTTAGTGGGATCCGTGGAGGGAATGGCAAAAATTTTGGAATTTTTAGGAACCCCTGCCTCGACTATTTTGAGTTCAACATTCAAAGAACCATATTCGGCCTTAATATTAATTGGGCATCCCTCAAGCTTTTGGGTAACCGATCAGTATGGTAACACAGAAAAGGATAAAGGCGGAATGGTGGCGTTCGTAAACCCAAAATCCGGAAAATATATATTGAATCTAATTCCTCAGAGTAATAACACTCTGTTTATAATTGCTCAGTTTTTACCAAATGGGAACGTAAAGTATAAAGAGTATAACCTACTTAATTTTACTCCAAAATCAAAAACCATAGAGTTTGATTCTCAAAATCCAATTGAGGACCCGCTCAATTAGCTTTTTGCCCATTTAATATAACCCCTATAAAGCCTGGGGAGTTCGATAAACATTACAACTCCCGTTACTATTGCATAGGA
>CAYTOP010000081.1:0-4068 GCA_964439585.1 uncultured Gammaproteobacteria bacterium
CGCCTGTTTCCAATGAACGGCGACAGTATCACCAATTTTTAAGTCGGGCATGAAGTCGGCACGATATGGATAAGATTCTCTTTTTAAGGTTAACTTAAATTTATTGCCAACTTTTTTTAGCGAAATGGGGTTGATGGTTAAATTTTTCTTGCCGATCTTTTCAACTTTCCCCCAGCGGATCATGCAGTTATTTATCGTATCCATGTTGTAGGGAACAGAGCCACTTGCGCGGCCTACGCCTACATGCAGAACTTGGAAAAGGTGAGTAGGAATAAACTTATTTGGCTTTTTGTCTTTAAGTTCATCAATTAGCCATGGTGGGACGCCCTGTTTTGCAAGAATTTCAAGAAGTAGAAAATAGTCTTTTTGTTTTGCTTTTTTTAGCTCATCGTTTCCGAGCCAATATGCTTCTACTACCTCATAGGCGTATTTATCTTTGCCGGTAATTTTTGAAAGCGTTTCCAAATATGGTCCAAGAACAATGAATTTATCTATCTCTTCCGAAACTGCATCACAGCTATTGCCCAATATGCAGCTTTTAAACTTTTCCGGTGCAGTTCCTTTACCACAGTAGCCAAGAGAGTTTGGGGGAAGAGCGAATCGTGATGCCAACTGCAATGCTTTGGTAACCATTGTAAGTCATTATACAATTGTGTCTATGAAAGTGTATGTTTTTGGGAATCGGGATTTTGGGGGAGATGTGATGGCACTAACAGCTGCGAAGAAATTGGAAGGCAAAGTTAAGGGTGTTGAATTTGTCACCATTAATCCAAATGAAGACTTGCCGTTTGCAGGTGAGCCTAATGTTGTGATTTTGGATGCGGTTGCGGGAATTGATAAGGTTACTGTTATTGATGAAAGCAGCCTAGATAAGTTAAAAGTTGACAGAAGCGTGACGGTACACGATTTTGACCTTGGCTTTCAGCTTCAATATCTTAATAAATTAGGAAAGTTAAAGAAAGTTACAATTATAGGTTTACCACAGAGTGGAAAAGTTAATTATTTGCGGATCCAGTCGATTTTAAGGAAGTTGGTTGAGCAGGAAATGCAGGGGTCGTAGGCACGCACGATTTCTTCTGCTGCGTGGTGGAGTTCGTCTTCGGTTTTACTAATATTGTCATTGAAGTATTTTTTGAGGTCGTTTTCGATGGTTATCTGGTTTTGTGCCGTTGGGACGATGACGTCGTAATCAACAATCATACCTTTGTCATCAGTTTTGGCCATATGGTAGAGAGTGCCGCGTGGAGCTTCTACAACCCCAACTCCGGTACCCGCTTGCGGTGGCTTTCGCACGGGTTTTTCATCAGCATTTACCTGGAAAGTTTTTAGGATGTCAATCGCATCGTCAACCGAATTTAATATTTCAATAGCCTGGGCAAGATTGTTGTGATGAATATTTTGCGACGGGAAAAGTGACAAATAGCTTGCGGCGTCAGCCTTGGTTCTTGGGTGCAACAGGTCTTTGTTGAAATTAACTCTTGGCAAAGCACCTACTAAATAATCCTCGTGGGTATCGGAGAATTTATAGCCTTCAGACTGGGAGTAGGGAATAACGACCTCTTGCATGAATTCCAAGAACTTGTCGCTAGTCAGTCTACGGCCACTTGAGCTTACGATGTCGCCTTCCAGATAATCATACTGATTATCATTCCTTAGGTATAAATAATCGGAATTTCTAACAAGGCTTTCCGGCCATTCGGCAAACGTTTTAATTCCGCGAAGTACTTGCGGCCTGATTGCTTCAAGTCTAGTTACAAGATCTGGAAACTTTGCCGGATCAGGATTTTTCAAGAAACCACCGACTGTGGGGATTGGTGCATGAACCGCCGCACCAATTATTACATTTGTAATGTCAGTCCCTAACCTTTTGATATCAAAGGAGTCGTGCAGTAAGATGTGGCCAGCGTCATTATCGTCGTCCGGAATATCCAGGATGGAATCAACTCCAAGAAGATCCGGGAGGACGAAAAAGTAAATGTGGAGGGCATGGTCGCGAATCATTAAGCCGTCGTACGCAAGACGTCTTAATATTTTTGTTTGTTCGCTTACTTCAATTCCTTGAGACATCTCAAGAGCTTTTATGGAAGCAAATAAATGGGCAACTGAGCAGGTGCCGCAAATTCGGGAGAGGAAAGATGGCGCGGCAATTATCGGTTTGCCCTTAACTGCTTGGGTATAAAACCGGCGATAATCCTGCAAGATAAACTTAAGATCTTTGACGGCATCGTCTTCAATAATGACCTTAAGCCCCGCCGAACCTTCTATTTTTGTAATGTTGTCAATTGTTACTTCGCCGCTGTGCATGAATTATGAATAAAGATTTATGAATTATGTATGATATTGAACCGTCATACTAAATTGAACATCTTTAAATACTTAGTAAGCGTTTGTTGAAATACATCAACGTTCATTGGGCAACCTGCAACCATATCATCGACTTTTATAACCTCGTCAAGTTTTCTCACCTTTTGCGAATAATTAAAGTCCTGCATGTAGCGGTTTATCCTGTCTGTAATATCTTGGGGAGTGAAGGCATTGCGACTGGCAGAAGGCAAACCTGTAACTGCACACGAGCCTATTGCAACCACATATTTTGAATTATCTCTTATCTTTTTAACTTCTTCTGCCTGCTTGTCGGAGGATACTGCTCCTTCGATGAAGGCAACATCAAGATCCTTTAGAGAATTATTGGTTTTTAGGGCTCTGACGTGCCTAAACTCAACCACTTTTTTCCACTCATCCAAATGATCGTTTAGTAATTCTGTAAAAAGTATTGTTGAGTCTTCACAGCAGGTGAAGCTAAACCACCCAATAACCATCTTGCGTTTCTCGTTCGCAGCAGGAGCATCCATACTCAAATATGATAACATATTGGGTAGCCACTAAAAGAGTAGCTAAGTGGTCAATATCCAATTTCCAATAACCAAACAATATCCAAGTACCAAATTTCAAAACATTAAAATTTGTAATTTGTTTGAGATTTGGCATTTGAATTTTTTAATTTTAAATTATGTGTCTCGCCATTCCTGGTCAAATTAAAAAAATAGAAGGTCACAAGGCAACCGTAAAGTATCCCGGCGAGGAGAGATTTGCACTGGTGGGGGATGAGAAGGTCAAAAAAGGTGACTTTGTGATGGTTCAAATGGGAATTGTGGTTAAAAAGCTGACGGCCTCTGAAGCCAAGTACTCCCTCAAAGCTTGGAAAATTGCATAAGTGTGGAACCTCGCATTTTCAGTGTATGTGTATTAAAATACGTGCAAGTTGAGAAAAGACAAAAGAGACAAGACCCCTGAAGAAGAGATTGACGAATACAATAGACAAATAGCTAAACGCATTGTGGATGGTATTCCGGACGAACTACTGACAGACATTGGACCACTGACAATTTTTGAGAGGAATTCTCACCTGGGTGTGGATTCGTTTGGGAATAGGCTTTCTCTTGAAGAGAGAAGGATAGCAGAAAAAACAAAGCAACATTTAAGAGGAGAGCTTGCTGCTAAATATGCCAGTGGAGACTTCGAACAATTTGACAACACGCTTGCAAATTATGGAGTAGGAAATATATACGTTAAAAAGGAGATAATCAGGCGAACTGAAGAAAGAAGTGGTTAGCTGATACGTGAATTTATTTCAAGTATCTTCAATTGTAAAATTCATCACTGCTCGTAAGAGTAGTTTTGAGGGTGGTGAAACCTATTAACGAATTAAAAATACGAGATAATCTCCACAAATTAAGATTAATAAGTAGATAATTGTGTAAATAATACTTTTGTTTTTACCACCACTTTCTGTTAGACGTTTAAAAATCAACTTAGAAAAATAGATATCGATTGCAATCGGAAAAAGAAAGAAAAAAAAGAAAAAATTGTTAATACTGCAACCGCCGCTAAGGCTACATAGAAATATGTAGCTAACCCCAACTCCATTAATCAAAACACCGAGGAACAAAGGCAGAACAAAATATAAAAGTAGTTCTTTCAGAATTTTCATCTATTGCTTAATGTTAACAGATTGCGATTTTATTTTTTAGCCAGAGCGGATTTGAGGGTGGTGAAGCCGAGGAGGGC
>CAYTOP010000082.1:0-1502 GCA_964439585.1 uncultured Gammaproteobacteria bacterium
TTACCAATCCTCAAAGGACAAGTATCACTCAAATTAACCAGATTAACCTACAAGTCAGTGAACTGCCTCAACAGGAAAGTGACAATGAGCCATTACAGATAATTCGTGACGCTTTGCAGATGCTACGAAAATAAATCAGAAATCAAACAACTCTGACAGTTTCACCCCTAAGGCTCTGGCAACCTTGTAGGCAGTCTTAATTGAGATGTTTCTGCCGTTCTCTATATCCCAGAAATAAGCCCTATGAAGCCCTGCTTTCTCAGCAAGCTCCTCTTGGGTCATATCCCTATCTTTTCTCAACCTCTCAATCCGTTGTGATAACTTTTGGTATAAAAAATTGTAATTCATCTACGTATTATTAGCGTAGAGAAAAGAAAGACATTTCTTTACCAGATATATCTTGCATTTATGCCATTATTTACCTATAATCCAGGCAAATCGTTACGAGTATTACTTGCCTTTGATTTAACAAATATGGAGAATAGTAAAAGTAATAAACCCTGGTACTTCCACTGGTGGGGCGCTCTAATAGCACTTCTTATCCTTCCATTTTTAATTATCTGGTTAATTTGGACTAAAACTAATTGGAGTAAAAAGGCTAAAGGTTTGGCCACCATTGGTGTACTTATCCTCTTTTTTACTCTGGGAGCAGGTTATGATAAAGGTAAAGTTGAGGATGTTAAAGATAATCTTGAAAAGACGAATGAAAACCTCAAACAAACAAGCCAGAAACTTGAGCAGAAGATAGAAGAGCAAACCCAGCCAACTATCCAAGAGAAGACTTGGGAGGAAAAATTAGCACAACTGGATACCAACAATCCCAATCCAGACCCAGCAACGATACAGGTTTTCCATAGACAGTTGGTGAAGCTAACTGCTATGTGCGAGCAAGATGACCAGTGGGTATCAGACCGTATTGTTCAAGGACAAAATGCTCTGAAAAAACGGGGTGTTGAAGCTACCCTACAAGAAATAGGGCAAGGCTTTGATGATGCGGTAGTCGAACTTCCTGATAAAACCTGCGAAGAAGCCTTTGCTACTTACCTTACAGGAAAAGCAACTGGACAGTTATAGAAATCCCCCAGACACTAATTTTCTACAATATAGACTTCTTCCTATATCAAACTATATCAATAGTCTAAGTCTTAGACAATTGGTGTTAGAAGGGTATATCGTCAACTGACGAACTTTTACCATTGAATTTAGTTCTGTACTGGCACCAGGCGCAATTTTCAGAAGGTTCGGGCAATTCACTATTCAACACTCCTGAAATTTCCGAGATAAGTGAATAAAAGCTATCCATTTCAATGGGAATATCGTGCCACTTAGGCATAGCGTGGAATATGACCTTGCCACCGTTTAACTCGATTGACTCAGGAGCGATGGTAATAAGTCCCATCTTGGACACCGTCTTCGGCTCAACAAACCCATTTGCAGGGTTCTCCATAGCGTATTTGTAAGCGTGAAGCTGACTTGAAAACTTCTTGGCTTGGTCTTCTTTT
>CAYTOP010000082.1:1529-3956 GCA_964439585.1 uncultured Gammaproteobacteria bacterium
CAATTACCGCAAAGGTGCCATTGTCTAAGCGGGAGGCAACATCAAATCTGCCACTGATAAAACAATCTTCTGCACTTGGTACCGGCTTAGACTTCAAAAACCCCTCTTTTACTTCGATAATCCCGGATGGTAAATCGGGATTGATATCCTGCAAATTTATTCCCATAATTGACGCTTGTAGCAGAGAGTTCATTTTTGAAAACACACCCGGAAGACCAATTGAGGGGAGCGAAACGCCAAACTTAATCTTCTGGTAATAACAATGCTTACAGTCGTTCCATAAATAACGGAAATCAGAAGGGCTTAACTTGTATTGATTCTTGTTCATAATGTGCTTCCCTCACCCTCATAGTAGTGAACCATCATTCTGGCACACTTCAAAAGGTGGTCGTAAGTCATAATTTGTATGTTATGAAGTTGCGCATTCAGCTTCCTTAGGCAATCTAATCGTTTGTCACCATCATTGTTTGTCCAACTCAAACTTCGCCCAATGACGATTTTTGCTCTGGGTTTTAGAAACGGAACTCCCTCTTTTGACTCAATAACCGTTCTTGTATCTTCTGACTCCTGAATGTACTTTGTAGCTTGCGATATGGCCTTTGATAAACCTGCGGATGGATACCAATTGTCGTGTGAATCATCGCGAAGTAGTACTTCCTCTGTGGGCAACTTCAATTCAATAACATCCTGATAGCCATCTACGCTTGTTAGAATAATGTCGCCACTTGTCCGCCAACCGATTTTTACATCTTCAGTTCGAAGGTATTCAGTACCGAATATCCAGTGATTTTCCAAAAACCAAGACTCGTATTCCTTTTCAGTATGTTCTGCTCCCAACATCGTTTCAAGTTCTGTTATTGCCTTTTTGTACCGTATTTGATGAACCACAGCAGAGAAATTAGTGACGACATCAGATGGCAAAACATTCTCAATCTGCTTGTTTCTTACAGCCCGCCTAATGAGATTAGCCAACTGCTCTATGGCCTGTTTATCCAACGGAGCAATACTCTCTACCACGGTATAAAAGGTGGTATGAGCTATTTCCGAAAACTTATCTTTTGAGAGAAGATACTTGAATAATTTGTCCGTTGCCTCTTCGTTCAGAGGAATGTGTCCAGTTTGAGTTAAAGTACCGTCCTTACCAACTGAAAATTCATTAAGAGCCAAGCGACACTGAACCCCCGATTTATGATGGATTACCGTAAGTTGCGCTTGCTTTTTAACCTTCTTACCATCGTGTATCGTTTCTTCCAATAATTCCTCCTGGGGGAATCCTACTGCACCCGCTTTTACAAACACTTTATCGTCGAAATTAGCTAATGGCATATACTTATTCTTATCGTCATCACGGTCTATTTTTCCTCTTGCGAATTGACCAAAAGTATACCATAATTGTAACCAATGTTAAAGAATGTTACTCTCTATTGTTGAGGAAATATGGAAGAAGAATTTTTAACTCCAAAGGACATAGCAAGAATACTCAAAGTTTCATATATGACTGTCTATCGGTGGATACAGGCAGGTAAACTCAAGTCCTACCAAGTAGAAAAACAATTTAGGGTCAAAAAAACAGACTTTGAGGAGTTTATTGAAAAATACAAAAAAGACAGTTAATTCGAGAGTTTACTTATGGGAAAAAATCGCATCTACACCAAACATCAAGCTTTCAACACTGCATATGCAGAACTTAAGAATAATTCTAAAGATTTGAATGATGGTTTTGATAGGCCTAAAAAATACCACCACGCACCTGATAAATTGGATATTTTTACAAGTTACAAAGGATATTTTTATTGGTCTAATGATTTGTATGCATCTTCTACGCAACTGATTGGTTTATTAAGGGATATTTACGATAAATCAGAAAAAGCGAAGTCGTCTTGGAGTGACAAAAAGAACAAGTTAAATAGTATTTTGGAGGAGTTTGACCAACTCAGACCAGACTTAGAAGACTTATATGACGATATTTCTGAGTTTCAAAATTGTATGTTAGCCACAGATATCAACGAAAAACAGGCACAAATTGAAGCTCTATCAGACCAAGTCCGATATTTGGCTACCTTAGAGAATAAGATTATCGAAACGTGTAATCGAAAGTTGTACGAGATAAGTTCATCAAGGATTACTTATGCTAATTTGTTTATAGCTGTAGTCGCCTTATTGATATCAGCATTATCGTTATACTCTTTTCGATAAAATTAAAATAACTATGGTTCAAAAAGACACATTGTCCATTACAAAAGCCAAAGGCAGACCAATGCTCACCTGGGTAGGTAAGAAACCCCTCGAAAAAGTCGAGTACTTCCCGGCGCAGGAAAAAGAAATCTACGGAGATAAAAACTCAAAGGAGTTTAACCAATTATTCTGGGGTGACAATCTCCAAGTCCTCTCTCACCTTCTCAAAGAATATCGAGGCGCAATCGACCT
>CAYTOP010000083.1:0-3878 GCA_964439585.1 uncultured Gammaproteobacteria bacterium
ATTTTACTAAAATTTCTTGAGAAAAAGAAATTTTTGACTTTGCCCCTCCCATCCCTTGCGTGCCAACGTAAAATATATTAAACACACTCCCTCTACTTACCAACAGAAAGTTGATAATTTATCTCTCCTGCTATTTGAGGTCCTTCAAAAATCATTCCTGTTATAAGTTGTACTAAATCGGCTCCACTTTCAAACTTCTGGATTGCGTCTTTCGCATTGAAAATTCCGCCAAGGCCAATCAAGACAACCTTATTGCCGAATTTTGTCCTAACATGCGCCAGAAGTTTGTTAGGGTTCTCCGTGCAAGGTTTCCCGCTAAAGTTACCCTTGTAGTCTTCCATCTTTTCGATCTCGCTTTTTACAAAGTGTTTATTTCCCCGATCCTTAACAAGGTTAGAGAAAATGTAGCCTTTTATTCCATACCTTAAACCAATTCTTACTAAGCTTTCTGCTTCTTTACTGACTATTTCGTTTGGCATTTTCACAAAAATTGGTTGCTTCAAATTCAGTTTGCTTACGGTGGATACCAGTTTTTCAAAATTTTGTGGTGTAGTAAATGACTCAGTCATCGCTGTGTTAGGACAACTGATATTAAGTTCAAAATATTTAACGTAAGGCTTGTTTTTAAAAACATTGAAAGTAAAGACATAGTCATTGATCGCTTTGCCAACTGTGTTCACTTCTGGAATGTTTGAGCTTCCGACACTGATTCCGACAGTATGCCCTTGAAGATTTTTTGAGTCTAGCCTTTTTGCCACTTTGGTCGCACCTTCTGACTTGAAACCTTTGTTTACAAGAATCGACCGAGATTTTACAAGTCTTAGCAACCTAGGCTTCTGGTTACCTCCGTAAGCTTTAGCCGTAACTGTACCAACGGTATTAAATCCAAACCCGATATGTTTCATTGTTTTGGCTAAATGTCCATCGTAGTCAAACCCGGCAGCAAGCCCCACTGGATTCTCAAAATCTACATCTAAAAAAGACCTTTTCAACCTATCGCTTTTATATGAGTATTGGGCTTCTAAAAACCAGCCTGCATTTTCCGTGAGTTCTCCAAACTTAGTCATTTGGTCGTGGATTTTTTCGGAATCAACAGCAAACAAATATGGCCTGAGGATATTTTTATAGAACCAGTGCTCAATTTTGAATTTATTCACCCTGGTG
The DNA here is from genome assembly GCA_964439585.1 of uncultured Gammaproteobacteria bacterium. Lineage (GTDB taxonomy): Bacteria > Patescibacteriota > Microgenomatia > UBA8517 > UBA8517 > CAYTOP01. Next base: position 1,165 of record CAYTOP010000083.1, read on the forward strand.
ATATTATAGCCTTGATGGGTAAAAGAACAAATGTTCTAATCGGGCAAGATATTTTCAAGTTCCTTAATAAGAACGGAATCATGACCTTAGCCACACAGTCCTCAAAAGGCCCCTGGGTATGCACTGTTTATTATGGAATTGATAAAGATATGAATCTGTACATTGTTACCGATCCAAACTCAATTCATGGCAAAGATATGACTAAGAACAACAAAATCGCATTTAATATTTTCGATTCTCACCAAAAGATTTTTGGACCCAAAAAGGGAATCCAAGGATCCGGCACAATTGAGAAGGTTAAGGGAATTATCAATCTAACTAAGGCATTAGCCCTTTGGCATAAGCAAAACCCCGGAGTAGAAAAGGAGATAACGATAAAGGAGGTTATAAAATTTGCTGACACTAACATTTGGAGGATTACGCCAAAGTATTTAAAGTTTTTCAACAAAGAACTTTACGCTCCGGAAGAATACGGAATTTGGGAAGCTTAAATTTGTATGGATTTAAAAAATAAAATCGCTGTTGTAACAGGCGGAAGTAGCGGAATTGGAAAAGCTATTTCTATTGCCCTCGCCAAGGAAGGCTGCAACGTTATCTTCACATACAACTCTAATGAAAAAGGGGGCGACGATACATTAAAAGAGGTTGGTAAAAAGGGGCAAAAATTCAAGGTTGATTTGCACAGCGAAGAAGATATGAAAGCTGTATTTGATTTTGTAAAGGAGAAGTTTGGGAAATTAGATATCCTTGTCAACAATGCCGGCATAAATAGGCCCAGAGATTTGTATGAAACAAAGGTTTGGAAAGAAATTTTTCAAGTTAACTTATTTTCAACGGTTTTTTGCACAGGGAAGGCGGTGGAGTTAATGAAAGATAGAGGAAAGATCCTTAATATTTCTTCAGTCTATGCCGAAGGAAAGGCCTGTTGGAAAGAACTCCCTGCTTATGGGGCCTCAAAAGCAGCCGTTAGTCACTTTACTCAGGTAATGGCTAAGAACTTAGCGCCAAAAATTCTTATAAACGCACTAGCGCCCGGATATGTAAAAACGCCACTTTGGAAAAACACTACCGAGGAACAATTTCAAGAAAGCGGAAAAGAACAACTAATTGAGAGAATGATTTTGCCCGAAGAAATTGCTCAAATAGCTTTAGCTGTTATCAAAAATGATGCAATGACTGGGGAAATCGTGGTGGTTGACGGCGGGATAAGTCTAAAAACTATTTAAGGTTTTACTCCGACTCGGAGATCAATTTTACTATTTGGGTCGTTCATCCAAAACTTTGTCGGTCGAATTTTATAAAATCTGTATAGTTCTCCTTTCTTCATAAATCTTTTGATATACTGACCGGCATTATGCGTCACCTTGCCATATGGGTATATTCTTCCAAAATAAATTGTAGCTACTTTAGGCGTATCTTTAATATCCACCATAATTGCTTCACCCTCTATTTGTAAACCGACTCCTTCACCAAAAAGCTGATGTGAATCGAAAATTGCAACTACAACCCTTTTATTATTTTCTATGTTCTGGCAGTGTTTAGATGAAGGGATTGAAACGAAATAAAAATTCCAGTCTTTGTCATAGGAATATACAACAGCTGCAGTCCACGGAGAGCCATTTTTATCTGAAGTTGCCATCGTCAGGTATTGATTTGTCTCAACAATTTTTCTGGCGAGTTTGTTCAAATCTTTAATCATAGTTAGATTTTATCAGATTATTCCTATCTGGCGGTCTATTACGGGATTTGGTCTATGCTTTAGAACTAAAAAATGTATAATAAAGTACAACTCAATAAATTAACACTTTTTGTGGACTATTTACTGACAAATTTCTCAAGCACTCCGAGATAATTTTTATTTAAGCCTCCTAAGCGATAGAGCACTACATTTTTTACTCCTTCTTTCTGCGCGATACTTAAATCCATTTTTAGGTTCATGGGAGAGATTAATGGTGTTGAGAAATCTTCTACCCCTCGCCCAATAAGCCCAAGCGCGACAGAGTATCCCTGAAATTTATTTTTATTTCTTTTTATGAGACTACGCAGATACCCAGACTTATTTTTTATCCTCAGTAAAGAAGTATAGAGCATATCAATATAGGGAAAACTTCCAGAAGAAAAATAAGTGCATGCTAGACTCGAGAGCAATTTATTTATTCCGCTTTTGGGAAATGCTGTAATTATAAGAGGATGGTTTGGATTTTGATGAAATAATGTTTCTTGTATAATGTTCCGGTTTACGAAGAAATTAGGTAATTGAGTTACGAAAAGCTCTTTAGCCAATATTGGCAGTTCCGCATCCCAAAGTACTGAGAACTTTTCGTTTGTATTTTTAAGCTCGTTCAGAATTCGCTTAATTGCAGATGTTTTGGAGAATGCTGATAGCCAATAACCTTCATCTGCCTCTAAAATCAGCCAGTAGATTACCTCAGCTACATTTCTATAAGAGTTCTTAATTCTGGTTTTTAAAACTAAGAATTCTTTTACACTTTTAGCGGCAACATAGAGATTTGTTCGAAATTTAATAATACGCAACTTAGACAAACTATCATCATTGGGGAATTCCTCGAAGAAATCTATCTGCATGATTCTGGTTTACGCACGTATGGTTACGTCTAGAGCTGACTTTCGAAAAAATCAGAACCTCTTTCCTAAACCGCAAACCCTGACTTGTCTTAGCTCCGGCTCGGCCTGACGGCCTCGCCTCCGCTTTT
>CAYTOP010000084.1:0-2904 GCA_964439585.1 uncultured Gammaproteobacteria bacterium
AAAGAGTACGGAGGTGAAAACTCGCCTTCCTTTGTCAATGGTGTACTGGGTACGATTTACAAAAATGAAAGTAAATAAACAATGAGCACCAGTGAAAAAGTAGCCAAAATCACAAAACTAAAAATAAAAGAGCTTTTGGCAGATTATCTTGGAACTGAGGTTGATGAAATCGCCGAAGATGACTCTTTAAGAGAGGATTTCCATATGAAAGCTACTGAAATGGCAGATTTTACTGAAGTTTTAGAGACAGAAGGTATAAACACCAGCAGTCTCGATTTTACAAATATAGAAACAGTTGAGGAACTTTTTGATGCCCTCAACTTATCAGACTGATGACCGACATAGCAACATATTTCAAAAATAAAGATTTATTGGAACTTGCTCTGACGCACAAATCATGGGTAAACGAACACTCCAAAGTGCGAGAAAGTAACGAGCGATTGGAGTTTTTAGGTGATGCAATATTAGAATTCATTGTTTCCGAATACATTTTTACACTATTCCCAGACAAGGAGGAGGGTTATCTTACTGCTCTCAGGGCCAACCTGGTAAACACGAAAAACCTCGCAGAAGTAGCCCAAAAACTTAATCTAGGAAAAAAAATTTATCTTTCTAAGGGCGAGGAAGAGGGAGGCGGTAGAACCAACAGGTCAATACTAGCTGACACGGTCGAGGCCACAATTGGAGCACTATTTCTTGACGGTGGCATAATAATGGCTAAAAAATTCATAAAAACGAATCTTTTAGATGATGTTCAAAGCAAAACCACACAACCACTTAAAGATGCTAAAAGCAGACTCCAAGAATTTGTACAAGCAAAAGGTCTACGAGCACCAACATACAAAGTCGTATCAGAAACAGGACCCGATCACGACAAATCGTTTACTTTGGAGGTCGTCGTCGATGGGGGAAGCTGGGCTAAAGGAGTAGGCAAAAACAAGGGAGAGGCAGCTCAAGACGCTGCAGAGAATGCTCTTAAAAATAATAATATTGAGTAACGTTAAAATATTATTTGATATCTACACCGAAATTAGGTACAATTTGCCTGGGTTAAAAAAAAGTTATGTTAAAAATAAGATTATCTAGAAGTGGCGCAAAAAAGGCTCCCTTTTACAGAATTGTAGTAGTAGAGGCAAGGAGTAAAACAGGCGGAAAACCTTTGGAGGTTCTGGGAACCTGGAATCCCAGGCATGACCAACTTTTTATAAACAGGAAAAAAATAGAGGAGTGGATTAAAAATGGCGCAAAACTAACGGCTAAAGTAAAAGCACTTACACGTTCTGTCTAATTTCAAACTCAACATGGAAAAACTACTCAAATTCCTAATAGAAAACATGACGTCTTTGACTGATTATGAAATAAAAGAAGAAGAACAAGATGATTCGACGCTTCAATTTACTATTGTTAGTAAGCCGGACACAATCGGTCTGATCATCGGCAAGGAAGGCAAAACAATTAAAGCAATTCAAAATCTCCTACGAGTTAAAGGCAGGTTGGAAAATAAATCAGTTTTTGTAAACGTCTCCGAAAAATAACTCCTTTAAAAGGTTAGTTTAATTAAATGGATTTGGCCGATCAGTAGTTTCTTGGGGCACTAATGTGGTATAGATTGGCTGTTTTAGCTTGGAAAGCTTATCCAATAAGCCTTTTTCATCAGCAGTTAAATCGTTAATTGGTTCGTCAACCGCAGAAACTTCTGCGGGTAGTGCTGCCCAATATAACCCCAGCTTAATATTTGCTGACATCGCGTCTAGTTTTTTCTCAATCTTAACCTCATCAATCGTCGTTACTGGTGCAGCATTTATAATTCCTTGCATTACTTTTACTACTGAGTCTGCATCTGAAGCAATTACAGTAGTTTCTAATGAGGCAAATGATAAATCTTTAGATATCGTGTTATTGGTTTCATTTTTTAATTTAACAGCTGAAACTGTGCTTGTAGCTAAAACGGCAGAATCCTTAACTTGAGAGATAGCGAACATCGCAGGATTTTCTACGGGCAACGCCTTAACAGACACATCCGTGCCTGAGAGTGAACTCTGCTCCACGCTTTTAAGAGTAGCCAATTTCTCATCCAAGGTCGTTTCGTCAATTTTAGCTTGCCGAAGATCTGCAAGTTGGGTACTTATCTTGGCATAGCCGGTAGAAATAACAAAAAAATACAAAACAAACATAACCAAAAAAAGCATCGTAGGGAAAAACAAAGCCTTAATATTCGGACCAATTTTGAAAGAACCCAGTTTAACAGATGGTGTTTTCATTCTACAATTGATAAAGTAACAGTATAACCCAGATCTACATTGTACTTCAGAGCCAGCAAATTAATCCTTTTATAGTCTTCATTGCCGTACAAATTATAGAGGAAATTTGAAAGCGCTATGGAACTTCCGGCATTAATTGACACTTTTGCAACCGTTTGTTGTAATTCTGCACCAGAAAAATCTACCCCATCAATAGCTTTCGTCTGATTTAGTGCGTCTTCAAGTATATTAATTTGATCTTGTGCAGTTTTTACTGCAGTTATTTGCTTGATTTTATCCAACCTATCACGAATTAAGAATAACTTCTGTTCTGTCGCTTCCAAGTTTTTTATCTCAGTTTTCGCAGCAACTTGTCTTGCTATGGATCTTTTCAAATTATTCGATAGTATAAAAAGCGTCCCTACAACAGTTGATGCTAAAAAAACAAAAAACATAAAACCAAATAATATAAAACGCTTTAGTTTTTTAGAAAGTTTCAGTATTGAAACTTTCGGCTTTATATCTTGGGGAAGTAAATTTATTCCACCAGCCATCTCACTCCTTTCTCATAGCTAAACCAGCAGCAACGGCGTATAAAGGTGAATATCCACTTATCGTGCTTTGCGCTTGTGGATCTATCTCAACTCTGGCAAAAGGGTTGCCA
>CAYTOP010000084.1:2914-3789 GCA_964439585.1 uncultured Gammaproteobacteria bacterium
CAACACTTCCATGTTCAAAAGCCTAGTAAGAGCCGAAACAGCATCTGGCATGCCGGCAGTTCCACCTGAAAGAATTGCCACCTTAGGAGTCTCTCCCTTTTCTTCAGCCTGGTAAAACTGAATAGCCTTACGCATTTCGTCAGCCACAACCGAAAAAACAGGGTCAAGGGCTACCTTTATTTTACCTTCCAACCGACTTTGAGAGAGACCATATGTTTTTTTATATTCTTCAGCCTGTTGCTCCTCAACCCCAAGATATTGTGAAACTGCCCGTGTTAATGCCTCTCCTGCTGTGTGGATAGATCTTGAGAATGCTAACACTTGGTTTTTTGCAATTGCAATATTAGTAGCTCGTGCACCGAAATCAGCCAGCAAAACAGTTTTGCCCTCGGGAGCCAACGACCTCACCAGAGCCATAAGTTCTGTTTCCAAAACAACCAAATTAAGTCCCGCCATATCGACAACTTTTGCATATTTTTCCACCAATAGCTTCGGGGCAGCAATTAGAAGGAGTGAAACTTGGGGTGGCGACATATCTTCCAGCCGTTCAATAATCTGATGTTGAATAATAGCTTCTGAAATAGGAATAGGAATATATTGTTCAGCTTCCCATTTAACAGCGGAGGCAATTTCAGCGTCGGTTAATAGTGGAAATTTTATTGTCCGTGTGTACACTTGCGGTTCCGGAAGCGCTAGGGCTATGTCTTTCGAGGAAATTCTTGCTTCCTTGTGTAGCTTTTTTATAACCTCTGCTAACGGGGCATATTCTTTGTCTGTCTTCATATGCTCAGGCGTGTTCCCACGATAACCTACAACCCCCGAGGCTTTAAGTTTCCAGCTAGTACCTTTTTCCTCCAAGTCGACAATCTTTATTG
>CAYTOP010000085.1:0-2566 GCA_964439585.1 uncultured Gammaproteobacteria bacterium
CCCCAGAATAGGGAATAGAGTTGGTAACTTTTTTCGAACAGCTTGGCTGCTTTCTCTTTGTTATTTTTTTTGAGCTCTTTTGTGCCAACTTCCATTACTCGCATGGAGGCAGCAAGGAGATGCTTACTGATGCACCACACCTCGCCTTCGTAATCTTTAATAATCTCACGCAAAAGTTCAGTGCGCATAAGCCTGATTTCGTTCAAAAGATCGAGATATTTATTATCTTTAGTTTTGTTGAAAGTGAAGAATAAATGCTCCTCTATGGATATTAGATTCATTACCCCGATTGACAAGTCCTCGCCGGAGGACAAATCAAGGCCTTTTTGTTTGGTGACCTCTTCAACTTTAGTTAGTAATGATTTGTAATTGGTTATCTTCATTGCAGCGTGCTTGAGTTAATAAAGTAGTCCGCCCCAAAAGTATACAAGTAAACTTACAAAAGTTAAACCCAGCATCGGAAAAACTACCTTTTGATAAACGAATAATTGTTTACCTTTCATTTGCCTCACTTTTTTATCCGCCAAAATAGAAAAAAGAAAAACCGTCGAGCCAACGATTGAGCCAAAAATTAATTTATCTATTCCAAGAATAGTATTAAAAGGATGACCAAGAATATTAGTGTATTTAAGCGGGATAAAAGTAAAACCATACCAAAAAAGTATTGAGGTAATAATTACCACATTCTTATTATATTTCTCCATTTTCTTGTACCTTTTGTAGAGCCATTCTGTTAGCCAAAATGATAAAGAAATCATTAATCCGCCAATCCAAATGCCTGTTATCGAATCATCAATTCCTAAGTAGCGAGATAACCCCAAACCACCAACAACTGCGATGGTGCAGATGGGGCAAACCGCACTTGCAAGTGCGGGGAATAATGAATAATGAATAATGAATAATGTGGCGGCAAGAGTGATGATCGTTTTGGTCCTATTCAGAATTCTTACCGACGAAGTCGGCCAAGCTTTGCTTAATACGTTATTCATAACTCCAAACCTTTGAAGTAGTCAATTATTGGAGTGTCTCCTTGAAGACACTGACCATCGGGTGTGATAAGAAGAGGAACTCCACCGCGATCTGAAGGCGGAATATTAGTACAATCCGCAACTCTACGGACCATTTGTTTGGCATTTTCCGGATAGTTGTAGACCTCCATTTTGTTGATTTCTATTTTATCGGCTCCATCCCAACTTTCCATAAAAGTATCGACGTTTTCGCAGTGGGGGCAGCCTTGTCCCCAATAATATTCATACATGGTCGCTGGTTTTTGGGTGGGAGAAGGCAATTCTGAGCTGGTAGACGGTTTTTTTATAATAAAAATAGAAAGAAAGACTATAGCAACTGCAGCAAGTGTAATTATTAAGTACGATTTCTTCATACGTAGAAGCTATTTCAAAACCTATCGGTTTTGAGCGGCTTTGCCGAATCAAACTCGGTAGCATCTCAGTTCAAAGGGTTTTGATATGAGCTGTAGCTAATACTATACTGAAGTCAAGCTTTTTTGCAACACTGTCTGTTGCAAAAAAGCTTGTTGTGTGGGGAATAGCATATTGACTTAATTGTCATACTCTAGGTATAGTGTTAGACGTCAGGACCAATTAAATACTATACTTTCAAGAAAGGAGGGAAATATAAGATGGCAACATTTGAAGTTACCGATAAAGATTTTGAAGATAAAGTTACCAAATCTGATGGGCCAATTTTGGTGGATTTCTGGGCTCCGTGGTGCGGACCGTGCAGGATGGCGGATCCTGTTTTGGATGAACTTTCGGATGAATACAAGGATAAGGTTAAAGTAGCAAAAGTTAATGTTGATGACAATCCGGAAACATCGGGTAAATATGATGTTATGTCGATTCCCACAACAATACTTTTTAAAGAAGGCAAGGAGGTGGGAAGGCAAATTGGGTTCGCCGGGAAACAGGCATTTGAGAACTTGATAAAAAAAGCGATATGAAAAATTTGCAGGTCCCAATTAGATAGTATTTATATATCTGATTGGATTCCGTGAGACGCGAAAGCTGTCTCAACGGGAAAAACAAGCGTTCGAAGATTTAATCAAGAAAGGGCTATAAATATAAAATAGAGTAGAAGAGTTTAAGTTTTAAGTTTTTAAACTTTTACTTTCCCGCTCTCCAGCTCTTCGCAACGAAAGGTGGTGATTATTTTGGATCCTAAAGATAACACTAAAAATCCGATGCAGCCAGGTGTAATGGGTGCAGCTTCTGATGTGGGAGCAGCAACTTCCGATGATACACCTACTTCTGGTGTGTCAACTACAACCGGTGGTGTGGGAACTATAGGAATGACCGATTCTCCCGTTCCAACTCCTCCAACAGGAGTTCAAGTTGCGGATGAGGGAAAAACCGAACTATCAACAACTTCCACGACCCCAATGACAAGTGGGGAAGTAAGTGCTGATACAAATCAGCCATCAACTCTTGCAGGCATGCCAGGGGAAGATAAATCGAGTATGGAAACTGAACCCACGACAACACCTATGGGTGGCAGCGTAGCTGGGGAAGTAATGCCAGGAGACTCTACGGAGTCTACTGACGAACCA
>CAYTOP010000085.1:2576-3772 GCA_964439585.1 uncultured Gammaproteobacteria bacterium
AATTTTCCAACCCATCCTTGCAATTGACAGAAATAGAAACTGGTTCTGGAACAGCAAGTGGAACAGGGATAGCCTAAATAAAGGCTTAAATACTGTTAGAGCACGAAGTTTTGCTTCGTTGCTCTTGTGGTTTCTGATTTTTTATTTGTTAACCTATGGCAGAGAAAATTGAATTTGTGCAAAAACCAAAACCGGGTGAACCCTGGGATGTGGCGATAATTGGTTCTGGCCCTGCGGCATTGACCGCCGCAATTTACACAACACGCGGTGCTGCGTCAACATTGATTTTGGGTGGCGATACTTGGGGTGGTCAGCTCATGCTTACCACCACAGTTGATAACTATCCGGGTTTTCCTGATGGTATTCAGGGACCGGAGCTTATGCAGAAAATGCGCGATCAGACTGAGCGCTTTGGGGCAGAGTTCGTCCAAAAAAATGTTGAGTCGGTTGACTTTACGAAAGACCCGCACGAATTGATTGCCGGAGGGGTTATCCATACAGCAAAAGCCGTAATAATAGCAACTGGGGCGATGGATAAGTGGCTTGGGGTTCCTGGAGAAAAAGAATTAACAGGACGTGGGGTATCAACCTGTGCTCCGTGCGACGCACCTTTTTTTAAAGCCAAGAAAGTTGCTGTTGTTGGAGGCGGTGATTCGGCGATGACCGAGGCGTTGGTTCTCACAAAGTATGCCACGGATGTATATATTATTCACCGACGCGATAAATTCAGAGCCTCGGCTGCAATGCAGAAAAAGGTTTTTAACAACTCCAAGATTAAAGCCTTTTGGAATACTGAGGTTGCTGAGATAGTAGGCACAAATAAAGTCGAAAAGTTGAGACTGAAAAACAATAAGGACAACTCAGAAAAGGATTTAGAGGTTGATGGAATATTTCTGGCAATAGGTCACAAACCGGATAGCGAACTTTTTAAAGGTCCTATCGAAATGGATGACCGAGGATATATTAAAGTATTCGATCACACTAAGACAAATTTAAATGGCGTTTTTGTGGCCGGTGAAGTTCACGACGATAAGTACAAACAGGCTATAACCACGGCGGGTTATGGGTGTATGGCGGGCATGGACGTCCTTAGGTATTTAGACAAAGACACTCCGACATGGTGATACGGGTTGACAGCCAGTTTTATTTGGGGCATTATTACACATATGGCAAAAGTTAAAGGTGATCTTCTTGAA
>CAYTOP010000086.1:0-230 GCA_964439585.1 uncultured Gammaproteobacteria bacterium
AAAAACACCATACTCCTTTAACTTTTTGATAATTTCAGCATTTTTAGAACGTTTTTGACCGATGCTAACATAAATTGATATCACATCGGAGTCTTTCTGATTAATCATCGTGTCGATGGCAATCGCGGTTTTACCAACCTGCCGATCCCCGATAATTAGTTCTCGCTGCCCACGGCCAATGGGAATCATAGCGTCAACTGCTTTTATTCCTGTTTGTAATGGAGTATCGA
>CAYTOP010000086.1:263-3714 GCA_964439585.1 uncultured Gammaproteobacteria bacterium
TTGTGGACTTTGTAAACTCGGGGAGTTCATCAAGAGGTCGACCAAGCGGGTCTACTACCCTACCTACCATTTCGTCACTAACATTAATTTGCATAAGTTTGCCCGTCGAAGCGGCAGTATCTCCCTGCTTAAGCCGGTCAAATTCTCCAAAAGTAATCACACCAACTCTTTCCTCCTCAAGGCTCAATGCCAACCCAAAAAGGTCATTTCCAAAATCTACAAGTTCGCCATACATCACATCAGCCAGGCCAGTTAACCAACAAACTCCATCAGCTACTGCAGTTATCACTCCTTTTGATTTTTCTGTTTTTTTCATATCTTGCCAAGATGATATGTCAATTCCCCTATTAACACATCAACTTAAATTGCTAATTAGTTACTTCTTCCTATTATTATCGCGCTCTATTTGCTTTCTCGTTCCTTGCAATATCTCTTTACTTTCCATATTCGCTTTATCGATTATCTTGCGTTTCTCTGCTTCAGCTTCCTTTCGAACCGTAAGTAGGATTTCTTCCCGTTCCCTTTGGGCCTCAGCAAGAATCTTTTTTTCATCTTCGATAGTTTTAGTTTTCATCTTTTCTACCTCCGATTTGGTTTTTTCTATTTGCTCAACCTCCTCTTTACGTTTTTTGATAATTGCTAAAACAGGTTTATATAAAACCTTTTTCAAAATAAAAAGCAGCAATGCAAAATTAATTATCTGAACGACTATTAATTTAATGTCGATTCCCAATTTTTCCATACTCTATTAGACGAACTTAATAATAAGCGCTATAACCAAAGCATAAATCGCGATAGCTTCAGCGAAAGCAATTGAAAGTATAAGAGTTGTCGTTATTTGATTTGATGCTTCAGGATTTCGGCCAATTGCCTCCATGGCTCCTTTGCCAATTAAACCAACGCCCATTCCTGGGCCAATTGTTCCCAAGCCAATTGCCAGAGCTACTGCTAAATCTTTAAGTTCCATATATTCCCACCTCCTCTCATTATCTTCAGTGATGTTCTTGAGTTGCCACAACAATAAAAATAGTAGTCAACATTGTAAAAACGAGTGCCTGTATAAACCCGACAAAAACTTCCAAAGCCAAAAATGGTACAGGAACAAGTACGGGAATTAGAAAAACCATTACTGAAAGTAAAACTTCACCGGCGAAAATATTACCAAAAAGCCTGAATGAAAAAGAGATAATTTTTGCGAACTCTGACACAATTTCCAAAATACCGACAAAAAGATTAATTGGGTTTTTAAAGTTTATAAATCTGCCAACATATTTTTTAAAACCAAGAGCTTTAATGCTCATTTGCTGAGTTACTCCCACCGAAACCAAAGCAAGTGCCAATGTTGTATTCAAGTCGGCATTGGGACCTCGCAAAAACGGAACGAACATTTCCCCACGCTCCGTATGTTCCCAGAAACCTATTGATCCCACACCTGGCAATAAACCTATCCAGTTTCCCATGATGATAAAAATAAAAAAAGTAAAAAGAAGCGGAAAAAGAATATCAACTCGCTCGCCAGCAACATTTTTAAAGAAATTGTAAAATCCCTCGATAGCCATTTCAAAAAGTAGATAAAAAGTACCACGTTTTTTCAAAGGTTTTTCTTTTTGAAGGTTTACTTTGTACGCTACTAGCAACAATATCACCATCACAATAAGGCTCGTCAACAGCGAGTTGGTTATTGTTAAGCCTCCGATATGTGCTATTTTCTCCGGAGCTACTGAAATATGTAATTCGCTCATTTTTCTTTCTTTAACTTATTGGCAAGTTTGTAAGCCCTCCAGGCAAACCAAACCAAACCAGCGAAAAAACCTAATATTATAAAAAGCGGAGTAGTGTGTAGTTTTTTATCTGCATAAACGCCCAACAATAGAAAGATTATTGGGTACAAAACCAATGCAAAACTCAAAGACGACGCTTCCCTCAATGCACTACTAAAAGTGATATTTGCTATCTTTTTGCTTTTTTTAGCCATAATAGACGACAGAACTCGTATCACGAAAAATACCAAGGAGCCGTAAAACCGTATGACAAAAAGAAAAACGCCCACCTTAACCGGAAGTGAGTGTTGCCTTGCTACTTTTCAAGCAATTTTACCTTGGAGCCTAAAAATAGTCAACAATAAGTATTTGTTAATTTTCGCCTGTCTCTAAAGCCAACTTTACAGCTTCCACTGTTTCGTCTTGCAAATTTACTAAATAAATTAGACCTCCAAATTTTTTAACAATTGCCTCAGCATAATCTTGCTTAAATTCATCTGTTGCAAGTGCTTTTTTAAAATTAACCAAACCCTCACTACTCGATACTGTAACTACAATTCTATCAGTTCGTGCAAAATCATTGTGACCAGCCTGACCTGAGTGCTCTGTTGCATAAGAAGCTTCGCAAAAACACTGTAAAATACTTTCGATATCTTCTCCAGATGCAATATTAAAGTCGTTATTCGCACCCACACCGACAGTTTGTGGGTACAAAACTGAGTCTGGCACAGATGCTGCCAGTGCACCACAAGAGATAACAATTGCCTGTGGGTCCTGATAATCTTCCTCCCACCTCTCAAGCCCTGGTATCGAAATTACTTCGCTATCCAAATGGATTCCTCTTGTGTTGTGGTTATATACACCAGCTTCCAAACTTACCTCTTGCAAGTCTTTTTTGGCCAAATCACCTTTCATAGCTTCCATAACAGATTTTGTATTTTCGTAAACATTTGAACTAAACGTGCTTTGAGCAATATGCCTTAGAAGCCTCTTGGCAATTCCAGAGTCTTCATACAACTCATCCAATAAACGTTCTCGCTCTTCATCGTCTGCCTTGTCAATTTTTGCAAAGGCACTTTTATAAGCCGCACGCACGCCCAATGCTCCACAGGTAACTTTTTTGCCGTCGCTATCAAGTGTTTGTGAAGACCCGTGAGAAGTCACAAAAACCGATATTTTTTCTTTAGGAATTCTTTTTTCTTCTCTTTTAGTCCAATAATCAAGAACGTCCACTAAAAAATTATCTTTGCCACCTCCAATGCTTGGAACAAAATGAAAAACTGTATTTTTTTCTCCGTCTGCAAATTTAACTTTTTGAACACCGCCTGGAACCTCAACTCTTTGATCATCGCATCCGACAACTACAGCCACTTTTTCTACTTCAGCCGAAACAACCAGATCAAAAAACTCTTCTACTCTTCTTTTTACACCAACAATCTCTTTTTGCAATTCCTTTGCATAAGGTGCATCTTTTAGAAAAGACCTATCAACGCTAGTATTCATTTTATTTTCCATAACAGATAGTTACTTTAAACACGAGATTATTATATATCAGACAAAAAAACAGTCCAGTCTTACTTGTTAACCAAATTCAAACGGTATATCATTTTGATAAACAACCCATGACCTTGCGGTCAGGGTTTTCTCAGACTACGTCTTTGACGAGTTTGAAAGTGTTCAATTCATCCGCA
>CAYTOP010000087.1:0-3694 GCA_964439585.1 uncultured Gammaproteobacteria bacterium
AAACAACAATAAATCGCGGTAAGGATCAGGTGCAAATTACTGGAACAAAAAGTAATTCAACAGTAACGGTAGAAATTCAAAAAATCCAAGCAACGTCGAGTGCCACAATCGATGTAGACATAGTTCAATAGTGTTAGTTGCATCTGTGCTTGACAAGCAACCTGTGCTTATGTAACATGTTGTCCACGGTAATACTCTGCCGAGAATTGATGTTTTTTAGATACTGTCCTCAACTGCCCAATATGAATTTTGGATTACAAACTTTTGCTTACATGGAGATCAGACAAATTACAGTCAATACACCAAGCGATAGTACAGCTTCTACAGAAGGCAGGGGTTTTTCTTCGTTTGCATCAATGCTAAGTTCTGTTACTACAGGGGCGATTAACTTTTTTAGAAAAATTGCCTTAACAATTGGTAAAGCGGGATTTCTTTTTCAATACTCAGTTAAAAGACTTAGCCGTAAACTTATATTTTTTTCTATTATGACATCCTCCCCAATCTCACGATTAGGATTTCCTCCAAAGGAGGGTGACATATCAGAAACCAATTCATCCCACAAGCCGACGCTTGGGGTTTTCTTGGATTCTGTTATAAGAAATAAATTTCTAGCTAGGAGTTCAAATGCCGACTCACCAGGATATCATGGTGTCAACAAAGAAAGACGTTTTCCTGTGAAGAATTTTGGTAGAGCCTTTGCGCTTGTGATCATTGCAATTGTGGTTGTTGTTGGTACCAGAAAGATATTAACTACTGCCAGCTCTGGCGAAACTGGTCCGGTTGATAAGCAATCAGTCTTGGGCGCAAAAGCAACGCAAGAAGTTAACAAAGACTTCGATTTTCCTGTAAAAGATACGAATGGTGACCAGGTCGCAAGCTTTAAATATACAGTTGAAAGCGCTGAACTGAGGGACCAAATAGTTGTTAAAGGTCAAACTGCAACAGCCGTAGCTGGACGAACCTTCTTGGTAATTAATCTTAAGATTACAAATGAAGAAGATAAACCAGTTAATATCAACACACGGGATTACGTGAGGCTTTCGGTGAATGGTAATAAAGAGGAATGGTTGGCACCGGATATTCACAATGATCCAGTTGAGGTTCAAGCTATTTCAACAAAATACACGAGAGTTGGTTTTCCGGTCAATGACTCAGACAAAGAAATTATTTTAAGGGTTGGTGAAATTGAAGGTGACAAGCAGGAGATGGATTTGAATTTGCAATAACATGGTAAAAGTCGATTATTCTACTAAAAAGATTTCTAAAGAACTCATTGTTGAGATAAAGCAAGCGCTAAAAAGTGTTAACGCTTACGGCAGTGTTGAAATTTATATCCAAAAGGGTGTCGTTACTCAAATAACAGTCAGAAATATTAAAAAGACAAACCACGTTGGCGGTCACAATTCTTCTAACAAGACAATTAGAGTATAGAAGCTATATCAACCTTGCTTATAGCTTCGGTTTTGAGCGGCTTTGCCGAGCTTAGAACATCTCAGTTAAACTTGCTCACCCAAGGTTAACTCACAACTTCCTCTATTTAATACAAATTAATACAAAATAGCCCCTTTTCTATAGAGTAATTGTAATAAACGGGTAAATATTTAGTATGAAATAAGTTATAAAAAGAGGATACTATTTAGAAATGAATATAATACTATAATTTTTTTCTTATGTTCTGATATTTTCTATATCAAAGCCCTATTGACAAAAGTAAAGTTTGTATATATAAAGTATTAATTAGGTTATACAAAATTTAACCTATATTTAATAATTAAAATATATTTAGAACTGCCCCAAAACAATTAAGACTTTCTTAATTAGAGAGCTGACCGCAAACGGAGGCTCTCCGGTTTGAACAATCATCACACAAGCTGTGATGTCGAATCGGGGCGCCTCCGTTTTCTGTTGAGACTAAATAGTCTCAAGCTTAGAAAACGGATATACAAAATCAATAGATTAGTAATGGTGAAGTGCTTTCCCGCTTAGCGGGGGAACCAAAGAGAAAGGGGGTGATAGATAATGACAGGACTTCAAAAAAGATTAGTCGGTGCAGTTGCTAGTGCTGCAGTATTACTTAATTCTGCTATGCCAGTTTTTGCTACTGAAATTGTAATTTCCGGAAACGGAGCAGGTAGCGATAATTATGCAACTGTCAGTCAGACTACTACAACAACCGTAGCTCAGAATAACACCGCAGTCGTAAATAACCAGGTTGGCGCAAGTGCAACCACTGGAAACAACGATTCATCTTTCAACACTGGTGGCGATTCAGTTATAAGTACTGGAGATGCTTCCACAAAGGTTGATGTATCCACAGATATGAACAGCAATTCAGCTCAAGTTGATTGTTGTGCATCAGCAGGAGACACAACTGTTAAGATTGATGGCAACGGTGCATTTTCTGATAATTTAGTTACATTAGATCAGACATCTACAACCACAGTTGCGCAGAATAATACTGCTTACGTAGACAATCGAGTCTACGCAGATGCAAACAGTGGTGACAATAATGCATCATCCAATACAGGAGGCGCAACAGCCATATTAACCGGCAAAGCATCTACTGACGTTACAATTTCCAACTCAGGAAATACCAACGCAGCAGTCGTAAGCGGCGGTAATCCGGCAAACACACCTTCAGCTAGCTTTATTATCTCTGGTAATGGAGCAGGAAGTGATAATTGGATTAGTGCTTCCCTTTTGAAGGCTACAACCTTGGCTCAGAATAATAATGCCGATATTGACAATTATGTTCATGCTAAGGCTGAGAGTGGTGACAACAAAGCATCATTCAATACCGGTGGAGACAATTTGATCCACACTGGTAAAGCCACTAGCACAGTTGGAATTGACAATTCAGTCAACTTTAACTATGCAGATATAGATTGTGGGTGCACATGGGACGTACTTGCAAAGATAACTGGTAATTCTGCTGATCCTTTCAAACATCATCATCGCAAGAGTGAAAGTAGCGATGTTAATGGTATTACATTAGGTTTAGAGAGTTTCCAGACATATGCTCAAAACAATGGAGCATCTTTGGATAATGTAGTTGCAAGTGGTGCAAAAGCTTCTTCTGGTGACAACGAACTCTTTGCGAATACAGGTGAGCCTGGTGGCGATCCTGCAATTCTAACCGGAAATGCAAGCACTGATGTTACTGTAACAAACAGTGGCAACGTAAACCAAATTGGCGGAGGATTTCCTATGCCTTGGTGGCCAGAAGATTTGAGTGGAATTGATTTTTCATTCAATCTTGGTACATTTTTGGCATTTTTCGGAATTTCTTTCTAAGCCAACTTTAGGCTAATAGGGTGCGCTTGTCCGCACTTCGACAAGCGACCCTAGAAGCTAAAGAAGCAAGTTAGAGAATGGAGATAAGAGTAAATACTAATAAAATTAATAGATTTAGAAACTAATAAAATGATATTAATGAAAACTTTAAAGAAGATATTTGTAAGCATAACGATACTAAGCTTGTTTTTAATGCAAGGAACCTATACGTATGCATTAGCAGACGAGACAACACCGCAGGATACAGCTAACGTTTCGACAGAGACAACTGAGTCTACTCCCACTGCACCAACAGCGCCAACAGCTCCTACTGCACCAAGTGATCCGGTTGCGCCTACTTCACCAACTGCACCAACAGCGCCAACAGCTCCTACTGCACCAAGTGATCCGGTTGCGCCTA
>CAYTOP010000088.1:0-3602 GCA_964439585.1 uncultured Gammaproteobacteria bacterium
CTGATAAAAAGAAGAGAGAAGCTTTAAGGAAAAAGGCCATGGAATTAAAAGACCGGGCAGAGAAAAAAGTGGAGGAGTTGCAAGCCAAAACTGAGGAGAAAAAGGAAGCAGGAGAGAAAGCCGTCAAGAAAGTCTTAAAAAAGGCAAGTGGGTAGTTCCGGTTTCTCTTTCCGGATGTAAAGAATTTTCACAAACCTAAATTTTGGTAACGGTTGAGCTGTGAGTTAATTTGCTGGTCCAGGTTTTTAGCCACACTGCTTAGAAACCAGGCGCTGGTTCCTGTTGCAATTATAGTCAAAACTATAGCGATTAAGCCGATTATCTTAGCAATTTTACCTTTTTGTCTTAGATATTTTATCCCAGGCCAAAGACCTAAAGGTGGAAGGAAAATACTAAGAGCATAAACCCCTATCTGTGATAACACCGAGGTAGAAAGGAGGGTCGGTTTTAAGTTTTTCCCACAATTTGGACAAAAGTAATAAAACTCGGTTATTGGGTTATGGCAGGCTGGGCATAGCTTTTGTTCTGAGTCCATCAACCTAAGCATCTCACTATGAATAAAACGTTGTCAAATATCTTCCGAAAACCGCGGAGCCACGCGATAACATATTTCACTCGTTGACAAGCTATTAGACAATAAACATACTGGACTGAGTTAATCGTCGTGACGATAGAAAATTTTGGTGTCTCTATAGATAAGGCTTTCTTTATCCATTTGTATGGAGGTATTCTATCAGATAAGAGGATTTGATAAAAATGTGACAGTTCAGGATATAATAATTCTTGCCGTGAAACCAAATGAACGTATAGATGAGCTAATAGCGGGGTTGACGGATTGGCGCGGAAAAACCCTAGCCGGAATCCGGAGGATTATTCTTGTGGCGGATCCCAAGGTAACGGAAGAATGGAAATGGATGGGCACTCCAACCTGGTCACATAGTGGAATCGTTTGTCTTGCCAATGCCTTTAAAAATAAAGCAAAACTTACGTTCCCCGAAGGCGCAAATCTTGCAGACCCAAGTAAACTTTTTAATGATGGATTAACCGGTAAAAAATGGCGTTCTATCGACTACTCTAGTGGCGACATGGTCAAGGAACAGGAGTTAACAGATCTGGTTCGTTCCGCGGTAGCCTTCAACCTCACAAAGAAATCGGAGAAACGGAAGTAATCCTGTTGTGTCTTGCTGAGCAGTAGGGTCTCGGACAATTCGGACCCATAGCTACTTCTTGATAATTGTATGTTTCGAGTCTAAAAATTCGACCTCGATTTTCGATACTACCTCGTATGGCTTTGCATCCGCACGGTCACCACGTAATTGCTGGTTATCCAAATCTATGAAATTCTGCACTTTTGCTTCTCTTTTTTTATCTCCGATGTAAACAACTGCCCCTTTTCTGCCATCATTCATATGACCAACTTTTACCTCCACCCAATACGTGTCGTCCTCATCCCTAGCTTTTATCGGTTGTATCGGATCGTCCAATGATCTTGTTGGAAGTTTGTTATCTAAAGACGCTTGATAAGCCTTATGGGCTAACTCTCTAAATTGTTGTGGAGGCAATATTAGAGAATACTCTTTTTGGCAGACAGGACACTTTCCTTTGGTGGAATTTTCACTTTCAAATTCTAATTTGACAGATTCTTCCAGACAAAGCGGACCATCCATTCGATATAGGTGTACATCACCAACATCATCCCTTTTTTGCATCATAATTGGTTTCCACTTTGCGTCGCGGAATCTAATTGTTTCTTTTATTAGGGATTTATATCCTATTTTCATATAAGTGCCCGTGTTGGCTGGGCATACCGGTCTGCCCCAATTCTATCCTATATGGGCTTGATTAAAAAATTAACTATCTAATTCCATAAATTACAATTAATTCAGGAAACATTGGTTGATTGTTTATGAGTTGGTTAACTTTTCTGTCAGGATGAAACGGAAGGTCTGGATCTTCGATAAGCCATTTTCCGGGACTGTATTTTTTTACAATTACTGCGTAATGATTTGTGCCTACTGTGTATCTATTATCTAGCCATTCATGCATTGTTTTGCCAATCGCCAATGACTTCTCATTCTCAAGGATTTTTTCAAGTTTGTCGATCTCCATAGCTTTGTCGACTAAGAGTTTAGAATCAAGAATTTTTTGGGCTGATTTTTGTATATCAGGAAGGTATGTATAATCTCCTCTTTTTGACATCATATTAAAACTGGTAGGTGGTAAAATTTTGCGTAAATACTTTAACCCATCACTAGCAAATTCTTTGTAATCGAATGAATTTGGAATACAGAGTTTTACTTTCAACCCAAGATTATCAAGCCACACAACAGTTGCGGGTGACCAACTGAAATGTCCACTATAATATTGAGTATTCAGACTAATTTCTGACTCGCTAAATTTTTTATTTTTGAAGTAGAAATCAAGAACACTTTGCACACATGCCTGTAAGCAATAGTCATTGCTTGGCGTATTCGAAAATGCTTTTACTATTTTCATAGAAGTACGCATTTAACTGCATGTGTTGGCTGAAGCAGCGTGGTTTATCACCGTTCAGTCATTATAGCTCAGATTTTTGGGGAACAACGGTCTCGGACCATTTTATCCTTATAATTTACTTTTCTGCCCCGATTTCTGAAAGCAACTCCTTACACGCTTTAAGAACATGACTTGCTATTATCCTCAATTTTAAAACTTTGGGCGGCAACCCTCCAATTAATATTCCTTCATTAGCAAATTGATAGCCAAAATCTATTTTAGAATCGACATGTGAACCACCGTCTTGTTGAGAAGCTATCTTGATGAATTCTTCGTTACTCGTCTGTATTTTTTCAGTTCCCGAAGCAAAATATAAATTTTGAAGATGATCCTTTAGGTTCATTGTTTTTATCCCAAAAGGAGAATCTATAACAACCTTCGGTTCGAAATTATATTTTTGGGATAAATTAAATAAAAGTGGGACATTCGTAGGAGTTCTAATAACAAGTATTCTCAAAATTGACGAGAGTGTTTTTGCGTATTTGAAATCTCCAGAATTTACTTTTTGAATGGCTTCACTTAATAGATCTGCTTGTTCCCTCAATTCATTTAGAAGTTGTGTTTGTGTTTTTAAAACCTTTTTCATTTAAGGGTGTGAATGACGAGCGTGTGGTCACATAGCTGCCCGTGTTGGCTGCGGGACAGGGATTCGAACCCCGATACCAGCCTCCAGAGGGCCGTGTCCTACCGTTAGACGATCCCGCAATGTGGAAATCAAGCTATTTTACCATTTTGAGGCTTAGTTTGCTTCCGATTTTGATCTTCTTGGTTCTGATATATCCCTCCGGCAGTTCGACAACTTTACTGAATTTTAACGGCCACAAAAATATATGGTTTGGTTCAAGGCTTTGTTTCAGTTCGACAACAACACTACTATTGTCAAGGACAATAACATCCAAAGGGAACCTCATTCCGAAAGTGTGAATCCCAAATCTGGTTAAAAACATCAGGGGTTCAGGTTTAATTTTTCCAATTAGCCCAATCGTCCGGTTTGCTATACTTGAACAAAGTTTAACCCTAAGAGAAGTCATTTAATTAAGATATATATGTATTACATCTATGTTCTG
>CAYTOP010000089.1:0-3555 GCA_964439585.1 uncultured Gammaproteobacteria bacterium
TAGGCTTGCTTATTTTATTAAATCTAAATTTGAAGAAAATGGAATAAGAAGTGTTGTCTACAACGAAGGCAGCGCCGTTGCAGTCCGTGCCTCTTACGGTTATGCAGACGATGGGATTTTATTGAATTGTCCTTTAGACACGATAACTGCCGGCAGTTTAGACAAATGGAAATACCCACCATTTGACGGTGTTATTAAAGCGGGGAAAATGTATGGAAGAGGTACCGCTGATTGTAAGGCTGGTATTGTTGCGATGATTTATACGCTATTTGCTCTCAAACGGTACATTTCAGAAGAGGGAATACGAGTCGAGCTTGTTTTTGATGGGGGAGAACAAAGTGGAGAGTATTTGGGTATGAAACTTGCTCTTAAGAAAGGCTTACCAGTTAAGTCTGGAATTATTGGATATGCTGGTGATGAGCATGAACTTTATATTGGTGCTAGAGGTTATCATCGGTACACATTTGTAAGTTTGGGGCACTCTGCACACACAGGAGCGCGGCTAAAAGTTGGCATCAATGCTATTGAAAAAATGGCAAAGTTTATTAGCAAGTTGACTGCGAAAAAATTACCCAAGTCAGAACCCGACTTTTTTTCGTTCGGCCAGAGGCTTACCTTTTCAATTATCAATGGAGGACGCGAGATAAATATTGTGCCTGATGAGTGCAGGGCAAGGTTAGATGTTCGAACCTCTCCCGAGTTTGATAAAGCGAGAGTCAGCGATTTTATTAGAAAAACAATAAGCGAGCTTGAATTTGAAGATAAAGATATTAGATTGGAATTTCAATATGATGTTGGCGAGGAAGGCTATCTGTTGAAAAAAGATGAATCAATAATAAGGGTTCTAAAGGGTGAAATCGATAACGTTTATCAAAGGAGAAAAGTCAAGCTTACTGCTTCGGGACCGGCGCATGTCGGTAACTTACTTGTAAAATATGGTGTACCAGTAGTCGTTTGGGGACCAAGGGGCACAAATGTTCATTCGTATGATGAGTATGTTGAGTTGGATTCGATATCAAAAACTTCAGAAATTTATACGAAAACGATTATTAAATACTTCAAAGAACAGGCGGGCTAATCAAGACTGAGTGAATAGAGGTTGGGCGGATTAGAATCAGCGCCGAGGTTGGTTAAAACAAGCAATCTATCGCTACTTAATGTGGGATATGCATGTGGGGCAATATACGATCCTGAATACACCACCTGACGATTTGTACCGTCGTAATCTAATATCGTTACTTTTCCGCTTTCTGCCAAAACTAAGTGCCTTGATGTGGGAAACCATGCTAGTCTTC
Source organism: uncultured Gammaproteobacteria bacterium (assembly GCA_964439585.1). Classification (GTDB taxonomy): domain Bacteria; phylum Patescibacteriota; class Microgenomatia; order UBA8517; family UBA8517; genus CAYTOP01. The sequence continues at coordinate 1,296 of CAYTOP010000089.1, forward strand.
TTGTAGTATCTGATGTATAGCCGTTATCAATGGTTAGTTTACCGTAAGCCCCGTCGTCGATAATGAAGTTCCTATCTTCTTTAATATCATAGACATAAGTTGAGCCATCTTTGAGGTTGCGCTCTTGCTTTTGAGTCGATGAACCGGGCAGCTGGGGAATTAAATCGTTGGCTACGGTTGCAGAGCCGCTTGCGGTATAAACCAACATATTCTCATCAGGAGCGAAAACAATTGCGCTTGCTTTGTGCTTGAGTATGCTTTGTAATTCTTCTGGCAGCTTTTTCATCTGCGCGTCTAGCTTCTTCTGATCTTTTTCTATCCAGCTTGTTAAAGTTTCCTCTTTTTGAGCAATTCCAATATTTATCCTTTTGCCTTGGGGTGTAAAAGTTCCGGTGTCCAAAAGGTAATTGCCGGTTTTCGAAGCCAGCAAAATATTGCGGCCATCAGGTGACCACATCCATGAAGCTATTGTAAGATCGCCATCAGTAATTCTTCTGGGTTGTCTAGAAAAGCCCAGCGGCAAGTTTATGGTGTCCATTACCCAAAGACCACTATTTTCATCTTGTGAGTTAGACTCCTGTAGAACTGGAGCCACTACATATGCAATTTTTGTCATATCTTTTGATGGGGTGGGGTTGATTACCCCTGTAAAAGTAACAGCAGAAAGTGACGGTACAGATTTAAATAGATAGGCTGTTGCCTCTGTGACAACTTCCTTGTCGATGACAAGTCTTTTGTTCCAGCTACTATAACCTTCTTTTTTGATGCTTATGTCATAGGTTCCTGGAGGAACCGGTACTGTAACATTCGTGGCAGTTTTGAGTTCACCATCGATTAATATTTGTGCTCCGTCGGGAACAGATTTTAATACCAATAGGCCGTTAGGGGAAAACTTTAAAGTATTGGAGTTAAATCGGTAGCCTCTTGCAAACATCGCAACGACGACTCCAACACTTCCCACGACTATAATTGTTAGAATAAATAGCAATAATCTTATTTTGGTCATAATGGTTTATAGGTCGAAAAAATAGGTTTGACCTAACCGTATTATATCAATTAGTGTGTGAGAGTGTCTATTCAAACTTCCAGAAAACCCATACATCTTAGATAATGGTGACCTAGTTAAAAGCGGTTAAAAGATATAAATAATATAAACTTTCTGGTTCTTGAGGTTGGTTAGTTTACTCCATATAATGCCAATTACATTGTATGGCCTTTATGTTAAGAAAAAGAATTGCTATTGATTTAGGTACGGCAAATACTCTGGTGTGGGTTGCTGAAGGCGGGATTATAGCCAACGAGCCTACTGTGGTTGCGATATCGGCGGATGATAATAAAGTAGTAGCAGTAGGCGAGGATGCAAAAAAGATGCTAGGCAGGACTCCAGAGATGCTTATTGCCTCGCGCCCCATGCGTGATGGTGTAATCGCGGACTATCAAGTTACTGAAGAGATGCTTAAGTATTTTATAAGCAAAGTTGGTGGGAGATTTCAATTTATAAAGCCTGATGTGATGATTTGTGTGCCTGCAGGTTGTACCCAGGTGGAAAGGCGGGCAGCACTTGATGCGACATTAGCAGCTGGTGCTTCGCATGCATACCTTATTGACGAGCCACTGGCTGCCGCAATTGGTGCAGGCATTCCTGTTTCAGCACCCTCTGGACACATGATTATTGATATTGGCGGAGGGGCAGCAGAAGCAGCGGTGATTTCTCTGGGTGGAGTTGTAGTTCACAAAAGCGTCCGCGTTGCGGGTAATAAACTTGATGAATCGATTCAAGAGTACCTGAAGAAGAAACATAACTTGATAATTGGAGATCAGACTGCAGAAGAAATTAAGATTAAGATAGGTTCGGCAACCAAGCTTGACAAGGAAGACAAGCTTGAAATTTCTGGCCGTGACTTAGTTTTTGGACTTCCACGCAGCGTTGTTGTAACGTCTTCCGAGACTACAGAGGCTATGAAGTCGAATCTTTTACAGATTGTCGGCGCTGTGAAGGGAGTTTTGGAAGATACTCCGCCTGAACTTGCTTCGGATATTATAGACAAGGGGATCGTAATGAGCGGAGGAACGAGCATGCTTCGTAATTTTGACAAACTAATGACTGAAGAAACTGGAGTTCCAGCACACGTGGCTGAAGATGCACTTCTTTGTGTTGTGAAGGGTACGGCAGTCGTTATGGAAAACATTGAACTTTGGAAGAGAAGCATAATCACAAAGCGATAAATACTATTATGGGAGTTGTAAATCGTTATTTATT
>CAYTOP010000090.1:0-3531 GCA_964439585.1 uncultured Gammaproteobacteria bacterium
ATTCGACATCGAACGAAAGTGAGATGCAAAGTGAAGCGACAATTCCCACCCTCACAGCACGAGTACGTGCCTTTTGATAAGGGGTTCTATATCGCCTGCTTCGTAATCGCTGAATTCCACTCCCACCGCTCACGTTCCTCTTTTTTGAGGTAGATAAATTCTATCACACATCTTTAGCATTCTATGGACAATTCTGTAGAATAGAATAAACTGCCTCTTTGACTAGAAAAAATAATGCCTAATAGATGGATGAAAGTGTTAACTCTATTGTCTTTTGCGACATTGTTATTTTTGCTTTTTAAGAATATCAAATATCCACTTTTTTGGAATGATGAGGCGGATACGGCAGCGTTCGCTCAAAGAATTATAGAGTACGGCTATCCCAAGGTGCACGGAGTGAAGAATGTTATTTCGCATTCAATTCCCAAACATCCGGAAATTGGCCTAAAAAAGTCGATTGATGCGAATGTTGTTTCCGGGTGGGGACAATATTACTTTGCAGTTCCTTTTGTTTGGCTTTCCAGTTTTTTTGATGATTTATACACGAAAACAGAAATCATACGTATTCCATACGCATTGTTTGGTTTGGTGGGTTTATTGGCTTTTTCTTTTGCCATAACCCCTATATTTAAAAATGACGACAAAAAAAAGTTTACCTTTTTGACATTATATTTTTTGATTGAAGCATCATCTGCATATATCCTGTTGCATCTTAGGGAGGTCCGTTCTCACCCCCTATCTTTGTTTCTTACTGGAATACTTTTTTTTATCTATATTAGATATAACTTTTTTGGTCAGTTTTCCAGAAGACGATATTTTCTTCTAATGGTTTTTTTACTTCTTGTTTTGTTTAACGTACTCTATTTAACATATTTTTCCTTTGTGATTGCAATCCTTTTATATGCATTAATTGATATTCTAAAAGACTTTTTGAAAAACAAAAAATTAACAAGAGAGCTGGTCTTCAAATTTTTCAATTACATAAATATACAAGTCGTTTTAGTGTCGCTGCTTACAATACTACCTTTTATTTTCTTTTATGAGATTCCGCTAACTTCTAGTTCAATAAGGGCTTTGTATAAGACGCCTTTGATCTGGTATTTGGAGGCCACCGTTTCAATTTTTATTTACTTTTCTATTACCGAATATTTATTGGCTGCGGTGATTATTAGATTTGTTTTCTCTTTTGGAATAAATAATAACTCTAGTAGAGAGAGTGTTTTTAGAAAAATAGTGGGAGTTTCGAATTTTTCGTTTCTTTTGATATTTATAACAATTCTTATCGTAATAAATACACCTATCTTGTTCACCAGGTATTTAATTACTATTCAGCCATTGTCAACATTGGGTTTTCTGGTTTGTTCGCTTGTGGCTTTTGGGTCGTATAAAAAGTATGAGCCATTTTCTGTGCGCACAACTGTTCTTCTGGCTTTGTTTTGCCTTGTTTTTTTTAGGGTTCTTATGGTAAGAGTGCTGATTATGTCGAGGTATGTACACGAAATTACCACTAGATATATGGGGGTTTTAGATGTGGTTATTCCTTATATAAAAGAAAACCATACAAACCCCAAAGAATTGACGATAGCTACCAATTACGAGGAAGAGGCGATTATTTTTTATCTCGGCAGTAAAACTATTGTAGGATATACAGGCAATAATCTTGCTGACGATGTCAAGCTGTCTCCTGATATAATAATTCCACGACCAAGTAGGGAAGAAAATCTTGATGAGCTAAAAGGTCTTTTGAAAAAAGGTAGATACAAAAAGGCCACCTTTCCAATAATGGATTATCAGGTAAACAACATCCCCGAGCTGTATTACAAACCAGCCCACTTATTTAGTACGTTATATGCAAAAGATGACAATGACAGGTTAGTTATCTATGAGAAAGATTAATGAGAAAGATGTTTGAAAAATTTTGGTGACAAGTTTAATCTTATTAAAATCAATCAGTTTACAGATGGCCAAGCGGAGATTAATAGCTTTATGCTAGCTAAATGAAAAAGAAAAAAATTGTTGTGGTGATGCCAGCTTATAACGCGGGCAAAACGCTCAAAAAGACTTACAAAGATATACCCAAAAGGTTGGTTGACGAGATTATATTAGTAGATGATGGCAGTCATGATGACACGGTATCTGTTGCCAAGAAGTTGAAGCTAAAAACTTATGTGCATCCGCAAAACAGGGGCTATGGTGGTAATCAAAAAACCTGTTATACCATGGCTTTAAGCTCTGGTGCGGATATCGTAGTTATGATTCATCCGGATTATCAATATGACAGTCGTCTAACAGAACATTTAGTCAAACCGATAACAGATGGAAGATTTGACATAATGTTGGGTTCTAGAATCAGGACAAGACAAGAGGTAATTTCAGGCGGCATGCCACTTTATAAATATTTTGGAAATAGACTGTTAACAATCACCCAAAATATTGTTTTGGGACAAAACCTGAGTGAATATCACACTGGCTTTAGGGCATTTGATAAGAAAGTTTTAAAAAAAATTCCCTTTCATAAACTATCAGACGACTTTGTTTTTGATCAACAAATATTAATTTCTGCAGCCTACCTTGGTTATAAAATAGGGGAAACTCCCGTGCCAGTTAGATATTTTCCCGATGCGTCTTCCATAAACTTTAGGAGATCTGTGTGGTATGGGGTGTCAACATTGTTTGCCCTCCTTTTATTTATTTTAGCTTCATCTGACGTTTTTACTTCCAAAATATTTATTAAAAGAAAATAACTGAGAAAAAGTGAGCAAACATGCAAATTAGTTTTTTTACTTTCCCGAGCGGGTTCTAGCGGTTTAAAATGCTAAGACTAGTATGAAGGAAAAAGTTATGACATTCCTCTTTAGAGGAAACCCCAATCGTAAAATTGAGGAGGATGTTATGAATGCCACGCTAATTTTGCTTTCCCCCCTTTTGTTTTTGTTGGTTTATTGGGTAAACATCAATTTTATGAGAGACCAGGCGTTTGTTTACTTGGCAAAGTCTTTTCTTGCTGGTAAAACCTATTTTCTTACTTCTCCGGGCGGATGGGCTGATTCGGCTTTATTTATGGGGCATTATTATTGGCCGCTCGGGCCCTTCCCCGCAGTTGTTATGATTCCGTTCGTGTATTTGTTTGGTTTGGCCGGAGCGAATTTTTACCAGGGGCATCTACAGTTTATTTTGGTTTTTGGAGTTATTTTTCTTGTCTCAAAGTTAGTAGCTAAATTTTTCAAAAATAGTCTAGACATTATTTTTTTGACTTTTGCTTTTGGTTTTTCGTCGGCTTTCTTGGGTTTGGCGCTTAGGCCCTCGAGTTGGTTTTTTTCTCAAGTAATAGCTACATTTTTACTAACGCTTTTTTTGTACGAGTTTCTGGATAAAAAAAGATATTGGTTTTTAGGCATTATTTCAGCACTTTTATTTTTAACCAGGATAACAACTGCATTAGTTGTCTTGGTGCCACTTCTTGATTTGCTTTTTGGCCAAGAGAGTTTACGCAGAAGATTTATAAAGGCGCTCATGCTTTTGTTTTTACTT
>CAYTOP010000091.1:0-3521 GCA_964439585.1 uncultured Gammaproteobacteria bacterium
CGCGTTCTCGAAACTCTTGCTAAAAAAAATGACAACCTTACTACTCATCACCCACAACCCACAACCAAACTTTTTATCTATCCTCCATACAAGTTTAAATTTGTAGATGCTCTCATCACCAATTTTCATCTTCCCAAGTCCACACTTCTTGCACTTATATCTGCATTAGCAAGTTACCCCAACACAGAAGAAAAATTTACTAGTTTCAAAAAGTCATTAATCGGCAAAGGATATAAACAAGCTATTGGGAAAAAGTATCGTTTCTATTCATTCGGCGACTCCGCATTTATACAATAGCGAGAACTTTAGCTAGGAGCCCGTTTAACTACAAGGCAATTATGAGGCTGCCGATAATAAGAAGTATCCCCAATCCCAACCCAATCATGGTTGGATATTCAACTCCGGACTTTTGCAGTGTCGCGCTTTTGGTAGGCATGACAGTACCCGTACCAATAGCAACCTTTGTAGGTGTCGGACTTGGTTTGGTAGTAACAGTCGGCTTTGGTGTTGACGTAGGAGTTGTTGTCGTTAACGGGCTGGTAGGTTGTGCCTGCGGTTGTGTTGGTTGCAAGGTTGTAACTGGCTGACTTGCACCTTCGATTGTGTATGTTCCACTGCTTTGTGGAATTAGCAAAACGTCCTGCCCACCAGGATGTCGTGTAATTATGCTTGCCGCAGGATCAAAAGAAAGAATTAAAGGATTATTCGCCGGAACACTACTAACCAGAAGTTTAATGTTGGCAAATTGCGTGTAGCTGGTATTTGAATAACCAGAAGCGCTGGTGTTTCCACAAGCAATATCTATAACCACTTTCGTTCCTTGCTGGCTCGAGGTCTTAGTTGGACATGACCAATCACCAGTTGAAAGCAAAGATTGATTAATCTCGATAGCAGTTACACCAACCTCTGGTGTTGTCCCACTAAAAGGATACGTCAACCGAACAGCAACTCCGGATACGGCAATCCCTGCTGTATTAAAAACTACATCGACGTTAATCGTATCGCCAACTTTATAAGTGCCTGATTCAGGTTGAACCCTGACCGTCGCTTCACCAGTTGGCACAGAAGCTTGTTCTTGAGTAGTCTGCCTTTGTCTTAGTAGGATCAATCCGGAAACAAATCCACCTATAGCGACCAAAATGATAAGAAGTGCTACGATAATTTTCCTTGCGGGCATAATATTTAGTATAACCACACCGTCCTACACCTGTAAAGAGTACATAAGACGCTCATCCATTAAAGCATTTTAAGATGCTGTTGTGCAATACCTATTTAGGAAACAAAAGTTTTGGTATAATTCTCTTGTTCTTGTGTTTTTCCAACAATCTTGAATACTCAGGATGGTTGGCTCATTAACACTCGCCTGGGTAGCTCAGTGGTAAACAAAGTTTGGCCACTGAATCTTCAGGCTCATTAACATTCGCCTGGGTAGCTCAGTGGTAGAGCACCAACTTGGTAAGTTGGGGGTCGTGGGTTCAATCCCCACCTCAGGCTCCAAATGACGGCAGAAATCTCTCATTCTTTTTACCATGCCGACGAGTCCAAGCGGCGCAGAAAAGTTCTTGGTGCAATATTTGCGCTTATGCTGCCAGACAATCTTCATGCCGATATCAAAACCATACCTTGGTTTATGCAAGGCATAAATAAGGATAATGGTATCTTAACTGTAAATTGGGGCGGCTGCGACGTAGCCAAAAACACATCATGGGAAGCTAAACTAACGGTTTCAAAAAACGGACAAGGGCAAAAAGTGAAACTGAACTTACTTGCAGCTGGCGAATGCCCTCAATCTATTACTAGTAAGTTTGACCCAGAAGCGGGTTACCCAATAATCATTGTTAACAAGTGCTAATTTTTTACGTCCGTTCTATTCTATTGCCTTAAGTGTTTAGTGCGTGCTAAAATACCCATCGTATGGCTAAAAAAGGCGCGCGCGAAATAGTTGCAATGATTTGCACAGTCTGCAAAAGTCAAAATTACGTAACAGAACGTAATAAAGTTAATATGGACACCAAAGGCAAAGGCAAACTGCAAATCAAAAAATGGTGCAAACAGTGTAAAAAAATCCAACCTCACAAAGAATCTTCAAAGCTAAAATAATTTCCTATTTATCCTATAATCTTTATTTTTAACTGTTTTTACGCTATAATACGCACGTCGGACGTTCCGACAAATCAATTTTCAAATCGCCCAAAGGCGAAGCGCCTGAACGGCGAAATGTTCATTTACACAGGAGGTTTTATCATGTACGAAGCAAGTTGCACTATTGATGGCCGGACTATATCGGCAGAAGGAAATACCAAACAACAAGCTTTGGACAACCTGGACAACAAGTTAAACAGCATGTACGGCATGCTGGATGAGACTGTCAGCCAGAAGGTCAGGACCGCCGCGGCAGCTGCCACGGTTGAAAAAATATCCTGACGCCTCCGGGAGGGGTGTTTGCACAAAAAAGCCGACAGTCTAACTGTCTCCTTTTTTTCATTATAATTTCATCAACCCGCAAACATCCCTCCTTCTTTACTTTCTCTCCCCAAAAACCTATAATTGCCAAACTAGTTAACTTTCATGCAAGACAGGGAAAACACAAATAATTTTGTTGCAGCCTCCGAAGGTAGCACCATTCAAGGTTTTGGCCAAACACCCGAGGCGGCCATAAAAGATTTCGATTCCCAAGTTAATGAAAGATTTAATATCGGGCGCGGCAGTTATATAACCTTAGAACGGGGAAGAAAATTGGCCAACAATGTTCAAGTCAATGAGGTCGCACCAGACGATATACAAAGCTAAATATTCTTTCTAAGCTATACCAAAAACTCCATAGACCTTCTCTTTAACTAAAAAAGCCCTTATATAAAATTCCAAAAGCTTCGGCAAATTCTTTATTTTCTACTTGTCCCCATGGCCTCGGTCTGTCAGTGACCGACCACGCAGGCTCACCTGCCGACCATCGCGCATGCACAGTTCCCGTTGATTTTCTTGTAACATAGAAATTGGTATTTTATCAGAAGTTAAAAATCAAATACATTCAAAAACGAGGTATGCCTTTTAAATTTATGTATTCTCAGAAGCAACTGTATCAAATCCTTCATTTCGAAAGTAACTATACTTTACACATCGTGAAGGGTCGCAGGACGGTGTATTTACATCTGGGCAATCGGGATTAAGGTTGCATTTGACACCATCCCAGTGTTTTGGAGCATCGTCCAAACTAGGAAGTGTTTTATATCTGGGATCGCCAAATTCTGCAAAAACGTCACTATAATCAATTCTTGCGGCTTCTAGATTATCACCTTTTTTCCCTGGAATAGTTCTTCCTGGATTTATATCTGCACTCATACTTAAACAAAAAATCGCTTTATTAATGCGGTTAAGTATTGGTATTTTATAACCCCGTATACAAAAAACGCAAGAGTCATATAAGAACTACACCACAAACTCCAAAATTGGTATAATTGCCATATAGGCTCGTGATGAAATGGGATCATGGCGGTCTCCAAAACCGCTCTTCCAGGTTCGAA
>CAYTOP010000092.1:0-3457 GCA_964439585.1 uncultured Gammaproteobacteria bacterium
AGAACATATGTGCTTATTTCGGCAAAAGCAGGAATTACAGAAGTGTTCACTTACCAGTAATTAATGGAGTAGATAGCAACGACCTTAATGAAATACAACAGGAGTGGACTGCTCAAGTATTTATTCACCCAGATCATGGTAGTAAAGTTAGTAAGATAAACGAACTATTTATTCAACAAGTTGGGTTATCTGGTAAATAAAATTAACAAATCACGAAAATTGCTATGGATTGAAAGAGACCAACAACTTGCTAACGCTCAAATTAGAAGTTTAGACTTGCCTGCTGGTGTTACAGAAGATCTTATATCCGATGTTCTAAAATAAAGTTTAGGGTTAATTGATTTATATCCGTTTTTACTTTTCGTGAAGCTTTTCTTCAGCATCGTTAACTTCATCAGCAATGTTTTTTTGAGGATTTTGACCAGTAACATCTTTAACTAATTCATCAACATCTTCATTTTGAATTGCTTCTGTGTCCGGACTCGAACCGCTTTCTGTTTCATCACCGTAATTCTGTTTCTCCTCTTCATCTAATTCTTTTTTGATATCTTTTAATTTCGCTTTTACCATAAATTAATTCTATCAAACGGATGTTATATTTCAACCAGAAGGTCGAACATAGTTGACAAAAAAAGTTGTGTGGTACAAAATTAGGAATAGTAAAACTATGCCTGCAAAATCTAAAGCTAACGACGACAAAAAAGAACCTAAAACTACTGAAACTACTAAAGTAGCCGATAAAGCTCCAGAGGAGAAAAGCATAGAAGAAAAGCCAGTCGAAGAACCAAAGGGAAGAGCCGTCACGATAGAAGAAGTACCCGACTTTTCAAAATCAGATTCTTTTATAAAAGAAGAGGCAAGTACTAGTGACACTGCCGAGAAAGAGCAAAAAACACCAGACGAATCCTTTTCCAAACCGGCATCCGATGCTAAAGTAAGCTCTTTTAGTCTCCTTGATTCTGACAAGCCTGTTCCAGATGCCCAAGAACAAAAAGAAGAACCTACTGAACCAAAAGCAGAGCCACAAAAAGACTCGGAAATTAAAACAGAGGACAAGCCTGATAACTCTGATAGTGGAGCTGAATCGGAAATGTCATCGGATGATGTCAAGAAATGGCTTAAAGATGTTAAGCCAGATACAACAAAGGAAGTCGAGAAAAAAGGTGGTTCATTTTTCAAAACACTCGGGATACTACTACTAGTTCTCGCAGTTGTAGGAGCCGTGGTGGGGGGAATATTTTATTACAAAGCGAGTGTTCCTGCTCCTTCAATGAACGACAACGAAAAGTTGGAACCAACCGACACACCTTCTGACCAAATAACACCTACTCCCGAGGCGGTAGAGCTCAATCTATCTAAGTATAAAGTAAATGTCTTGAACGGTTCAGGAACAGCAGGGGAGGCTGGTAAAGTTGAAACTGCACTTGAAGACGCCGGTTTTACCTCGGTTGAGACGGGTAACGCTAACTCATATGATTTCACTGCAACTGAGGTAAGTTTAAAAGATGATTTGCCTAACGGTATTTACGAGGCAATAAGTGAAGCACTCGGAAAAACATACAAAGTTGAAAAATCATCCACCACACTTCCCGACAGTAGTGAATACGATGCGGTAATAACAGTAGGTTCAACCCCAGCAGAATAAGAGTACAGCCGTTATCTCCAAAATTACAATCTCCCTGGTTAATTAGGAAGTGGTTTTGATGGGGAGATTACATTTTAGGTTGAAGTATGCCAACATGGTTACCCTCTGTATGCGTAAACATTACCCACCTGCCAACCCCAGAAATATCCATGGTGTTTCCATGATTTTTGCCTCCTGCCTTTTTAACACTTTCCATGTGCTCATCGGGTTCATAGACATAAAAATTATTATCCAAATCTCATGACTAAAAGCAAACAGCGAACTTTCGATAGGAGATAGATAGACTTAACAAAAGCCCGATAGTCTGGACAGTATTATTTATAAATAAACTTATTCATCCTTAAGAAAAATGATCAGTGGATCGTATAACGAAAGGGCTGTAGCAATTCCAGCAATGTGTTCACCCATGGGAACTGTTTTATTAATAGCCCCACGAACCAAAACCGTTTCAGGAGGGACAAGCTCATCTCCAAATCGGGGACGGATAGTTAATATCTTTTTTCTATCACCTTCGGTTAGAGTCGGTTCAATATCTACAAAACGATATACTCCTTGTTTGAATGCAATACTTTGCCTGCTGCGTCTATCAAAATTTCTGATTCCTGTTCTGTTCCCCGGTCTTAAGAAACCACCAACATTAACAGCGCCCTTAATTTCGTCCCGGCGTTCTGCAAAGATATTCATTGCCATCTGACCCCATGCGCTACAGCCAACGACATAAACATCATCTCCACTTTCAATTGCGCCGTCTATTTCTTTTAATGCGCAGTCAAATTTTACGTCAAAAGGTTCATTGTCTTTCCACGTAGTTTCTAATACTTTTACATTCAGGTCGTACTTCTCTTGCCAATTACGCGTTACGAAACGTATTCCCCACCTTATTCCATCCATACCTGGTCCTATAAATACTTTATTGTCTCTATGCTCTTGTGTCATCGAAGTAAAGTATAGTTAAAAGTAGTATAACGGTGTGTTTAAAATGTTAAAAACTATATTTTTCTAAAAAATTTCCGATTGCTTTGTTAACCAAATTTATCATTTTCTCGTTTCGCCTGTAATCGTGGCCATATTCTAATTCAAAAAGTTCTTTCGGTTTTGCGGCTAGCTTATAATTACTCTTTACTTCAGAAGGTTTAACGAGCTGGTCATCTTTGCCTAAAATAAATAACTTCGGTTTTGTTGCTTTTTTTAATTGTTCAGTCATGTCGAAATTAATCCTGTCTTCCTCAAATGAAAAGGGTAGTCTAAACTCTCTTGTTTTGTTAGTATTTATTGGCATATCTCTGGTTGACAATCTATACCCAGTCGCTTGCCACTCTTTATCAGCCTTTTCTCCATGACCTCCTGTTTTGTAAGATATTCCGGACATGACCTGAGCAAAATGGGTGACACTTGAATTTGTAAGCCCCACGTACAAAGCAATGGCACCACCAAAGCTATGACCCATAATAAAAGTTGGCTTGTTGCCGTATAATTCTATAAGCTCATTGGCAGCTAGTATGTAGTTTGTCATTGTATAAAGAGAAATATCCCCGGGACTTTCCCAGGTTCCCGGAGGATCAAATGTCAGAGCAAGAAAACCTTTCTTTGCCAAGTATTCAACATGTGAGTGCATATGAGGATAGTCCTTGGTACCAAGCTTCCCTGGTAAAACTAAAGCAAACTTATTGGCACTCGAATGTCCTCTAGAGTAAATTGCTAAGTTAAAGCTTTTGGTTTTTATAATACTCATCCTGTGTTATGTTAACTCCGGAAGCAACTTGTTGTATATACTAACTTTTTGACCAAAAGTAATTAACGCATACCGTGGGG
>CAYTOP010000093.1:0-3431 GCA_964439585.1 uncultured Gammaproteobacteria bacterium
CACAGATCCTTAATCACCGTTGCTAAAGATGGACCAAGCACATGAACTGAAAACTCGTAGAATTGACCAAAAGGCACGATATGGGTAGACAAACTCTTTTCCAGTTTTTCATTTATTTTATGAATAATGTCATTTGCAGTGTCGGGACCAGATTTGCTGGTTGAAAGGTGAGCAAAAGAATGCAAAACGATAGCAGTCGTTTTATTTTTATTTGCCAGCCATTTAATATTCCCGACAGCTTTGTCAACCACATCACTTTTATCTTTGTCTGCTTCTTCCACATGGATAAATATAACAAGGCAGTCTCGAAAACTCGTCTTTTCTGTTTTAGAAGAGTCTGTATTGTATGGTTTATACCAAAAACTTTTTGTGTGAAACATTAATAGCTTCATATTTTGCTTCTCTCAATAATTCCTCTGATAATCTTATCAATTTCGTCAAATAATTTTCTGTCTTAACTGTGTAATCAAAGTCCATAAGATGCCCTCTTTCAAAACGTTATAACTTTATCGCTCCCAGTAATGAGTGTATACAGATCTTCAATTTCACCCGCAGGGCATTCTTGACTGCTTTTTTGTTTACGCGTTGCCATACAGGTGCCACAGGCAATAATCTCCCCGTCTGATTCCAGAAATTTTCGTATCTGCTTGGTGATATCAAATTGATCCGAGCTATTCTTGCTGTATTCCACACCTTCGCCAACTAGAAAAATGGAAACAGCATCGCCTTTACTAAGTGCCAGAATTGCCAGTCTAAACGCATTCCAATTTATTTCCGCCTGGCTACTGGATAGAATAATGACTAATTTCATACGCTTACTTTCTCCTTTACTAGACTATGTTTATATGCTTCTACTATAACTTGAACTGATGATTGAATAATAAGAAATGATATACCCAGTCCCACAAGAATATCCGGCCAGGCAGAATTAAAATAAGAAACTAATAACCCCGCACCTATAACTGTCACGTTTGCCGTCACGTCATTTCTCGAACAAATCCAAGCTGATCTAACGTTAATATCCTCTTTCCAGCGTTTCATTAATAAAAGAAAACTTACAAGATTGACAACTAACGCAATTCCTCCTAATAATGTAATCGTTTCTGCCTGGGGAATTGTGGGCATGGCAATTTTAAGAATGCTCTTATAGACAACAAAAGATCCCAAAAATAGCATGATAAAACCTTTTATAAATGATGCCTTTGCCCGTATGTTTGATGGTCTATTAATTACAAGTAAACTAATTCCATAAACCGAGGCGTCACCTAACATATCTAATGAATCACCAAGAAGAGCGTTTGAAGATGCGAGGATTCCACCGATAAACTCTACCACAAACATCACAAAATTGATAACCAAAACAACGATAAAAATTTGCTTCAACTCTTTCTTTTTAGCTAGATCGATTTCTTTGCTATCAAGTTCACAACAGTCGGCCATATAAAATCCCTCTATGGAACATTAACCGTAAAATCCTTATTTTCCATGCTTCCATCAGGCATTTTGACAGTCGTTCGAACCCGCCAGGAACCACGCATCGACATAGAACCAACGGCTGAATACCTCCCGTTTCCTTGTGGGGTTGCATTTCCCTGTTGGGTTCCCATATTCATAGTGGTCATATTAATGTCATATGAAACTGTTGCGTTATCAACGGGTTTTCCGCTCTTATCTTTAACATCAATCATAAATGTTGCCTGCCCAAGTCGTAAGGGGTTCGGGTTTGTTGAAAGGGAAATTGATTCACCACTATTAGAATTGGCGCCAAGGACAGAAGCTGACTTTACCTTCCATCCTAAAATTGCAATTGCACCAACCATAACTGCTAAAATTATTACTATTATTTTACTATTCATATCTTCACCTCCCGTCTATTTGTTATTAAATGACATTAGTCGTCATTTACCGCACTTCGCATACATAAGGCTGATTAATTTTCTTTAAGGTAAAACTAATGGCAATTAATAATATAATTATGCCCAAAAAGCCAAATTCCCGCCCCCTAAATGGTAATATCCCCAATACTGTCGTAGCCGAGCCAAACCCCACCAACGACGTAAGAACGACAGAACCGCACGACGCACAGCCGACACCCAATAAGCTAGTGGCAACACCAGCTAACGAGACGCCCATTTCCCGTTGGATCCTGATAGATTGGCGCAGATAATAGACGAGTAAACTCGACTGTATCCCTGTGAGCGTAGCACTAACTATCATTATAGTCCGTGATAGTGGGGTAAAGTTGGTTTGCAAAGAACCCAATAAGCTAGTTACTAAATTTGTTTTTTGCCACAAGGTCATAGTTTTCGAAGTCATGGTTTTAGTAATGAGATGTAAATTCGGCAGCCAGGCTGCAAACGCAATCATTGTTAACGTAACGAGGATTGTTACCAGCATATATTTCGGTCGCCGAATTATTTTCGCTAGTTTGGCCATAGCGTTATTGAAGCAGTGGATCTATGGCAGCCTGGAAAGCAGCAAATGGTTGTGCCCCAACCACTAAATCACCCTGTATCTCTCCATTACTCGTTGACTTGCCGATTACAAAAGTTGGCGTTCCAGAAGCCCCAGCTTTCCCTGCATCGGCTAAATCCTTTTTAACTTCATCGTTTTGGGCTTGATCTGTTAAACAGGAATTAAATGAGTCAATGTTCAAACCTATGCTAGTAGCTATAGTAGTCAGATCAGTTTCAGATAGCCCATTTCCATTAGATTTGGTTCTTTTAAATATTTCATCGTGATATTGAAAATACTTCGCATCCCCACCTTGTTTGCGGGCACAGTTAGCTGCCACTGCCTCTTTAGTTGCCATCGGATCATGAAAGGGTAAAGGGAGATCTCGAAATACTATTTTTACCTTACCAGTATCAACATATTTTTCTTTTAATTGAGGGAGTGTTTCATCAAAATGACGTTTACAGAACGGACATTCGTAATCGGAAAACTCAATAATGGTGACTGGAGCGTTTTTGTCACCTAATATTGGATCGTCGTCAACTGAAGCAACTCCCTTGGTAGCCGGTTGAGGTTGGGCCGCCTGAGGGTTATTCGCTTCAGCAGCACCTGCACCAACAACCTTTGTGTTTGACCCACCTTCCAAGTTTTGGACTTTCTGCCAAAGCATTCCTACAGCAAAAGCAAGCCCAATTGAAGCAACAAGTAGTATAGGAACTAATTTTTCAAGAAGACCACCCTTGTCTCTTATCGTCATAATATACTACATAGTGTAGTAGATGATTAATTTGACTGTCAAGAACTAAAATGAGGTTTTGTAAGAAGACATAATGATTTTATTCTGAGTACTTGTTGATACAGCCATCTCTTTGCTCACACTCTCGCCCATACAGTGAACGGAGCATAGTTGATTACTGCAGTTTAGTGAGTTGAACTCCGAAATATCCATTGATGCATGAATCCGTTTAGGCAGAATA
>CAYTOP010000094.1:0-3417 GCA_964439585.1 uncultured Gammaproteobacteria bacterium
AACTATGCTTCAACCTCCAGCCTAAAGGCTGTGGCTGTATGCAGGGAGGAGTAAATTTTCTTTTTCGAACTTCTTTCCTTTAAATATTAAATTCGCAGACAATCCTTTTTTGGTTTCTTCACTCCACCTCTGATCAAAAACAAAATTTCCCAAGGAATAGTAGACTTCCGTATTTCCCATTCTCTCAATTTCCTGAACCCAGTGGGGGTGATGTCCGACAATATAATCGGCTCCTGCTTCGGATAGTTTTCCTGCAATTAATTTTTGATTTGAATTTGCTTTAGATTTATATTCCTCTCCCCAGTGGACAGATACTACTAAAATATCTACTTTTGTTTTGGAGGATCTTACCAAATTCAGATCTTTCTCCTGCAGTTTGTAATCAAGAAAGTCAAATCCCAGAAATCCGAATTTGGTATTATTATTTTCAATAACTACTAAATTTCCGCCTCCAACCCATTTAACTCCATTCAAATTCAAATATTTCTTTGTTTGACTTAGACCTTCTTTCCCGTAATTTAAAATGTGATTATTAGCTAAACTTACAATATCAACTCCAGCATATTTAAGTCCTTCAATCATTTTGGGGTCAGCACAGAACTTAAAACCGGAGTTAACATACGGACAATTATCAACAATCGGATTTTCCAAATTGGAAAAAACAATATCTGCGTTTCTTAAAACATCCGAAACATACAAAAAGGGATAATTAGGATCGTTATCTTTTAAACTTTTCGTCATCACGCTTCTTCCAAGCATAATATCTCCGGTAGAAATAAGTGAGGTTTGTTTAGCACTATTAAACAAACCAAAGTTAATAAATGTGGCCCAAGACACTAAAAACAACGAGATTAAATTCACTAAGATAAATTATACAAGAAGTTTATCTTCCGAAGTCTTTTTATTTGAATGCGAAGTGTTCTTTGATTATTTTATTTCCTAAATCTACCAACTCTTGATGACCTCGATTCGATCTTGGATCATTTGCCACATCGATTACGTGATGATCGTCAAAACCCAAAAGCTGTCCTTCCGTTTTAGAAGTATCCGCTGAACCGATCCCGTTTTCCTGCTGAAATTTGTAAATTGCACTTGTCGGGCTTCCTTCATAATAAACAATATGTTTGGGTTTTAGGTTTGGATTTTTAGAGAAGAAATCTTCCCAATAATTTTTAGCGGGAATTGTATTTTCAGCTCTTTTGTATTTGGCGCCAGAACCATCAATAAGAGCCTGGAGCCTTTCGACAGAACTATCTTTGTTCCAATAAATTAAATCACGTTCTAAGTCTGAAAGAAGATCGGCGGATGAGTCTTGACTAAAACCAACTTTTTGCAATTCTTGGCGACAAAGATCATCAAAACTTACTTCAAATATATATTGGTCGTAATTATTTCTATTCTTAGTGCACTCATGGGCCATCTTAATAATGGGTGATTCTTCATTTAGACCCTTTGCCCATTCGGTAAATTTATTTTTTAACTCGGTGTTTTCAACCATGACCCTTTTTTCTTTTCCCTCTACGGTCTTGATTTCTGAGGCATATTTGGATCCTGTATTGGGATCTACCTGTGTTTTCTCCGGCAAAAATACTATTCCTGCGTCAATCGTAATTCCTGGATCCTTAAGTGAATTTGGCCAGATAAAAACGTCGTTCCATTTTCTTTCACTTTGAGGGTGAGTAAAATCTTTTCCCCAACCATTAAAGCTAAAACTGTGCTGAGATGCCAAAACATCTGAAGGAAAAGTAAAGAAAACTTCATTGTCGTTTTCTCCTCCATAATAATCATTAGCAACAACTTGTGCCGCAAAATGCACAGCAGTTTTGTCGGGATATGCCGGCGCACTAGCTAAAGTCCAGTGCAGTAAATTGTTAAATCTTTTTTTAGCTTCTTCTTCATTTTCGGCTTGCAAAACCCATTCGCTTAAAAACACTTTTACTGAAACTTCGTCTCTATTTTTAAATCCACCTAAAGCTAATGGTGGCCTTAATTGTTTTTCATCATTTACAACATTCAAAAATCCATTGTGAAATTCTTGTAGTCCCGCCGAGTGATAAAGCATGGCGTTATGATCGCGAAATCCCTGCCGAGTCACGTGTGATAGAAAATGTGGATTCAATCTCTTCCAGAGTGCTATATATTCATCTATTGAAAGCTCTTTTAATACCTCGGGTTTCAACAAGTCTCTTTTTTCCTGATTGGTTAATGGAGTTTCTGCAACTTTCTCATAATAAGCCTCAATCATTTTCTTTGGATCGGGAAGTTGATCTTTCTTGGTATTTGCTTCGAGCAATTGTTCCTGAAGTTCCATTGTCTTCTTATCGGAAATGCTTAATTTTTGCTTTAATTTAACCAAAATGTTCCCCTGTCTTGCTTCGAGTTCTGATTCTGTTTGTACTATTCCAGTTTTTATTTCTTCCTTTTCTTTTCTTACTTGCCCAACAGTTGTTGCTAATGTATCTCTCCCTTCCCGGTCGTTATTTTTAGAAATGGTCCGTGGATCAATCAAATCTTTCTTTACTTGAGAAACAGATGGTTCAACCTGAACACTAACAACGAAATCCGTTATAACTCCGGCAGGTGTCTCACTCATATTAATATCATTCTAAACTACGGGTCGTCTCAAAACAATAAATTAGACTATTGGTCGGAATATTTAAAAGTGGAGAGAATCTGATCTAATAATTTATCTATTTCTTGATCTGAATAAGATTCATTAACTTGTAAAGTAATACTATATTGGAAGGTTTTATCTTGGGAAGTCACATAAACAGTGGTTATTTTAAACCCTTGATAAGTGAGCCTACTTTCTGCAGCCTCACTATTATCTAAGGTCAGTTTTTTGGCCCCACTTTCGATAAGAGAATTAATATATTTGGAAAGATCTTCTTTTGTATAACCTTTGTTAATTCCGCTTAAAACCACAATTCTTTGTGTATTGTCATTACTCTTTATCTCGGCTGATTGACCCGATGGAGCTTGAATATATTCTGAGTCTTTCCAATCAGTTGGGTATTTAAAAGTTAATTTATCAAAGGTAAAAATTTTCCAGTTAGCAGTTACATCAGGCGTGGGTGAAAAAGTTGAAGAAATTGACACGATTGGAATCGCGGCAATTTGTTTTCGCAATTGGACATTCTGATAAACAAGAAAACCAGCTGCCAAAAGTAATGTTAAAACTAGTAGTGATAAAACAATAATTAATGAATTCGTGCTGAACTTCTTTTTAGGAACGATGTGTGTCTGGGATTGAATATCTTGTGTTACTTCCTGAGTTGCAGAATTCATACATCTTAGTGTAGCACTTTGAAATTATCTTCCAAAGGGTTTTTTGCGTCATTGATCAACGTTGAGGTTGAAAAACACTGACTGGTTAATTTAAAAATGAAACATAGTAAGTACTTGGACCAGATCCCA
>CAYTOP010000095.1:0-3385 GCA_964439585.1 uncultured Gammaproteobacteria bacterium
CGGCCTTCGCGGTCTCGCTTATTTTTTGCGCGCACGATTTTTGCTCGCCTTTAGCGAGCAGCAATATTTTTACGTAAAGTACTGCCAACCAAAATTCCATTTGCCCAATAAAAACCCGTATCGCCTGCGGGGAGGATGTCATAGGTATAAGAATAATTATAGGGAACGAGGTCATTTTTAATTACGGTTGCTCCATCATATTCTTCTCCTACCGCTAGTTTTCCCACAGCCTTCCCGTTAACGGCCGGATGCCCCGGAGAAACATAAAGTTCCCGCCCGTCAGAGAGAACGAGGTGAGACACTTTGTGAGATTTAGAGACAGCTGTTTTTGCGATTTTAAGTATTGGCCGAAGTCTAGTACTTCCCTGGTCGACAGTCCAAACAAGATCTCCTTTACGAAGTTCGGTAACCAATTTGTTATCATCTTGTGTCCTTATCGATGTTCCCGCGGAGAGACAATCGAGATTCGGCGGGTGCACTAGGGTACAGCGAAAATTAACGCACTCCATGAAACAAGGAACACTACACCCTTGGCCGGGGAGTTTTTTCCAACTTCCATCTGCTTCGAAACAATCGGTTTTCACCTTGCAAAATACATCGGTAGTATTAGGTTCTTCACTCGGACAGTTGGGAAAATTACATAATGGCGGCTGCCTTTTGAATTTTGTGCCATCAGCACATGTCAAGACATCGTTTGGGCAAGCATTTTGGGACGGGGGAATAGGGAATGCTGAACGGTTTAAATAGAAATACAAACTCACTCCGGCGACGGCCAGGCCGGCGACAAAACTACCGAGGATTAGAAAAAGATTGATATTTCCGGACTTATTCATTTGTTTTAGTCATGTTGTTGATTTAATTCTTTGGTAATGGGCACGGCCCACCGTCTTTGCAACTATCATTAAAATGGCGAAAACTTGAGATGACTTGTTCTTGCCAGGGATCTTCTTGTGGATCATACTTGAAACTAAATTTGTGAATGCGACCGTTGTAGGAAAGATAGTAGGTAATACTATATAGACACATCGGCATAGCTAGGATGTCTGCTCCACTCTTGCACTCAGCTATTTTCCAATGTTGTCCATTGATGACTTTCTCTAAAGCATCTTTTGGCGGACGGAAATTAAAGTTTAGAGTCGCATCGTCTGTGGTTGACAGGAAATTAAATCCGTGACCATTCATAGCATCTGTAGACTCAACTTCTAAAATTGGATAAGGATAATGAGAGGGGTTACTTTGACCACCTGGCAAACCACTCTCGATTAGCTCTTTGTTTGGTGGATATTTGAACGAAATGAACCACTTAGAGTTTTCATACGTTTTCCAGTTCGCCGTCTCTGTCAATGATTGAATATTATTCATTTCATTCATGACACTCAAAGCATCTCTTCCAGTAGTATTTTTGAAATATAGGTATCCGGCATATAGAATTATGCTTAGTACAATAACAAAAATTGTTATATAAATTTTTCTCATTTCAGCGTACTCCCCATGAGTATCCCATTGGCAAAATAGAAACCGGTATCTCCAGCGGGAAGAAGATCATGCGTTTTCGTATCTTTATAGGGTACTAGTTCGATGAATTGAATCGTAGCATTGTCATATGTTTCATCAACTCTCAAATCCCTGACCAATCTTCCATCAGCTGTGGGATGACTGGGAGAAACATCAAGTTCTCTTCCGTCAACAAGCTTTATGTGTGACATTTTATGGTTTTCTCCCACCTCCATCGATGAAAGTTTAATGATAGGTTGGAGCTCCTTTTCGCCTGACCCGTTCAATGTCCAAATCAGTATTCCCACTCCCAGATCTCTCACGTTCACCTCTCCCCTTTGTGCTTCAATATTTGTCGAGGATGATAAACACTTAACACAATTGCTTCCTGGTTTGTTACAGAATTCAAGAAATTCCGCACTAACACAATCGTTAACTGGGTTTCCGTAGAAGCCACAACCCGAAGGGCACTTATAGTCTTTCGTTGCTCGACCCCTACAACGATTTCCTGAATCTGGTAAAGGAGCTTCGGAACTGCCATTTGGTGAAGGCAAAATGGAGGGCGGAGAAATTGGCCCCAGTTCTTTCTTGAGAAACAAAATAAGAGTCAAACTTAAAAGAACAAACGCAATAATTCCCAATATGTAGAAAAGATTTTTAAGCATAAAAAATGATTTACTTCAATGTGCTCGCCATTAATATCCCATTAGCCCAGTAGAAACCGGTGTCAGAGTCTGGCAAAAAATCATATGTTTTACTATCCCAGTATGGAATAAAATCGAGCCGCCTCACAGTCGCACCATCATAAGTATCTCCAACTCTAAGTTCTCGTGCCTGCTGTTGATTTACTGTTGGGTGATTTGGCGAAATCCAGACTTCCCTTCCATCGGATAAGACCAGATGAATTACTTTGTGATTGTTTGGTACGTGTGTATTAGCTGTTTTTATAATTTTACTCAACACTTTTTTGCCTTGCACGTCAATAGACCAAACAGTCATTCCCTCCCTGAGTTTTTTAACATCTATTTCTCCATTTGGAGTAGATATATTGGTATTTGAAGCCAGACAGATAGGGCAATTCCTATCAGCTTCATCAGCCATACAGGAATATCCAGTCGGATGCTTAGGAGAATCATCCTTAATACCGCCGTGAATTGGGCCACATATACTAACGCATTTATATCCTGAGGGACAGCTTGTCCGATCAGTCGTTCCAGTGCAATCCTTTCCTAACCACGGGTAAACGCACTTTTTTTGAGGAAAAATTCCAGGTACTGTGTGACAAACTAAACCACCCATGCAATCATCTTTTGTCTGGCAACTTCCATTTTCCTTGGCCGCACAAATACCGCTGATTATTACATCACCTCTTTTTTGTAGCCACCTACAGGCATAACCTGTTGGACAATTATTATCAGACGTACAACTTATTTCGGGAGGTTGAGAAGTAATTGAAGGAATATCTGAAGGGTTGGGTCCAGGCGTCGGAGAAATCGTCCCGATCTGATTTTCTTGAAAAGATTTAAAGAGAAAAACGCTAAATAATAAGAAAGCGACTATTCCACTGGTATAAAAAATATTTTTAAGCATTTTTAATGCTATAACAATGCAACTTCTACTGTAGCGTACTCCCTGTAAGCCCTTCTTAAATCTATCTTTAGATTAAGTATATCAAAATCTTGGTTAATCTGTTATATTTTTATTGGAGTCAACTTTTGGGAATTGTGTTTTTTAATGGGGCAATCGGGCAACAGAACACAATTCTTGTTGACTCCACCGGTTGCCCCATTTGAGTTATTGATCTTTTAAATTTTTGCATTTTCTTTACACTGAAAAATTGATCGCAATTTTTTAGTGTGTTCGAACCGACTTTTTACGAGGCCGAAGGCCA
>CAYTOP010000096.1:0-3334 GCA_964439585.1 uncultured Gammaproteobacteria bacterium
TTGGAGTTGGTGGGTCGACTTTTGGATCTCCGGAGGAGGTTTTTTGGTAAACAGTCAATACACCCGAACCAAATGATGGAATCGTAAAAGACCCTACGCCGTTGGAACTGACTATAACTTCAGACTGCTCCACATCCCATTGTGTCGAAGCCGAACCGTTAGTATAAGAACTTCCATACGTGCCAGGGTTTAGACCGGAAAGTGTAAAAGTTTGAGGAGTGGACGTGACTTTAATTATTACCACCATACGACCATTTGGGTTTTTGAAAGCTAAAGGATCCGCAGAACCAGAACATTCAGTCTGGCTGTTACACCCGGGCAGGGTGGCATCAATTCGCTTAGCATCAATATCTACATGCTTAAAATATTGTTGAAGGTATTTAGTCCGGGTACCCACAGTGATACTTGGACTTGACGAGTTGGTGGTAAGGTAATACTGATAACCATTGTCGGATTGATAACAATAAGCAAGAGTAAATTGTTCCCAAGCAGAGACGTTGCCAACCTTGAGATCTTGATGAAGCTGGATATAGGAAGCTCCACCCTTTTCTAACATGGACGATGCCACATTATGAGTATTCATAATCGATTTAAGTTGAGTGAAGTCAGAACTTGCAGGTGTACAATATCTGTGGTAAGCAAATTCACGCATATCGGCAGGTTTATTCCCCCCATTTGCTGAGAGCACGTTGTTAAACATCCCTATGGCTGTATTGAGTCCACAACTACTTGAGGGAAGGATCAGATATGGAGTGTAGCCATTTTGACGAAGTATTGCACTTGTCCTGGTTGTTGCATCTGCAATACGAGATCCATTCCAACTCGGACTCACATAGCCTGGTTCAAGCACAATCTCCCAGGAATCGGGTAGAATTCCATAGTTACTTTGTACAAATTGATACGTGCGTAGGACTTCATTGGCGTAGACTTGCATGTCTGGTTGGGAAATAAAGCCGCTTTTGCCGACAAAGATAAAGTTTAGCCACAATTTCTTGCCAAGCGCTTGCATTTTTTGACGATACGGTATAACTACGCGGTCCATTTTGTCTTTGAGTGAGTTGTTTTCAGCGTTGGGATTTTTAGAATCAAATAAGAAAAACTGTGTAGAGGTGTCGGAGATAGCTTTGACTTCTATGCGAAGGCGGTTGATGTTGAGGTCTTGGGAGGCTTGGTCGAATAGCTGGTTTTTATATACATTAAAACCGATAGAACAATCCACTTGACCCGATTGTTGCACCGCTTCCCAACCGGTCATTGTCTGATAAATAACACTTGGGTTAATAGCAATAGTAGTCTGAGCATACACGCTCGCCGGGGTGATAAGAATTGTGATAAAGCATACAATATATCCGATTAGCAGTCTTTTCATAACAACTTTATTAATATTAACCTCACCATTGACAAACCACAACTAAGTTTAGGATATGGAGTAACTTAACCGCTATATATTAGTTCCCGTAATTATTCAGCCATACCACATAGTCAATTCCATCAACTCTATTATCATTATTAAAATCCCCATTTGAATTACCCGAAAGATTTTGATTGTAATTATTTAACCAAACCACATAGTCAATTCCATCAACTTTGTTATCACCATTTGCATCACCGGGTTTGGAAGGGGTTTGAGTAGACGTTGTTGTAGGTTGACTGGTTGGATTGCCTAAGGGTACTGTTACAGCTGTATATTGATTTATCAGAGGAACAAGAGTGTTTGTTACAGAGAAATTTTGCAGTTCAGGGTTAATGCCATGATATTTGGACATGTGAACATTTAATTCCGCTCGCACGCGATCCTCCATAGGCCAAGGCCATAGTTCTTGCGCTGGTTTGCCATTTGAGCCGTCCATCAATATTCCATCGACATAACGATACCTTAGCCTTGCACCTTTAGATTTATCTTGAAAGTTAGGATTACCTTCAATGTATAAATTGTTTTTAATGCCAAACTGGTCAAACATGGATAAACTTTCGGCGGTAATTTCATTACCAGCTCCTTCACCTGGTGGCGGAGTGCCGATGCCATTGTTGATCAGGGTAACCCGACTTAGTATATTACCGGAACTTGTCCTGCCCTGACAGATCGAATTGGTTCCGCCGCTACACCATTGTCCTGCACTTAAACCCACACCAGCTGCCCCAAAAGCGAACAAATCCTGAAATTGATTATTCAAAAACAAAGGAACGTTATACACACCAAAACTATATGCAGAGCGCAAAGCTTTCCAGGTCCAGTTTGAACAATTCTGCGTAGGTTTATCGGGATTGGGGCAAGGCCAAGTCATGGGAGTGCCATTCCACTTCATACCCGCGCCAATTGACATGAGTCCCAAAAATTTGTTGCCGCTGGTAACATATGGATTCGGAGCGAGGGAAAATCCGTATTTTGCTGACATTCCGTATACTATTGAATTTTCGACAATACTATTATTTAACACCTCCGGCTGATTATGATTATAAATTTCAATAACATCACCCCACGGCCAATGTCCCGGGTCAAAGTTGGTGTCTGCACCGCGCCATTCCTGCCAAGCAGCAAATAGCCGGCGAAAGACTACATTAACATAAGTATCAAACGCCATAAACATCTTCCTACCGCTTCCGCCCGCAATACTATCTTCAACCAAGATGTTTGCCGGGTTTTGGGGAGTTCCGCCAGACCAAATGCTGTAAACGTGGTGATTGTTATTTGTATTTGCATCATAACCCGATGTCTGTCGGAGTATTATATTTGTACCCCGTATTTGATATACCGCCTGCGGGCTGTTTTTGGCAACAATACCTTCTACAACAAAATAATGTCCCATGGGATTAATTTCCCCCTGGTCCAGAGGACAACCCGGAGTAATAAAACATTGGCCGATATAAACCGGTATCTTTTGACCTTGACCGTCAATTATAGCCTTGCCGTCATTCAGAGCTTTAATTGTTATGAAATATTTCGTACGCTCAGGATGATCGAGTGGGTAGGTTTGGTAGTCACTGATATTTATATCAGTATTAGGGCGGCCGTTTCTGCGGTTAGGTCGAACAATTCCTTCAGTCGATGTAGAAGTTGATGGACCGTAAGTGCCATCTAAAAGGTAAAGTGTGTCAGATGGACATACCACCTGCCAGGCGCGTTCGAAAGTGGCAAATGGTTGAGAAGTGGTCACACCAGAGTTACTATCATTCCCTGTTGGTGATAAGTAATATGATTTACTAATATAGTTTCGTAGATCTAAATCGGTTTTAGGACAACTGACAATTTGGGCCTTTGCATCTTTAATAAATAAAAGTTGTCCAAAAAAAAATGTAACTAACACAAAAATTATTTTTTTCATTTAGTTAATAG
>CAYTOP010000097.1:0-3315 GCA_964439585.1 uncultured Gammaproteobacteria bacterium
GGAATTCCCTAGGCGTTTAATTGGTTTAACATACAAGGCTATCACTTTCTTTGGCCAACTATTCCATGTTGTTCTGCTACCGCATAAACTACCACATTGGGCTCCCACAACCCCGCCCCATTTTCCGAAGAAAATGTTGCGGTTTGGGCTGTTGCCATTTCGCTCGCCGCTACTGAGGCAATCTCTGTTGATTTCTCTTCCTCCCCCTACTTAGATGTTTCAGTTCGGGCGGTTCCCTCTCCTTTAGTTATCTTTGATGTAAACATCAACGTTTTACTAAAAGGTGACCAAGTATGAACTCGGCCGGGTTTCCCCATTCGGACACCGCCGGATAATAGGATCGTGACTCCTCCCCGGCGATTATCGCAGCCATGCGCGTCCTTCTTCGGTATCTTGTACCAAGGCATCCACTGTTTGCGTTAGTAAAGACTTTTTTTACTTTTTTGCGACCTTTCTCTTCAATTTTTAAAGAGCAAATACTTTTAAAAAATTGATAGTTAGGAATTGGCAGCTCGCGACAAAAAATCCAGTCACCAACTGCCAGTTCTTAAACATCAATAATTAGAGTGTAAAAGAAAAATAGTTTAAGTTAAAAACTTACACTCTCCTGCTCTCTCGCTCTTTTACTCTAACCCAAGTGGACCTGAGCGGGGTCGCCGTGCAAAGCATGAAATTCATTACTTGTGCGCTCCTCGAAACCGCGATGTCCAAACCTACTTCAAGTGGACCTGAGCGGGGTCGAACCGCTGACCTCTACATTGCAAATGTAGCGCTCTAGCCAACTGAGCTACAGGCCCTCGTCAGAACGAGCTATGCTTTTTAGCTTACGTCCTTCTGAGAAGTCCGAAGCTCATCGCTTCGCTGTTCTTCCTCCCAATCCCTCGACTATGCTCGGGATTGTCAAATTTTCAATCTGTAAGTTCTTAAAGGACAGAAAAAACCAGCCCTTAGGCTGGTTACTCGACTATGAGCCAATCTCCCCTACTGACCACTCGTATCTGGACCTTGTGTTTTTTGGAAATTGACTTTATTAATTCTCATCAAGTAAAAGCCGTTTGGCAAAGGTATTATATAACTATTATGCCAACCTTTGCAACAGGCCAAATACCATTACTGTTCGAACTTGACAAAGAAGAAGAAGTAAACTAACCTCAGAAAAATATGGCTGAAGATACAGACAAAGTTTAAGGAGGAATACCCTCTCAAAAAGTCTTAAGTCTTTAGATTTAACAGAGATTTCTTTTACTTCGAAAGTTTTTCTTACCAAACCAAAAACCTATTACATATAGGAAAATTAGACTTTGTTGTGTGGGCGATCAAGGAGTCGAACCTTGCACCTCTTTCTTATCAGGAAAGCGTTCTACCGCTGAACCAATCGCCCAAGCTCTGATATTTTAAATCAAAAATACCCAGCTTACAACCTAGAACCATTAATCTAATTCAGCCGCTGAAAATTTGCTTTGATATCCCGCTGGGTTTGAGATTTGAATTTGATGAGTGAATTCGATGGGCCGCATAAACCCGCACCTTGAAAGTGTTTTCAAGGCAAGCTTTTTGCACTTATGAACGAAGAAAATTCAACTTGAGAACCCACTAGAGCGTCGTTTCTTTAGTCCATTTCTTTAGACGTGTAAAGAAATGGATATCGTTCTAGATAAGTAAAATGTAAATTACACATAGTTCAATTTATCGTACAATACTACTTGAATCTAATTTTTTACGAGGGATATACTCTTACGCAAATCATTAGGAAAAACCCTCGCACAAAATCACGACTAACTATATAATGGAACTGTCATGCCCGAACTAACAACTCTACTTTTAAAAATACCCAGGGAAACTGAGGTTACACCCGAGGCTGCTCAAACTTTCTTGGCAGCCTTAACCCAGATTAATTATGTTTCAGGTTTTGATAAACTTCTGGGTGCAAAACCAAAAGCTTTCGCATTAGAAATCGCACTTGTTAATCAGCAAATAAGATTTCAAGTTACTTGTGATGCTGAACTTGCTCCCTTCATTGAGACTCAACTCCAATCCAATTACCCATTAGTCATTATTGAAAAAATTGCAGATCCGCTCCAAGGGCAACAAGTTGAATTTGTAAATTTAACTTCTGTCAAAAGAAACTACTATCCAATCGCCAC
This sequence comes from uncultured Gammaproteobacteria bacterium, assembly GCA_964439585.1. Taxonomy (GTDB): domain Bacteria; phylum Patescibacteriota; class Microgenomatia; order UBA8517; family UBA8517; genus CAYTOP01. Next base: position 2,145 of record CAYTOP010000097.1, read on the forward strand.
ATACGACCATTTTAAAGACCTTGATCCGCTATCATCAATTCTGTCCGTTCTTGCAAAATCGGACCCAAATGAGTTAACTGTCATTCAAATTGCACTGGAGTCAACAGACGGTACCTGGCAAGGAAAAGGTGAGCTTTTTGCGTCTCAAGGTACCAAAAATGAAGATGGTACTTATTCCGCAAGACAGGATCAAAGTATAATTAAAGAAAAGATAACTTACCCAGGTTTCAACACCAATATAAGAGTCATCACTAACACGAAGAAAACCCTAACAGAATTGACAAATGCCTTTGGAGTTTTTGCTCGCTCCGACGCAAACAGTTTTTCAATGAAAAGGCCTGGAATGCTTTCTAAAAATAAGGAAATTAGCGCCATGTACACACGGCGTGTTGCAGGAAAACAGATTTTAAATATAGTCGAAATCGCCACTCTTTGGCATCTCCCCTCCTCCAAAATAAAAACGCCATCAATTATTTGGGGTAATGCAGTTTTATCTGAAGCGCCCAACAATCTTCCTGTTGCCGCTGACATGACGGACGAGGAAAAACAAAATGCTAATTTCTTCGCCAAAACCAGCTTTAAAAACCAAGAGCTAATTTTTGGCATCAAAGACATTGACAGACCGCGCCATATTTGGACAGTCGGAAAAACCGGCACCGGTAAATCAACCATGATAGCCAATATGGCCATCGACGATCTCAAAAAAGGCAGAGGCATGGGTGTAATTGATCCGCATGGCGATTTATGCGACGACATCATGAACTATATTCCCAGCAGCCGCATAAACGATACCATTTACTTCAATCCTGCAGACAGGGATTTCCCGATTACAATTAATCCTTTGGAAGTCACCAACCGCGGCGAAGCCGAATTAGTTGTATCTGGCTTAATGGCAATATTTACTAAAGTCTGGAGCAACGTTTGGTCCGCACGCATGGAATATATCTTGAGAAATTCATTTATGACTTTGACAGAAATTCCCAATTCAACGTTGGAAGACGTATTGAAAATTCTTGCTAGCCAATCATATAGAAATCGCATTGTCAGCAAAATCAAAGACTCTTCGCTTATTCATTTTTGGCAAGAAGAATTCGACAAGATGCCGGAAAAATTACAAAAAGAAGCAATTGCACCAATTCAAAACAAAGTCGGCCAATTCGTTACTTCCCCA
>CAYTOP010000098.1:0-3235 GCA_964439585.1 uncultured Gammaproteobacteria bacterium
AGCCAGCAGTATTGCTAGGGAAATGGTTACCCAATTTGGGATGAGTGATCTTGGACCGACTATTTATACGTCTAGGCCGCAATACGGGATGTGGCCCGGCATGTCCGATGGTTCACAGGTTTCGCCGGAGCTTGCTGCCAAAATAGATAAGGAAATATCTAAAATAATTGATTCCGGCTATCGTGACGCAAAAGATCTGCTTATTAAGCATAAGACAGATTTAGACAAGGTTGCTGAAACTTTGCTTGAAAAAGAGACGCTAGACCGTGACCAGTTTGAGAAAATAGTCGGCAAGCCGACAAGCGATGGGGAGATTAAGTTCAAAGTAAAACCTAAAGTAAAAACAAAGGCAGCTCAAGCTTGATTTTGAATTTAGAAAGTTGTTTAATTAACACTTATGACTGAAAGAGTAGACGTAGATCAATCTGGTTTGGAAAGATTGTTTCCAGAACCCGCAGTAAGGGATATTGCTACGAGGTTAATTAATGCCTCAAAAGAAATTGGCGGGATTAATGCAGTAATCGGATTTGTAAGGACTGAGACTGAGGGGACTGAAGTTTTTGAGAGATTAGTATTTCTTGCAGAAGGTACCGATTGCCCGAGAGATGTAACTTTACACCAATGGCTTGGGACATATGACAGAATATGCCCGACAGTTTCGCAAAGAAAGATGTTACAATTGCCGCAAATTTTGACCGAAAGAGAATTGAATTTACATAAAGCTGCTCTCAAAGTAGACCGTCAGTTTTTAGACAGAGAGATTGTTACAATTTGGGAAAGACCCCAAGAACCAGCCCCAGCTGCCTAAAATTTACCTCAACTCAAGCCTCACTTTGTGCTAAAATTTCTTCGTGAAGTGTGTGCTGTCATTGCGAACTCCGCTTTGCGGGGTGAAGCAATCTTGAATAGATCGCCACGCTTCGCTCGCGATGACAAAAAAGGTTTCAACTTTACTCCTCATTGACGGGAATTCGCTTTTTCATCGTGCTTATCATGCACTCCCACCGATAACGGATAAATCTGGTGAAATGGCCAATGCGGTTTTTGGCTTTTCCAATATGCTGATTAAGGCAATCGGCGAGGTAAAACCGGATTATATTGCATGTGCATTTGATACAGCAGCTCCAACATTTAGACATGTGGAATTTGAAAAATATAAAGCTCAGCGCAAAAAACCGCCAGAAGATTTGTACCCGCAACTACCAAAAGTGAAAAAAGTTTTGGATGCGTTTGGGATTGCCTATTTTGAAAAAGAAGGTTATGAAGCGGATGATTTAATAGCAACACTTGCTTCGCAAGCGATGCGTAATACGACTAAAGCTAAACGACTAAAGCATGAGAAGAAAGCGTTAAACGTTAGTCGTTCGTCGTTAGGCATCATCATACTTAGCGGTGACCGCGATGTTTTGCAGTTGGTTGACGGTAACGTCAAAGTTCAGGCTCCAGGTTGGAATTTAGCTGAAACAACTTTGTATGGCGCAGTGGAAGTTAAGAAAAAGTTCGGGATAACCCCAGTACAGATGGTGGATTATAAATCGTTAATGGGAGATGCTAGTGACAATATTGGCGGAATCGCAGGAGTTGGGCCAAAAACTGCGTCAACTCTTCTTCAAAGATATAAAAATTTGGAAAATCTTTATAAACATATAAATGAAGTCGAGGGATCAGTTAAGGATAAGCTTGAGGCAGGAAAAGACGATGCACTGGCTGCCAAAAAACTGGTTGAGCTCGATCGCGATGTCGATTTACCACCCGCTTCGCCCGCGAAGCGAGGCGAGTTTACTATTAACGATTTACGGTTCGATCCGGATTGGGATAGGGTTAGGAATGAGTACAAATCATTAGGTTTTAAAAGCATTGTCGCAAAAATTCCGGGAAATGATGAAAAGGAAGAATCAAATGTTGACAAGCAAGACAGTCAATCTCAACTAGAGTTGGTTTAATGGAAGAAACAGTTTCAACATCCGAGAGGGAAAAATCATCGCTTCAGCTTATTATTTTTGATATGGACGGATTGCTGATTGATTCTGAGCCTTTATGGTTGCTTTCTAGAAAAGAAATATTGCAGCAATTCCGTCAAGTTTACACACCTGAAGATAAGAAAAAAGTTATGGGCACAGATTACGAAGTTGGTGTCCAGATGCTTATAGATGAATACAATTTACCAATAACCGTGGGTGAGTTTTCTGAAATGGAAGTTAAAATCCTAGATAATCTTTTTGAAAAAAAATTGCGGTTTATGCCTGGTGCAAAAGAGTTCCTAGATAGAGTTGACGCTGTTGGTATCCCTAAAGCTATCGCAACAAGTTCCAACAGGCATAGATTAAATCTTACAAATAGAGTATTGGGTCTGGATGATTTTGACGCCTCTGTTACTGGAGAGGAGATTAAAAAAGGGAAGCCTGAACCAGATATTTATTTGGCCGCAGCTGAAAAGTTAGGAATTGAACCAGATAATTGTCTTGCTCTGGAAGATGCGCCGGGAGGAGTGAAAGCGGCAAAGGCGGCTGGGATGGTTACTGTTGCAGTTTTAGATACGAGATACTCTACTGCTGACGATTTTAAAGGTGATGCAGAACCAGATTTGTTAGTAAATTCACTTGAGGAATTAGATATAGATCAGCTAAAAGGATTGTTTAAATGAAAGTTGCAATTGTTCATGACTATTTGAATGAGTTTGGCGGGGCAGAGAGAGTTTTGGAAGCTTTATGCGAAATTTATCCAAAAGCCCCGATTTATACGGCTTTTTATAAAGAGGGATCTGCGGCTCATGAGCGGTTTAAGAAGAAAAAGATAATTACTTCGTGGGCGCAAAACGTGCCGTTTTTTGCAAGTTACTTGCATTCACCGCTTAGGTTTTTAGCTCCCAAAATCTGGAACAGTTTTTCCAGCCAGCTGGCGGATTATGATTTAGTAATTACTTCGGCATCTTGGTATGTGACGAAAGGCCTCACACAGCGAGGCCTAAGGCCTGGCCTTTTGCCTAGTAGTAGACAAGCACAAGGTCAGGCCTTAGGCCGGCCAGTTGAAATCTGCTACTGCCATACGCCACCGAGATATTTATATGGCTACAAGACCGCACGGGATTATAAGAAAAACCCGATAATAAATGCGTACGCGGTATTTATCAACCATTTTATCCGTATGTACGATTTTGAGGCTGCGCAAAGGGTTGACTGGTTTGTAGCAAATTCCAAAGAAGTTGCCGCAAGAATTAATAAATTTTATAGGCGGG
>CAYTOP010000099.1:0-3200 GCA_964439585.1 uncultured Gammaproteobacteria bacterium
CAGGCAGCGGTTGCAGAAGCTGCAGGTATAAGTGTAATTCTGATTTTACCTTCGCCACCATCAGATGAAAAGATTGAACTGGAGAAATTCTTTGACAAACACACTATGTCTGTGCATATCAAAGAAGATACAATTCCAGTAGCAAAAAAAGGTTTGCCGGGAAATATGGAAGTTGTAAAATTATCTGATAAAAAAATGCATAAAGATGAAGTGAAAAAATTGGTTGAAGATGTGATTGAGAAAACCAAGAGTACGCAGGGTGCATTTGTGGAAATAAATCATCCCGGAACAACAATTGTACAGTTTCAAGATTTTAGAATTGTAATTTGTAAACCTCCGTTTTCAGACGGCTGGGAAATTACCGCAGTTAGACCAGTTGCAGCACTGAATATTGAGGATTACGAAATAACCGAAAAACTAATGCAAAAACTTGACTTAACATCATCCGGAATTTTGATTTCCGGCTCGCCCGGTTCTGGAAAAACTACTTTCGCCGCAGCTTTAATTAAACACTACTTGAAATTAGGAAGAATAATTAAAACAATTGAAAGCCCAAGAGATTTGAAAGTGCCGGATGAAGTAGTCCAGTACTCTAAAAATTTAGGAACGCGCGACGATATACATAATGTTATGCTCCTTTCGCGGCCAGATTATACTTTTTTTGATGAGATGAGGACAACAGATGATTTCAAACTTTACAGCGATTTAAGACTGGCGGGAATAGGACTTGCTGGAGTAGTACACGCAACAAAGCCTATTGATGCGCTCCAAAGATTCGTTGGCAGATTAGATTTAGGAGTAATACCTCAAGTTATTGATATGATTATTTTTATGTCTGATGGAAAGATAAACAAAGTTCTTGAAGTTTTTATGAAAGTTAAGGTGCCAAGCGGTATGACTGAATCAGACTTAGCTCGGCCAGTAATAGACGTAAAAGATTTGGAAACCGGAAATTTAGAGTATGAAGTGTATACCTACGGCGAACAGACAGTTGTAATTCCAATTGTGACGAAAGGCAAGTCTGGCAGTAAGGGTACAGCATTAGCATACAGCGCTAGAGAAGCTAAACAATTTGTTAGCTTTTATTTTCACGGCGGAAAAGCGAGAGCAGTAGAAATCTTTATAGATGGCTCCAAGGTTGCTACAATAGAAGTTGCAAGAAGCAATGAATTAAATGTTCATAAGAAATCAAAACTTGGCAGATTGTTGCAGACCGCAATGCGAAGCGGCAGATCTGTAGAGTTTGTTAGAACTTCTTGAAATTCAAATTATAATGTGCCCGTAGCGCAGCCTGGATAGCGCGTCGGTTTCCTAAACCGTAGGTCGCAGGTTCAAATCCTGTCGGGCACGCTTATAGCATATTCGTATCTAGCTAATTGGAAATACTTAAAAAGTATCGAACAAATTAAAAGATATGCATAAACTTAAATCATCTGGAGATTCAGTATCGCTTATTAAACATGGTCTTCCACAAAATATTACACTCATAGGTCTTGCAATAGTTAGTGTTATCGGATTTTTAGTTTATAGAGACTTTGTAATAATAGAACTCGGAATTATAGGCTTTGTAGCAGATCTCCTTTATGAATTATATGGCACCGCAAAAGGCTGGTGGAGTTATGATTTCCTTAGTATTTATGTTATAGCGGGCAGACTGCCTATTGAGATCCCCCTTGCATATTTTTTTATGGGCGCATCAGCTGTAGTATTTGTACTTTTTAGACTTGGCATTTGAAGCGCTCAAAAGACTTTTAATCTGATTTTAGGCATATACAACTGCATCAACCCTGTGTGTATGAAGTAACACAAACTCATAGGGTAGCGTAGCGCGTTGGTAGTTCAACCTGGTAGAACCTCCGCCTTCCAAGCGGATGATCTGGGTTCAAATCCCAGCCAGCGCATACAATTTTACAAAAGCTAAATGGGAGCGTAGGGATTACTTTGTAATTCTGACCAATCCCAGCCAGCGCATATACTTTTAACGCTAAGCCTTTTATAGATTAGTAGAAAATAGCAATTATGAAAGTAGCAGTATTATTCTCTGGCGGTAAGGACAGCACCTATGCTATGCACAGGGCTATGGAACAAGGCAGGGAAATAGTTTGCTTAGTATCTTTGCGCTCAAAAAATCCAGATTCTTATATGTTTCACGTCCCTAACATAGATATGGTAAAAGAACAATCCAAAGCTATTGGTATACCTATACTTTTTAGGTCTACAGAAGGTATAAAAGAAAAAGAACTCAAGGATCTCCGTAATGTTCTTCTGGAAGCAAAAAAGAAATATAATATTGAAGGTGTAGTTTCAGGAGCAGTAGCTTCAGAATACCAAAGATATAGAGTTGAAACAGTTTGCGCCGATTTAGGGTTAAAATCAATTGCACCTTTGTGGCACCTTGATCCCAAAAGATATATGACCGATTTCATCAACGATGGTTTCAAGGCACTAATAGTTTCTGTTGCGGCAGATGGGTTTAGTAAAGATTGGCTCGGCAAACCAATAAATCTAGAAACCTTGGAGGAGCTTCAGAAACTCCACGACAAGTTTGGAATACATATCGGTGGAGAAGGCGGGGAAATCGAAACTTTTGTTACAGATGGTCCAATATTCAAAAAGAAAATAGAAATAGAAGACGCAGAAAAAGTTTGGAACCACGATGCAGGCGTTTATGTAATAAAGAAATTTAAATTAGCTAAGAAGTAGTTTACTCTTCTTCGTCATTTGCTGCACCCGGATTAAATATTTGACCGCTTCCTGTTGCAACTTCACCAATAGTTTCGTCTATTTCAAGTATTTGTTGATTTACCGTAATTTCGCCTGTATCTTTTTCAATTTCGGGCAGTATGAATTTATCGCCTGAACTTGGACAGTGCACTACGTTTATTTTGACAGCTCTTTTGTCCGGCAGAACTTCAAGCACTTTGATTGCATATGCTCCTACTTCAACCGTTTCGCCGCCGCGCACATTTGTTACCGCGGTGTTAATAGCAATGCTCGTTGAGTTGTCATCTTTAATATCGACTAATTTCAAACTGTTGCCTTCTAAACCATAGAAGTGTTTATACTTTAAGTCTGCATCTTGGCTGCAAAAGATTTCATCAGTGAATGAATTAGTTCTTATCCTGAAGAAATTATTTGTATCGTTTCGTTCTTTTATTATGTCTGTTGGATCAATTAGAAAATCAATATTTTGTGGTCCA
>CAYTOP010000100.1:0-3073 GCA_964439585.1 uncultured Gammaproteobacteria bacterium
AGATACCGGTTAGTTAAAAAGAAGTTAGAGCCGATGTTTTTTGCGAAGGATGCTAATTCTTCGCAATTATTTTTTGCGCGCGCGATTTTTGCCCCTGTTTTTGAGGTAAATATAAATTCCCTCATGGGTTCGAGCCAAGAAGATCCGTTAAGTCTAGTTTGACTGATTTCTTCCTGAAGTTTCAGTTTTCTCTCGAATAATTCATTCTTTTTTGATTTGTATGACTCTTGGTCAATAACTCCCTCTAGGTAAGAATCAAGGAGAATGTTAAGTTTGTTTTCGATTGTCTTTTCTTCTTCCTCAAGCCTCTGGATGTTTGCTCCCTGATTTTGCTTCTCAATTACTCCATACTCATCAAGAAGTTTTAACCATTTGGGAATCCAAGCTGTTGGAATTGCCACATCTAAGAATACTTTTCTAAGCTGATCCTCAACTTCACTCTGAGGAAGATATTTTTGAGAACAAGGGCCAAGTTTCTTGGTACACCTGCAATGATAATATTCAGCAAGTCTATTAGTTCTTTTGTAAAACTTCTTGTGATATTCGGAAGTAATTGAAGCTCCGCACTCACCGCATTTGATTAAACCTCTGAAAGGAAAATTGCGTTTTAAGAAAGATTTCCTGGTACTAACTTCTAATTGCTTTTGGACTTTGGCAAAAAGAGCTTTTGAAATGAAAGTTTTGTGGGTCCCCTGATATAGCTCACCGTTAAAATAAAACAAGCCAATATAAAACTTGTCTGTTAAAATTCGCTCAATTGTTGTAAGACTAAGAATTCCACCTTTTCTTTTAGTAATTCCATGAGCGAACAAAAACTTTGCAATTTCTGTTTGGCTCGCTCCGTCCGCATATTTTTCAAAAGCCTTTTTGATAACTGTGCTTTTAACGGGATCAATTTCGTGTTTACACTCGCTTTCATTGTAAAAATATCCCTTTCTCGGTCTTGCCGGCAAAACTCCTTTTCTAAGTAAAGTTCGCTGACCCCTTTTAACATTCTCGGACAAATTATCTACATAATATTTAGATTGGCCAAAAGCAATATTCAGTACAAATTTTCCTTGTGGTGAATTCTCAAACCAAAATAAGGGAAATTTTAAATCAATTAGCTTGCCCGTATCCAGTAAATATATTATTTTACCTCCGTCAATCGAGTTACGGGCTAACCGATCTGGATGCCAACTGATAATTCCTTGGGCTTCACCTTTTTCTATTCTTTTCAAGACACTTTCAAATAGAGGCCTTCCGGGAATTTTGGCGGTTCTTGCTTCGGTTACGAAATCTAAAATTTCCAAGTTTTGGCGAGAAGCAAAATCTTTTAATTCATTAGTTTGAGATTCAATGGAGAGAATTTGTCTGTCACTCTCATCTGTACTTTTCCTAATGTAAGCTATGTATTTCATAGTAGTTTAATAAATTTTTGCGTTTTGGAGTTTGTTCTTTTTAGCCTGGCATCTTTCCGCAGACTATAAAAAGGGCTTTAACACGCTGTTTTCTGAACTTACGCCCGCGCGCCGCACTCGCGGGCAACTCACTGACTCTCTTTGTGAGCTGATTTTCGAAAAAATTCGAACCTCCTTTAGCGAAAACCTGTAATGTCGCAGCTCCGGCTCGGCCTTTGGCCGAAGCCTTCCGCAAACATCGGCTCGAACTGTGTTTTCCCCGTGTTCAAACGAGAAAACGTAAAAATTTTTTTAAATGCTTCTATGATATTCTGACTATTTCAGAAAGTAAAACATCTAAATCATTAGAAAAATCTACTTGTGTTAGGGTTGGTAGCGATTCATTTTTCCTTATTTGTGTGTGAAGATAAGCATCCGATATCTTTCTCGACGAATTATTAAGATTCAACATGGAGTCTCTGAAGCTTTTTGTACCATAATTATTCGCAACTTTAGTGAAATCATCCAATTCAAAAACAGGTGGGGTATGATCAAGAATTGCTCTTATCAGTGTTATTGCAGAAAGATAACACTCACCACTAAAGGCCAAATTTAATTCATCGCAAAATCTAATTAGTCGTAAAAAATCAAACTTTGGGTTTTTTAGCCTTTTTAAGTCTCTTATTCTGATTTTGCTTACATAATCTCTAGCGTTCCTTTTGATTACATATTGTTTTGGAGTGGCAGACTGCCTAGGTAACATACCCAATAGCTTAAGTTTACTACCTTCATTTATTACCAAAAGTTCGATGGCCTGCTTAATTAGATCAATTTTTTTAATTAATTTTAGCTTTGAATCACCAATTGTCATTACCTAACTGTAAATTGACTGCGAACGACTTGATGATATTGCAGAATTTGGATAGTCATTAAATGTCAGATCAGTTATCGACAAAAAAACTCTATTTACTTCTTTGAGAGTGGTATCAAATTTTATAGATTCGCCGAACTGTGTAGCAATTAATTTATAATTCAACTTCATTTCTTACTATAAACCCAGACTTTTCGTTTGTTTTTCTCTTTATAGTCACGGGTTATAGTCTTGTTCCTTACTAAAGGTAACAAGAATGAAGGTAAGCTGGTTTGCTTCATTGTTATACCCATTCGCCCCAGCTCTGTTATTATTTCGCTTGACTCTTTTGGCGTCGCAAAAAACCCGTTTTCTATTAGTTCAGCTATGGAATTGGTCTTAGATGGTAAATTTGAAGATGCAGAAACTTTAGCTTTTTTACCTTTGACTTTTTTGATAGAACTAGGTTGACCCGAAACTTCAGGATTTCTTTTTAACAGCGTTTCAAGTTCATAGACACCTTTAGAAGTAATTTTATATTTCCCTTTTTCATTAACAATGAAAAAATTATCGGCAAGCTCTTTTAGGATTGGGCGAATGCTGTTTCCTTGTATATTTAATTCCATTTCAAGGTCACTAGGACTAAAAGTTAATAAAGTTTTATCTATTAACTCCCACGCCTTGGCTCCCGTAAGAAAAAGTAAAATCTTTAATCTATTTGGAAAACCAAGAGCGTCTCTCGTAAGAAATACTTTGTGTTCTTCTTGAATAAGCTCAACTTTGCCCTTCAAAATATTTTCAATAATATCTTCGGACAAAACTTTATTTGTTACAATCAAATCTG
>CAYTOP010000101.1:0-2979 GCA_964439585.1 uncultured Gammaproteobacteria bacterium
TGCTCCTCTTTTGATGTATGTGACCGCTCCATTCATCGGTATTTTTGGCTTGAATGAATATGGTGTTAGGCTTCCTGAAGCATTTTTTGGTATCTTAAGTATATATTTGTTATATTTGTTTGTCGTTAAACAAACAGAGAATAAAAAACTCGGATTAATTTCAGCCTTTTTACTTACGGTTTCTCCCTGGCATTTACAATATTCGCGCGCGGCATTCGAAGTAAGCTTGCTCTTAACACTATATATAAGTGGTGCATATTTCTTTTTTAAGGGTTTAAAGAAAAGCTGGTTTCTTTACGTTTCTTTTATACTTTTCGGTCTTACACTTTATACTTATTCTACTGCCAATGTTTTTACTCCACTTTTTATACTTCTTTTGGTAGTTGTTTATCGGGATGAAGTAGTTTCAAAAATTGGTATTACGACTTTAGTCAAGGCAACCTGCCTTTTGATAATAGTTTCGTTACCCATTATCTATAGCGTTATTTTTGGATCAGCGGCGGAGCGATTTGGCCATTTCAGCGTTTTTTCCGATGAATCGACAGTTCGTGAGATCGATCAAAAAAGAAATGAGTCTGCAAATACTTTTATAAGTAAAATCGTTTATAACAGACCAGTATACTGGTCTGGCAAAATTGCAGCCAATTACGCAACGGCCTTTTCTCCACAATTTTTGTTTGCAAGTGGCGACGTGACTTTCAGGCATTCTATCCATGATGTTGGTGAGTTTTACTGGATTTTGTTGCCATTTATGCTTATTGGCATACATCACCTTGCCAAGCAGAAAGGCAAATCAAAATTGTTTTGGTTCGGTTGGCTGGTTGTTGCACCAATTCCAGCAACGCTAACTGTTGATGGATCGATTCATGCAACCCGTCTGATACTACTACTTATCCCACTCGTTTATGTAATATCTGTTGGAGTAATGACAGTAATTGACAGCAGACTAAGATCTCAAATTAAAAAGTTAATAATACTTGGGGCGAGTCTTATTTTTGTCTTCCAACTTACCAGCTATTTCCATGCTTACTGGGTGACTTACCCAATTGAGTCTTGGCGTTGGTGGCATGAGGGTTATAAACAAACGATGCAGTACATGTATACCCAGGAATCTAGTTACGACGCATTGTATTTCAATAACACCTACGAGCCAGCTCTCATAAGATTTTTATTTTGGTGGCAATATCCTCCATCGAAATTTATGGTTGACTTTAAGGGTGATAAGCCAACTGATAGCATTGTACTCGGCTTTGATGGTTTTAAATTGGCAGATATGTATTACTTTGGTACAGCAAAAGATGAGCCGGGAGGTGTAATTTCCTTTGTTAAACCAGGAATGCTTTATATGGTAAGTCAACGTGATGAAGTTGGCGGGGATTGGGATTGGGAGAAGAATCCACCCGAAAATATTAGGGTCTTACAAACTGCTAGAAATCCATATGGTGAACCAATATTTTATGTCGTTACTGCAAAGTAGAATAGCAAAAGTAGTTTTTGTATACATCATAATCTTTGTGCTTTTCTCAGTTGTGTTTCTTTTACTTTTCCAACTGCCTTTTGAAACTATCCAATCAGTATTGTTTTATCGAGGGCTTATATTCTTAGTACTTACCACATTGGCCTTTTTGGTGTCTGTTTATTATTTTTATCGTAAGAATTCTAAGCTCGTTGGGCTTGAGACGCTTTTTGCAGCGGTTGTCTTAACAACTTCTCTTCACTTGAGTTTTTTTGTCGTCTTCCCGGTGACATTTGAGAGGTCAGTGTCGATGTATCTTTTGACTCAGTTGAATGACACTCAAACTAATAAAAGTTGTACTAGTACAAAAGTTGATTTACAGAATAAGCTAATAAATGATTACGTGATTGCCCGTGGCGCAATAGGTAAACGACTAACTGAGCAAAAGGTGATTGATTTTATTGAGGTTGACGGTGAGTGTGTAAGCCTTAAGAAAAAAGCCAAATCGTTTTTGGACTTTTCTAAAGTAATTTCTAATCTATATTCGATAAAGTAAACGAGGCTCCTATTGTAAACAAACTTGAGTTTGCAACAGCAAACGAGAGTTTTTGAATATATAATCTCTAACATAAAGCTGCAAATTCAAGCTAGAGACGTATATTACCACCACCCAGGTATATCATTAGGAATTACGCCATCTGGGAATTTTGTTTCCCGTTCAACCATATAGTTAAACATGCTTGGAAGCTCTGCTGCTTGGTTTTTTTCTGAGAATGGATAAAATTCTATGAGTGAATAAGCTGGTATGCCGTCTAAGAAATAATAAGTTTTTAAGATCTGTGCATTTTGTGGGACTTCTGAACCTTTGCAGACATATAAGACGTTTATCTTGCCTCCTTTTGGGCAATCAAATGGCATACCAAAGTAAATATTGTCTATACTATTAACTCTTTCCCATTGATTATCACGGGATTCTGGCATAATGTCAGAATTTGCCAAGAATTGAGAGGGGGAGATTTTGTTGTAAAAAAGAAAGAATATATACGGGTATTCTTTCATCACAACTGCCTTGTAGTTGTTTCGCATTGACCAAGTGTCTGATACTAATTGAGCTTTGGTTTGGTCACTATACCAAGGTCTTTGTACAGGCTTGTGGATAAATATCTGATGTGTTGTAAAAGAAGCATTAACAAAAATCAAAAGTCCCAAGAGGATAAGTACTATCTTCCTCCAAAGGTTTTTGACCAGGCTGTTGGCTATATAAAAAAAGCCATAAGCAGAGAAAAGAGCAATGGCTGGAAACATGTTACTTCCTCGCAACATGTGTGGCCCCCCTAAAGTAATAGCAGAAGCACCGGCACCTGTTATTAATATGACGAAGGGAATTGCTTTATTACTTCCCCGTTGTCTTTTCCAGACACCCAGTAGTCCTACTACAAAAAGTAATAATTCTATGTGCAAGACAATTCCTGTTTGTGGGGTAGACTCGGGTGAGGTGTCGCCAGTGAAAAAAAGATAATTAA
>CAYTOP010000102.1:0-2953 GCA_964439585.1 uncultured Gammaproteobacteria bacterium
AACTTGTTGTATATACTAACTTTTTGACCAAAAGTAATTAACGCATACCGTGGGGGGGCGAGGGGAGAGTTATGAGTTCAACTTCGGGATACTTCTGGATAAGATCTTTGAAATGCCTACGGTATAACTTTTCGACAAATCGACTGGTGAAAAAGATTTTTCCAATCACGTTATCTTGAAGAACTCTGGTAATAGTCACGGTATTAAAAACCAGATTTTTCAACTTAATGTCTAAATTACTGTTGCCCTCTCTCTCACATTCCAAGATAATGTCAGCAATAGCCATCTGAAGCTGCTCAAACAAGTCCTGTTGAGCATTTTTAGTTTTAAGAGGGATTGCGTAAACTTCTTCAAGTATCGGCCAAAATTGGTTGCGGCCATTGGCATAAAACCAGTCATACGGATTTGATGGTTTTGTAACAAAACTTCCAAGAAGAAAATATTTTGTGTTTTTGGGAACAAAAACACCAAAGGGGTGTTTCTCTCGCATGAGTTATTATACCAAGAAAGACATTCCAAACAGGGTGCTGGTTTAGTCGTTAATAGCCAAGGTCCTCTTTAACCAAAATGAAGTGAATTTTGCGAGTTGAAAATGCTGCTTCGCCTTTGAAAATTAAAACTTTATTCATTGCTGTGTGTGAATTGTATTTACGCATTGAGGATTTATCTTCTAGGGGATATACGTATTGCTCAAGTCGTTTAAAGGCAGACGGCACATCTTTAACAATCTTTTTCGTGCTGACAACAAAGACTAGATTAGGCGAAGTAAATACAACATGGGGAAGTTGACTGCCAGTGTTACTGGCGATAACAAATTCGCCATCTTCAGTAAGTGCATGAACACTTCCTAAATAATAGTCAGATATGGCTGCCTCTCTACGTAGTTTTCCGCGTTTAGCAGGATCATTTTCGGCAGTTACTTTGGCATGTAAATCAACCCAGCCATGAACTCCTACTTTTAGATAATCAAAATAACCAATCTGATCAAGAGTAACCGAAGAGCCGTTCATGACCGTAGCGCCCTTTGGAATAAGTTTTTTAATTACCTCAAGAGCTGTTTTAGCATCCTCGACAACTTCTACTAAATATTTTTTCTTTTTTAAAGCCTTGCTGGTAATTTCTAACGACTTCTTACTAGTAAGCTTAATATAGTCCATCGTAACAAGTATACCATCTGTGTATTTGTGTTCGTAAAATTTATATTTGTCCCAAAACATTGACTAAAAGCACTATTCATCTTATAGTACATCAACTTACTATGACTAGTGAAAACGTCACACACAATAATCCTTTAAATCGCATTTTACCTGTTGGTGCACCTGATCGTATAGAAAAAAAGAGAGGCAGGCCTAAAGAAGAATATGTACCCATCCCCACAATTCCTGATGACCGCGATATTGCACTTCAAGTAATTAGAGTTCTTGCAAAACCATTAGCAGAAACTATAGAAAATCCTGCATTATGGGAAGTCGATAAAGACAACTCAAACATACAGTTAATTAAGCTTTCAAATATCACCGACAAAGTTATACATCACGATCCGGAATCACGAGGATATTTTACGCATAATTCATTTTTTCAAAATATATCCAAGAAGCATTTGAGCTCCACAGGGATGCCGGGAAGAAAAATACGCGAAAAAGGCATGGCACATTTTTGCACTAAAAAAGAAGCTTTTGAATTTTCTTGGATTCTTGCATTCCGATTGGGAATAGATTTTGGGAAAAACTATACAATTACTGATCCTGAAGAAACACAAGCAAAACATGACAATTTAAATTCACAAAGCGGAATTGTTTACGATAGTAACTTTGAAGTACTTAAAGAGCTGAGCAACGAATCTGACGATATTGGATTATATTTCAAGCAAGCTGCCACCGTGCCGCTTCTGACGGCTGAGGAGGAAGTATCTTTAGCAAAAAGAATTGAGGCAGGTCGTTGGGCGAGAGATGAGTTGCCTTCTGTTGCAGCAAATAATGATAGGCATGTGAGAAAACGAATAGATAAATTAGCTATAGTTATAGAGGATGGCGAGGAGGCAAGAGAACATCTAATTAGTGCGAATGCTCGTTTGGTTATTAGCATTGTAAGAAAATACTTAGGAAGAGGTGTCCCATTTTTGGATCTTATACAAGAAGGTAATATAGGCCTAATGCGAGCAGTTAAAAAATTTGACTACCGCCGGGGAAATAAATTTTCTACACATGCTACATGGTGGATTAGACAAGCAGTATCTCGGGCAATTCGTGAACAAGCTCGTACCATAAGGCTTCCTGTACATCTTGGCGATAAAATTAACCAAGTATATAACGCACGACGCGAATTGAAGCAGAAGCATGGAAGAGACCCATCCTATGAGGAAATTGCAGAATTGATCCAAAAGCCGCCAGCCAAAGTGGAACGTCTACTACAAATATCCAAATTCCCTATATCGTTGTCTCAAACACATGATATGGGAAACGGAGAGGGCGACGAATTCGAAGATTTTATAGAAGATACCCATGCAAAAAACCCAGAGGAAGAAACTGGAAAAGTACTCTTAAAAGAACAAATCAGAGAAATGCTAAACCAGATTCCACCCAGAGAACAGCGTATATTGGAGCTTAGACACGGTTTAGTAGACGGGCAGTTATATACTTTACAAGAAATCGGAGATAGGATGGGCGTTACGAGAGAGCGCGTTCGACAACTTGAAGCACAAGGTTTAAGGAGATTAAGGACATCAAGAAATAAAAGAGCTCTTTCTTGATATCTTACAAAAAAGATTCATATAACTTTTTAACTTTCTTTTATTTGTAACTTGGCTATTGTAAAATACACACATAAGCCGAGATGGCGGAATGGGAAGCAAAGCTAGGCCATTCCGATATTGATGTGCCGAAATGGCGGAATGGTAGACGTTCAACGACTTGTGCGAACGTAATATAAAGTGCGCAAGAGTTCGAAGTTTAAA
>CAYTOP010000103.1:0-2917 GCA_964439585.1 uncultured Gammaproteobacteria bacterium
TATAAATTCTTAACATTTGTTTTAGTGTTTCCAAATATCTAATTGCCTTCACCGGCCTCTTTTGAGCATATTGTTGAGCCTCTTTTACTTCCCGAATAAATTTATCCCTGTTGTAACTTTTTATGATCCATCCCTGATCATAAGCATAACGGATCTTGGCGATTAAAGAATCAAAACTCACTATCAATGTTGGATCTTGCCAATTCTCTTCAGATTGATGATAGTTAAAGTTATACTCAGTTCCACTCGAACCAACAAACACGTCATATTCGTACTTTTCACTCTCGCCATCGTGATCGTAAAAATAAAATGCCAACTTGTAGACGCCCGGATTCGTGGTTGAAAGCCGCAAGTTATAGTCACCTTCCAGAGGAGTAGGTACTCCCAATTCCGTGAAGCCGTTGCCGGAAGACATTTTAGTATCATCAAACACCAATGGCGGTATCCATCCATACCAAGATTTTGGTTGGTCAGTATGCTCACTGCCATCAAGACCAACCTTCGCTCCCGATCCATGGGTTAAAAGTCCTTGAAGCCCAGGCGATAAATGGATCACCAGATATGACAAATTTGAATTTGTCGGTTCATACACATTGACCCATTTTATGGTCGCATCGTTTGTGTCAAGAACGGTTCGAGAAGTTGATAAAGGATCTAGAATTGTATATTGTTCACCTGACTTTTTAATACCTGTTGCCACTACATAATGTAAACCCGACGGACTTGAATGGTCACTAATTCCTAGAATAGCCGACAGACCTGAACTTAACACATTATCCACTGAGGGGAATATGCTGTCGCCCCTAAGTTTGTAATATTTTAATTCAGTAGAATTTTTGGTGGCTTTGAGTTCACCTGAAAGACTGGGGATTTCAAACCAATTAAAACCACCGTCCCAAGTATAACCGCTAGAAGTTGCGGTCAACCAGTTATTGAGCGAGTCAGGATCCAGATTTGAGCCGGCCGACATTTTATTTACATCATGGGTGCTAAATTGATTACATCTGCTTCACCATTTATGTTAGCTTGATTAATTGCGTCCTTTAAACCCGCCACATCCCCCGGAGCAATGTTAAAATTAGCTGCATCGACCTTACCAGCGACTTCCAGAAGGAAAACAATCACAACACTAACAAAGACACACAACTTGTTCAAATAGGGCATTGGAACCATGACATCACAATTAAAAAAGTTTTGCAATAGGGTGATCAAACAATGAAGATAGTGTTTTTAACCAAATACTATTCACCTAATGTAGGCGGGGTTGAAAAACATGTTTGTAAGTTGACTCAAGAGCTGAAAAACAGAGGCCATTCTGTCACAGTTGTTACCTCACAAATACTGCCCCAGATTCAACCCACTCAAAATTCAAAACAAACCATCCTTAGGATTCCTTACCAGTATTTAGACAATAAAATCGCCACTTGGAAGTGGATAATTGAACACAAACAATTATTTTCCCAGGCTAATATTATTCACATCCACGACGTTTTTTGGTGGTACCTTCCACTACGATTCATCTTTCCATATAAGCCGATCTATACTACTTTTCATGGTTGGGAAGGCATATATCCTCCAGCCAGAAAAGCTATTGTCTGGAGAAAGCTGGCGGAAAAACTCAGTAGAGGAAATATCTGCGTTGGCTATTTCATTTCCCATTGGTACAAGACCAAACCCAACTTAGTCACTTACGGTGCTACAGACCAAAAGGCTCTTCCTCTTAATCCTAAAAACAATTTGCGTATTTTAGTTTTGGGTCGATTGAGCCCCGATAATGATATTGAAGTGGTAGTAACCGCACTAAAACAGTTAAAAATGGTTATTCCAAACATCAAAGTGGCTTTTGTTGGAGATGGACCACTCGGTATCAAGGCAAGCCAAGTAGGTAAAGTGCTGGGATTTAAATCAGACGTTACTTTCTATCTTAAAAACCACAACTGGGTGATCACTTCCTCATATCTGTCCATTGCCGATTCTTTGGCTGCCAATCGGTACGTGTTTTCAACCTTCTCTAATCCATTAAAAAAGGACTATCTTACCGGACACCCCTGCTCCGAGTTTTTCAGCATTAATAGCAGCTCAGATGAATTATTTGCGTCAATCAAATCAGCTGTCCAAAAACCGACTAGTACAGAAAAAAAACTACGATTGGCTCATCAGTGGACAACAAAACAAACTTGGAAAAAACTTACTGATCAATATCTAAAGCTGTGGGGAATAAAATGAAAAAGCAAAAAATATCAGTTGTCATCACTACTCTTAACGAAGAAAAATACATTGGCCAACTTCTTGCTTCTCTTAAGGCTCAAACTCTCAAGCCTTCGGAAGTCATTATTGTCGACGCCGGCTCAACCGACGACACTAAAAAAACAATTCAACAATTCGACCCTCCTTCGCTCGAAAAAAGAGCTACGGAAGGGCAAAGCAATCAAACAATAATGTTTTTTATTAAAAAAAGCGCCAATCAATCTGTAGGCAGAAACTTCGGCATATCTAAAGCCAATCATCTATCATCGCCATCACCGATGCCGGTTGCCTTCCGGAAAAAGAGTGGCTGGAAAAAATTACCAAACCCATTAGAAACAAAAAGGCCGACTCGGTCGCCGGCTACTACCTACCAATTACCAACAGTCTATTCCAAGTATGTTTAGCCCCTTTTGTAGCAGTGATGCCGGATCAATTTAATCCCCAAATCTTTTTACCCTCCTCCCGATCAGTGGCTTTCACTAAGGAGGCTTGGAAAAAGTCTGGAAAATATCCAGAGCATCTTAATTACTGTGAAGATTTAATTTTTGCGAAAAATCTCAAATGGTTCACCAACATGGAGGTGGAACCCCAAGCCTCGGTTAAATGGCATATACCAACTAATATATTTCAATATTTTCATACCATTAAAAATTACGCTTCCGGCGACATT
>CAYTOP010000104.1:0-2898 GCA_964439585.1 uncultured Gammaproteobacteria bacterium
GGAGTGTATCAGACCGGATCAATCATGGGTGGTAGTTTTGGGGGTGCAGTCCAAATACCTCCGCAGATGTTGTAGTTGGTCAATCTAATTTCACCTCAAGCTCAGCTAATCAAGGGGTGTCTACCGCTGCTAACACATTAAATTCTCCATATGGAGTTACTTCCGACGGTAAAAGACTTTTTATTGCCGACCAAAGTAATCATCGAATTCTTGTATTCAATCAAATACCATCCTCCAATAATCCAAGTGCGGATATGGTGATCGGACAACCTGACTTTACTTCAAACCTAGGGTTTCAGAGTGGTAGCACCACATCTCCGACACAAAATAGTTTTTGGGCACCCCGAGGTATTGATATAGAGGATAACAAAATGGTAGTTGCTGACTTAATCGGTAGAAGAGTATTGATTTTCAACAACCTCATTAAACAACCAGGCCTTACTCTCAACAACTCTCCCGAAGGTAGGGAGAATAACCAGTTGCGGTTGAAAGGGACTGCGACGGTTGACAGTCCATACACAGTTAAAAATGTCGAGTTTTCTGTCAATGGAGGCAGTTTTTCAGGAGCCACTGCCACTGATGGCGGGTTTGATGAAACGAGCGAAGAATACTACTTTGACTTTACTCCCACTTCCAACCAACCCAAAGACAGTAACGGAAACTTGATTGATGGCTACACGGTTAGAGTGAAATCTACCAACAATAATACCGACGTTACCGACAGGTTATTTTACTTTTCTCCTTTTGACCTCCAAATCCCAGTAGATAATACCACTCTAACAACAAGCTATCCCTCTTTTGAATTTTCAGTCAACAAGCAACAATTAAATCTGCAAGATGCGTTATCAAAATATCAAGTGCAGGTAAGAAAAGGCGGGAGTGATAGTACTGCCAACTGGGAAACTTTGATTGATGAAATTCCCGTTGACTTTAGAAGTGTTAAAAATGAGCGAACAAACAAACAGTGGGAAGTCTGGGGACACTTGGATACGAATAACGGTGTTTATGAAACAGATAAATTCTATGCAACTTATTCTGATGAATCATCCAGAGTCAAAGTGTATTCCAAAACTAACAGCATGAGCGGCACTTATCAATGGAAAATTGTGGCAGTTGATAAATCAGGACATAATCAGGAAACAGGAGCCAGAAACTTGTTTGTTAGCACCACTGCAACTACCACTACCAATTATTTCCCTCTGGCTGTCTTAAACATTTCAGGTTTAGGTAATCCGTATCTTAACAGTTACAACCTCTCAAATATCAAAAGCACTTACTACGCTTCTTCAAGCAACCCCATCTTTTATGGCATAGCTTGGACAAACAGTAAAGTCACCCTCAAGCTGACCGATCAAAATTGTCCTTCGACAAGCTCAGGATCTACGAATTGCACCAAAACCTATTCAACTACGGCTAATGCAGAATCAAGATACGGGATCAATGTACCAAAAGGAGATTTGAGCTATGGCAAAAAATATACTACCAATCTTTCAGTCTCCCTTGAAGACAAATACAATGAACTACCGCAATTTACTCTAAGTATTGGCGGCTTAAGTTCTCCAAGTACAATCACTACCACAACATCAGAAGAAAACAATACCGAAACTAAAGAGGATAAGGAGATTTCTCCAAGTTCATCACCTGAACCCTCTCCGACAACAGAAGAAACACCAGAAAGCTCAAATCAGCTACAAGCTGACAAGCGTTGTATCTGGTTCATTTGTTGGTAATAAAAAGAAAGAGGTGAAAAATAAATGACAACAGAAATTACTCTTGTCCATATTGTTTCAGGACTCATTGGTGGTTTAATTCGAGCAGTTGTGGGTATTACTAAAGACAAATCATTTACCCCCGACAAATTCAAATTCCAATGGCAATATTTTGCAGTATCTCTTTTGGTCGCATCAATCATCGGTATTACGTCAGGAATAATTGCCGATGGAGATTGGAGAATATCTTTTCTGGCAGGATATGCCGGAACTGATTTTCTGGAGAATCTCTACAAGTTAAAGTTTAAGGAGTTTTTTAAATCAAAGTAACAAGTTCTTTAACATTTTTGCCTTTTTCTTTTTAGTCCCGATTTCATCGGGATTGTTCGAGCCGACTTTTTCGGAAGCGCGGCGGGTGGGGGCGCCGCGCTGGAGTAGCGAGCCCCGCAGGGGCGAGCTAACAACTTGACTTGAAATGAGTTCGAATTTTTTCAAAAACGTTCACCAAAAGAAAATGGATTGTGGAAACGTGCCAGTTACTCTCGGTGACCGTTCCATGATGGAAAAATTTGGGTAATTTTGTTAAATACGTCTATGGATGACAATCAAGAATCAGGGCCAATATCAACCCCTCCTACCGATATGGAGAATACGAATAAGTTTTTACCCGGAACGGAACCAGAGAAAATATCACTACCATATATCTCAGGCATCTTGGCGCGCCATTATGCGTTTCAACTTTCTATTCCGCAAGAACAACTAGAAACAGAGTTCTGGAACTTGTGTCGGCAACAACGGAGAATACAGGCATATATAAAGAAAGACTTCTCAGGAGGATATATAGGACCTAATTATTTTAACGGCTATGAATAATGAACTTTTATGACCGACTTTGAAATCAACGATACTCAATTTACAGACACACAGCTTGAGAAGAGGGAAAGAGAAATCTTTCCTGACCGTAAGGAATTTCACAGGTTTTTAGGTAATTTTTTTACTGAAGTATGGCCAAACCTTGCAAGAACACGGGTGTTAGATATTCATGCGTTGGATTTAGCCAATTATCTAGGACAGGTTGGGCTAATGGCCGACTCAGGTCAAATTGAAGGGGAGCCAGAGGTAAACGGAATCAAAGTTACCACGCTAGACGGTGTAGGCCATGACCGCTTGATACTACAATTTACATATG
>CAYTOP010000105.1:0-2870 GCA_964439585.1 uncultured Gammaproteobacteria bacterium
TAATGACATCAATACCTTTTTCATTAGCAAATGCCACTTCATCTAGATCCGCAACCCCGCAGTCGACAGTGATAATAAGTTTGGACCCGCGATTGCTACATTCATTTATTGCATCCAGATTGAGGCCGAAACCTTCGTCATGCCGGTGAGGAATATAAAATGAGATGTTTTCATACCCTGCTCGCCTGAAGAAATCAGAGAGCACCACTGCTCCCGGTATACCATCGGCATCATAATCAGAGAAAACCACAATGTGTTCATTATCTTTAATAGCCTTTATCACCCTGTCGCTAGCTTTAGACATATCAGGTAAAAGCAGAGGATTATGTAGTTTGTTGTAATCTGGACTTAAAAAGTCTTCTCTCTCCTCTGCCACAATACCACGTTCTTTAAGTAGAGTTTCAAACAATTCTGGGAAGTGCATTGAGTTATTATACAAGATGTAGAGCTTATATTAAGATAAGATTATGCAAAACAGCAATACAGAAGGAGTAATTATCTTGATAGTGCTTATAGCTATAGTATTTTTCTTGCCTAAAGGATCCTCCGACTCTACAAGTAATTTCTTCTCTGGAAATAAAAATTCAAATTCCAGTCAAAGCAATACAGGCGGTATGGTAAAACCTGATTCACTATATGCAAAAAATATCTCCATCAGTACTGGCAATGCATCTTATGCCAAACAGTCTTATGAAGAATACATAACTATAAATAACAGAGGCAGAGAAAATATAGATATTACTAACTGGCAACTCAGAAATGGTAAAGACCAGCGAGCTTATGATCTCAACGGTTCTTTACGATACTTCGCTGCAGATATAGCAATCATTCCTAAAGCTACTCTTTTTATATCACCTACTGGCTTTAATAATTTTCAGAATGTAGTGCTGAAACCGGGCGAGAAAGCTATCATTACAACTGGAAATATTGGATCACAACTGCCATATAAGATTGTCAGTTTCAAAGAAAATATTTGTAGTGGTTATATAGAAAACTTGCCTGAATACAAATTTACCCCCGCTCTTACTCACAATTGCCCCAGACCAGCCAATGAAATCGGAGTGACTTCACTTGATACAGAATGCCGAAAATTCATAGAGAAAATGTCATCCTGCCATACACCAAAGTTTGATACTCGGGATTCAGAAGGAAATATCTGTAGTAATTGTGTCGATGGTAAATTGCTATCCAGTTCATGCGTAGCTTTTATTAAAAACCATTTCAATTACAACTCTTGCATTGCTAACCACGTCAATGATCCTAATTTCTCAAGTAAAACATGGCGAATATTTCTTAATAAAGGTTGGGAAATGTGGGCCAAAGAATACGAGATTATAAAACTTTTTGACCAATTAGGTCGTCTAGTAATAGAGAAAGCTTATTAACATGACTGATTCTAATTGTATCTTTTGTAAAATAGTTAGAGGAGAAATTCCAGCATATAAAGTATATGAAGATGATGATTTTTTGGCATTTTTAGACATCAATCCACGATCACCCGGCCACACACAAATAATTCCAAGAAAACATTTCAGATGGGTCTGGGACATTCCCGTCGCTACTGAAGCTAAGGCGGGCGAACCAAATATCGGAGAACTTTTTGAGGTAGTAAAGAAAGTGGCGCTCGCCCAACAGAAAGCTTTCAACACCGACTTCATTCTTTCAAAAATCATCGGCGACGAAGTAGAGCACGCCCACATCTGGGTCTTCCCTGATCCAAAAATATCCAGCAATCCCAAAGATTTCGCCGACAACGCGGAGAAAATAAGAAAATTTATTTAAGAGTTTCCCACGCAATTTCAAACAACGACCTCTGCACATTTGCCAAAGCCTTGTTTTCAATAATCACCGAGGTCTGGTCGACTTCAAATTTACCCATACGTTATCGAATTACTTCTGCATTACATATATCAGCCGGTAACGAAAGTCTTTTTTGGGTTAGAATATAAGGATGGCAAATCAATATTTCTCCATCGGGTCGCCGTTTGCAGATTTTGTGAGTTGGATAGTGTTCGGCATATCGTTCATACTTGTTTTCTACCCATTCTTCCATATTGGATATATAAAATGGAAAAAGAAATTACCTGTGAGTTGGTGGCGGGTTGGTGGAGCTTATTTGGCGTCTTTGATTATTTATCTTGTTTGGGAGTGGGGAATATTGTGGATTGTAGATATACTACTGAAGAAATATTATGTGAATTCATGGTGGCTCACTAGTGCTCTGACCGATTCCACTATCAGAATGTTGTTTACAATCCTTATCGGCTGGCCTCTATCCGCTTCTTATATTATTATGGCCATCAAGCCAGGGAAATACATAATCTTGAATCTCTTACTCTCCATACTTATTTCTGGCTTGTTGTTATGGGGGGCGTGGTATTTATTGATGTTTCTATTTGGTTTTGGGTTTTCTTTAATTCATCAAAGTCTATGAAAAAACTTTTCGGTTTGATTATTGGATTGGTGGTTTTCATCCCATTTTACACAACTGCTCAAACCGATGGACTAGAACCAGTAGTAATCGTTCCCGGGATTACTGGTTCATGGAATTGGGATGTGATTGTTAGAGATAGAGTTGGGCAAGGAACTTGGGAATTTTTCCCTGGAGATCGCACCTGGAATAACATGATAACAGCACTTGAAGCTGCCGGTTATGAGTTGGGTGAGAATCTTTTCATTGCTTTCTATGACTGGAGACAAAGCAATATAAACTCGGTGACTGATTATCTTATCCCTACAATAGATAGAGCTTTGGAAAATTCTCCGACCGGTAAGATCAATGTCGTCGCTCATAGTATGGGTGGTCTTCTAGCTCGCCGTTATGTGCAAAGCAACGATTACAGAGGAGATATAAACAAGCTCATAATGCT
>CAYTOP010000106.1:0-2744 GCA_964439585.1 uncultured Gammaproteobacteria bacterium
CTATAATTTTGATTGCATCTCATAAAGCCACCAGCTTGAGTGCAAATTATGTCCCCTGCTTCTGCCTGGGTCTCATTAATGGGTATAGACAAGGCAAAGCCTGAAGAATTTATTTGAGCCGAAACACTCTCTGAAAATAATACACTTATAAAAATAAGAAAAAATATTAATGTGTTAAAAATATTTATTTTCATTTTTCCACTAATTCATTCGCTTAAACTAATCCTAGCCATATTAATAAAAAAATGCAACATTCATCTATAAACATAAAAACAACTTTTTTAGTTTCAAGGTGATCTTAGATAAATCTTGCTCTAAATTCAATCAAATACAATCTAATAATTTTTCCGCAATTTACCGCATTAGTGTCTTATATATATTCCGTATATTCTCCGTTTATCAATATTTAGCTTCGTATTTAATAAAATTCTTACTACTTTACACTTCTCAAAGAATCTGAGCCAATATCTAATTAGCTTCTAAAACTAATAATTTTTATTTTACCTTTCTGAAGCAAAAAGGATATTGACAAGCTCTTATAAAACTGTCTTAATAAATTTGGACATTTTAAATATTAATGTCCAAATTTAAAGGGTAGATTTTGAACATCAAAACATAATTTAAAGACTGCCATGCCCAACCACAATCAACTTTTAAATATAAACGAAGCTGCCAAAATACTTAGAGTTTCAGCAAAAACACTAAGACGTTGGGAAATTAAGGGTGTTTTAAAACCCCAAAGAACTTCAGGCGGACATAGACGCTATCTTCTACCTGAAATCTATGCCTTTAAAAAGCAAAAAGGGAGTCATAGAATTACCAAGAAGCTAATTACCGGAGAAAGCAATGAAACTCCCCAAAATAGACGCGAACTTAGATTTGAGAATATATTACTACCTCAAACCATAATTGATATAAAGGATTTTGAATTCAGAAAACCCGAAGAAATAACATCCACCAGCTATCAGTTTATTCCTAAACCTCAGAAAAAAGTTTTTAGGTTAAGCCTGGCATTCTTAATTATTTTTATCCTTATCTATACAACAGCAACATTATCACCTAGTAGCATCAAACTACTAATTAAAGATAACAAAATATCTCAAAAGATCTCCTCGCTTATCCAAAAAGAAAATCAATTTGGAGAAATAGAAAAATTAAAGGAAGTATTAGTAAAAGAGGAGATATCAAAAGTCTTAGCCGCCACTTCCTTCACGAATGTATCTTTCGGTGTAAATGTTCTAAGTAATTTCAGTGAAGACGCGAATTTCGCAGGTAATATTGCGGCAAATGGGGGTAGTTTAACTACGACCTCTGCCAGCTTTGATCTTCTCAATACGACGGCGACAACTTTGAATATTGGTGGAGACGCAACCACGCTTAGCGTGGGTGCAACCACCGGAACCACATCGGTCAATAACACTCTAAATCTAGTTGGAAATACGCTAACCTCGGCAGATGATTTAACAATTGATCCCGGAGGAGGCGGAGTAAAAATCGGAACAGGAACCCAAGGCACAATTGATCTAACGGGAGATGATCTTTATGTAACAGGAGATCTTGAAGTTGACGGAACATCTTATATTCCTACCCTGGCAATCGGAGGAGATACTTTTACGGACTTAACCGGTTCAGGATTACAAGTCTCGTCAGGAACACTCCAGGCTACGTTGGGAACTTCTATTGATTCTTCGGAAATCTCAGACGACGTCATAAAAGAAGTAGATCTTAATATATCAAACTCCCCCACTGATGCCTATTTACTTACATATAACTCTTCAACCGGTGGCTTTACTTGGGTTTCTTCAGCAACAACTAGAGGCATCGACACGGTCCAAGAAAGCGACGTCACTATTAATTCCACAACTGCGACTACTCTCGATTTTTTGGGAGGAGATTTTGACCTTTCGGAATCACCTACAGGAGAGCTTAATATCCAACTTTCTACTCAATTAACCTCTCCTACTGGCGTTGCAGGTAATTGGGACATAGCAGGAACCCTCGCGGCTGGTACATCAGATGCATTTCAGGTTTCAACTTCTGGAACAATCACCATTCCTGTAACCGAAGATATAACATTTGGAACAATTGGCCTAAACGATGTGGGAACCAGCAACACCACATCGGGAGCATCCAGAGTAGGCGTATTCGATGAATTCGCCAATTCCAGTGGAACCAATGTGCAAGATGTCTTAGACGACTTGGATTCAGTTATTGGCAGCGCTGGAGGTTCTAAGTGGACACAAGCATCAGGTTTTATTTATCTAACGCAAACAACAGATGATGTAGTTATCGGAGGTTCAACCATTGCCACCGGATCTTTTTACTTTGACGAGGATGTCGCAAACCTCTATATTGGAACAAACGGAACACTTGATGGAATTCTAACTCTCTACTCTACTGGGTCAACCGACCCGACACTAACCACCAACTCTTTGGGCGATTTGATAGTGACTTCCGCTAATTTTAATACAACTTCAACAGGTATAAATTCTACTGCAATTGGAACCACAACTCCTTCCACTGCAGCTTTTACCACACTTTCCTCTAACTCTACAACAACCTTAGCTTCAGGTGCAGGTGCATCAACAACAATAGGAAATACAACCGGAATATTCTCTTTAACGGGCACAACTTTAGACTTCACCGCAAACGGAACAGGAAATGATATTACTTTTAACTTAGTAGATGACAATGCAGATGCCCTAGACATTCAGCAAAGTACATTTAACTATATCAATATAAAT
>CAYTOP010000107.1:0-839 GCA_964439585.1 uncultured Gammaproteobacteria bacterium
TCTGAAAAACGGGCTATGTCGGTTCGACTCCGACTCCCGGCACAAATTTTGGTGATGAAACACGGAAATTTGTGCCTTGGTGTGGAGTCGCCGTAAGGCGACGGAGTTTATCTTGAACGAATGTGAAAGGACTCCCGGCACAAACTGATTTTGGCCACGAATTTTGGTTACCCAAAGCCGGAGGATAGACTTTTTTATCTTGCAAAATATTAACTTTTGTATCATAGTGAATTTATGATTCTCCTTTTAATTTTGCCACTAGGGTTTATCATTCTACTCGGTATCAAGGTTATTGATCAGTACGAAAGAGGCGTTGTGTTGACGCTTGGTAGGTATTCTGGCACAAGAGAACCTGGCCTAACATGGATTATGCCTATATTCCAAAGAATGATGAAGGTTGATCTTAGAGTTGACACAGTAGATATTCCCCAGCAAGAGGTAATCACCAAAGACAACGTCACACTTGGAATAAACGCTGTTGTTTATTTTAGAGTTGAATCTGCAGACAAAGCTGTCTTGGAAATTCAAGATTTCAAAAGTGCTGTAGGGACATACGCTCAAGCTGCATTAAGAGACGTAATCGGAGGAATTGAATTAGATACCTTGTTATCCGAAAGAGATAAAGTCGCACAAGAAATAAAGAAAATAGTAGACGTTGCCACACAACCTTGGGGTGTCGACGTTTCCGATATAAAAATCCAAGACATTGAACTGCCTGCCGACATGAAACGAGTGATGTCCAAACAAGCTGAAGCAGAAAGAGAAAAGAGAGCCGTTATCATAAACTCCGAAGGTGAATTGGCCGCTTCCAAAAATATGGCTGAGGCCGCGCGAGTCCT
>CAYTOP010000107.1:849-2737 GCA_964439585.1 uncultured Gammaproteobacteria bacterium
GAAGGGGAGGCAGTTGCCGCTCAAAAGCTTTCTGAGGCTGCCAAAACGCTATCGAGTGCACCTGCAGGCATATCACTAAGAACTTTGCAAACTATAGAAAAGATAAACCCAGACCCTTCTAAAACTGTTATCTTTGCACTGCCAATTGAATTTATGCAAGGTATACAATCGTTGGCTTCGTTTTTCGCCAAAAAATAATTTTATTTAATTATTTTTAGAAACTGATCTGCAAGAATACCGGTTTGTTCTGAGCTTTGATAAAAACCTTTCCAAGCTATTACTATGTCTGCGTCATTAAACACCGATCTTTGAACTTCTCTGATAGTATCTCCACCGGCAATTGAGATCATTATATCGTAATTTCCTTTAATCCTTCGAATTTCATGTAAAGGTATCTGCTTTTCTTTATTAAATCTTTCTTCATCAACACCTCGGTGCAAAATAACTACTGTCGGCAATCTTTTCAGACTTCTAAGTACTGAAAGAGGAAAGCCTACGTTCATCATATCTATCATAGAGTCTATTCCACTTTCGTCACACTTCAAAATAAAAGCATCAAGTGTTTCTGAGGGAGCATTACCAAGAGCTATTGCCGCGTTGGCACCTCCTGAAACAGCTATATCTACTTCTGTTTCACCACGATCCATTGTTTTTAAGTCGGCAACAACATAGGCTTCAAATTCGCCAATTTTTACCTTCTTAATACTCGGAGTAGTGTTAAAATAAGGTTTGAAAAGTGAGCTTAGGGAAATAGTCTCAGTTAGTGAACTTCTGGTTAAAACTTCCCCATCTAAGTGCATTTGATACCATTGTTTAATTTTAAAAATTCCTTCCTCTCCATATTTTTTAATAAGCGGAGTACCAGCCTCAACAATTATTCTTTCGCTAGTGGGAAGAAGGCTAATAATTTTAAATGCCTCGTCAAGTGTGCTATTTAATGCAATTTGTAGGTACTTTTTTTTGGGATCGAGCAGTGATTTTCTTTTTTGTAACATGATTTTGTTTAAATTTAGTATACAGCATTTTATTTATACCCGATCCAGCATTGAATTAATAAAATTAATTTGAAAGAAAGTTATTTTGTTTCTGAACCCAAAAAGTTCTAACAATGTCTACGTGCCAGCACAAGACCTATAGTTGAGAACTGCTTATTTTTCTGTTAGAATTTCCGAATGTCCAATAAAGATAGACAAACTTCAAGTTTTGGTAATTCTTGGGAGACTTTTGAACGCCCAGAGACAGAAGCTATCGTTGGAGTTATAGACCGCGATGGCAACAATGATCAAGTATCTATGCTTGGGCTAAGCGCAAGACAGCTGCTAAATTTAGGTACAGAACGACAATTAGCCCCATCTACTTATGATCAGGAAATGTTTATGAAGCGTGTTGTTGAAAGAGCAAATAAAGGTTTACTTTCAGGTGAAAATTATGGGAAAGTAACTGTAATCTTTAACGAAAGAACTGCAGAAGCACTTGTTTATTACGCTTTTGGACCACGTGCTATGGACGGCTCTCAAGTTAGGCTATCTATTAAGCTTGCGGAATCCTTAGGTGTGAAAGCAGGGGAAGTTGTTAGTATTAAAAGAGATATTGAACCCAAAAAGTTCTCTTTAGGCAGTGCTTAATAAAAGCTAGTGCTTGAAGGCTAAAGTGTTAAAGGTCCTTTGTTTGTAAAGGATGTATCCAAGCGTGTAGAGCAGAATTACCATATAAAGTAGCGAGTGAATACCATATAAGAAAGAGGTCATTTCCAAACTACCCCCAATTACGGCCCCAAGAAAATTTGAACCAAAAGCACTGGCTTTGTCTTTTGCCTCCTTAAACATGTGCGCGAAAATTATGCCTCCAAAATATAGGGGCAAATTTAAAAGAAGGGTCGCAAAAAGGA
>CAYTOP010000108.1:0-2735 GCA_964439585.1 uncultured Gammaproteobacteria bacterium
CATTGCCTGTACTCCTAATAATCAAGCATGTATTGTAACCGAGAGCTTACTTTGTTGTTCAGGGTATTGCTCTCCTTCCAGCTTAACTTGTCAAAATGTTCCCCCAACATCAACTCCACCTGCCATACCTACTGCAACACCTCCCGCTTGTACTCCAAATAATCAAGCATGCTTATTAACCGAAAGCGATCTCTGTTGTACAGGATATTGCTCACCATCGAGTCTCACTTGCCAAATTGCTCCTCCGGTCTCTGGGCCGACATCGACTCCCACAAGTACGCCGGTGCCTCCTACTGCGACCTCAACTCCTTTTCCTACGATAGTTCCTTCTTGTACTGTGTACTTGAATAGAACAAACAATTACGTTCCTGAAGGAACTAGCCTTTTATATCGGGCATATGTGTCTAATTTCCCGGTCGGTTCAAACATATCTGTTGCTTGGTCATCTACCTTCACTGCAGTTGCCACAGTAAACCCGGCAGTTGATAATACTTGGCAATATGAAACTCAGGTAACGGCGCTAGCATTGGGCAAGGCGGCAATTACTGCAATAGGATATGTAGACGGTACTGCAGGTTGTTATGCTTCTGCTTTACTTCAGGTTTGTAGTAATGCGGGAACGGCTTGTGTCAACTCATATGATTGTTGTTCAGCTGTTTGTACAAGAGGTACATGTCAATAGCCTTATATTAGATGTATAAATTATTAGCCCAAGTTACTCCCATTGCTCCTGCAACAAGTTATCCTGCAGGTGTTGGGGGGGTTGCCTTTTTGCAGAATTTTTTGTCAGCTTTCCTGATTATGTCTTTTATATTGGGTATTGTGGCATTTTTATTTTTCTTACTTTCTGGGGGTATTGATTGGATAACTTCCGGTGGAGATAAGGCAAACACTGAAAAGGCAAAAAACAAAATAAGTAATGCACTAATTGGTCTTTTTATTTTACTTTCACTTTATGCTTTTATAGATCTTTTTGTCGGGCGAATATTTAATCTAAATTTATTGAGTTTCCATATTGGACAACTTAATGTTTCTTTTGGTAGCCCACCTGCACCACCAACCGTTGGCCCGGTGCCGTTGCCAACATTACCTCTATCACAGATTGATCTGCAACCAACTGATTTGAGAAGAACAGCAACGGGAAATATTCAAGTTTTTGTTTGTAACAATGGTAGTGTCGGAGGTAGCACGAGCTACAGAATTGTATACGGACTTCTGACTGGGAGTCAGCCATTTTATGAAACCAGGAATAATCCGATTCCTGCAGCCGGGTCTTGTGTTTGGATGCCTGAATTGGACTGCAATTTTATATCTGCTTGCCAGTTTTCTTCACTTCACGTTCTTGTCGATTCAGCTGATAATGTTGTTGAGACTGATGAAGGCAATAATGGCTATAGTGAGGACTTATAGGCTGGGGATCTGACTTTTAAATGTAAATTATGGCGCTATGTGTAAAGGAATAACTTAAACTTATGGAAGGTCAGGTAAACGTACCAAAAGCGAATACGCCTATGTCCGATTTGGATATTAACCTCAAGGGGAAAGAGCTTACCAAAAGAAATACTGTTAAATGGGTTCTAATACTATTTGTTCCATTAATTGTGTTAAATATAGTACTTTTAATTTTCAAATCGAACCTGGGTCGCATCCCGGCCAGAAATTCAGGGAACAATTTTTCGTTAGGTCAACAAGATGTTGGCCAAACCAATCCGAGCGGGGGTGAAGATTTGGTTAACCAAAGCGGTTTGATAAACTACATTGAAGACCTTGGGCCGGAAGAAGTTGTTAAATTATTCCTCGATTATAATTTGAAAAATGATAAAACATCTGCAAGGCAGTTAATAGTTACTAGAGCTTTGGAGTCATCATTTAAGTCATCGCTTGACAATTACAATGATAAATATTCTCTTTACGGAAAAAGTTTTACCTATGAAGTCGGAGCATCTAAGATGAGTACTGACGGCGATGTTGCATACGTTTTAGTAAAAATTACTGGAAGTGTTGAACCTGTTTCCCACCTTTACGTTCTCGTTAAAGAAGATTCTATTTGGAAACTTGTAAATGACGACATCTTAATGTAATTTTTTTGAATTATCTTCTTATAATGTTTACTATCGGGTAAATATCTCCTTGTTTTTTTAAAAAGTATGTGTTACAAAGTTGGTTAGTCATGGCAAAAAAGAAAAAGTCAGAAGTTGTAACTCCAGAACCGCAGAAAGATGCATCGGCAAAACTTGCTGCGATAAAAATTGCGATGGAGCAGATTGAAAAGCAATACGGCAAAGGCTCTATTATGCGTTTAGGAGAAGCTCCGGGTGAGCGGTTTAGGGTGGATGTAATACCTACCGGCTCTATTGCTTTGGACCTGGCACTGGGAGTTGGAGGATTGCCACGTGGTCGTATAGTCGAAATCTATGGGCCAGAAGCGTCGGGTAAAACCACAGTTGCCCTATCTGTTATTGCCGAGGCTCAGAAAAAAGGCGGCCAGGCGGCCTTTGTCGACGCCGAGCATGCGCTTGACCCGGAACGTGCGGAAATTTTAGGGGTAAACTTGGACGATCTCTTGATGTCACAGCCCGATACTGGCGAGCAAGCTTTGGAGATTACCGAAACTCTTGTGCGCTCAGGGGCGTTGGATGTGATTGTTGTTGACTCTGTTGCAGCATTAGTGCCTCGTGCAGAACTTGAGGGAGAAATGGGAGATGCAGTAATTGGCTTACAAGCTCGTTTAATGA
>CAYTOP010000109.1:0-760 GCA_964439585.1 uncultured Gammaproteobacteria bacterium
AAAATTTGCGGGGAATGAGTTTTGAAGCTGAGTGTGCTTGTATAAATTATTAAGGATAGACTTGGGTCGCGCGTCGCGCTTGAGATCGATGACGACTCGCATTCCATCTTTATCCGATTCATCTCTTAAATCTGAAATACCGACAATTTTTCTTTCTTTTACTAAATCGGCTATTTTTTTAACGAGTATTGCTTTATTGACCTGATACGGAATTTCGGAGATGATAATTTGTTGTCTAACTTTTCCCCCTCCTGCACGTTCCGGCGAATCTATAATTTCCGCTATGCCTCTGACTACAATTCTACCCCGACCCGTTGCATATACTTCTTTAAGAGAGTTTGCATCGTAAATTGCACTGCCGGTAGGAAAGTCTGGGCCTGGAATAATTTCGGTTAATTCGTCAATTGTAATATCGCTTTCAAATCCCATATCTCCAGGCTTTATTTCACCGTTGGCTTCTTTATTTTCTTCACCGGAAGCCATTAAGCTGATACGCTTAATCACAAAATTTGTTTGTTCCTCCTGTTTTTTAGTCTCAAATACGACTTTCCCTTTTTTAATAGTTGCAACAGTCGCTTCGACTACTTCAGAAAGATTGTGTGGTGGAATTTTGGTAGCCATTCCGACGGCAATTCCTTCGCTCCCCATGAGAAGTAGGTTTGGAAGGAGAGCGGGCAAGAATATTGGTTCTTTCAAAGTTGCATCAAAATTGTCCAAAAGATCAACGGTTTCTTTTTCTATGTCAGAAAGCATAAATTCC
>CAYTOP010000109.1:770-2605 GCA_964439585.1 uncultured Gammaproteobacteria bacterium
AACCGAAGTTTCCCTGACCTTTTATCAAGGGGTATCTGAGAGAAAACGTTTGGGCCATTCTGACCAGGGCATCATATACTGCCATGTCCCCGTGAGGATGGTATTTTCCGAGAACTTCTCCCACAACTTTCGCGGATTTTGTGAATGAGGAGGAGTGATTTAAGCCCATTTGGTGCATTGCGTAAAGAATTCTTCTGTGGACCGGTTTTAACCCGTCGCGTACATCTGGAAGAGCACGGGCGACGATGACGCTCATTGCGTAGTCGAGATAGCTTTTCTCCATCTCGGTAACTATTGGAGCTAATTGTACTTTTCCAATATCCATAACAAAAAAAGGCAGGCTCTGAGGCCTTATACTATTTTACCTATTTTGAAGCTGAGAGACAAGAGGAAAATCACTTTTTGGTTACGAGGAGATTGTTCTCTATTTTTGTTTACTGGGTTTTGAAAATAGTTTTTGTTGATACGATTTAGTGGCAATTTTTTTTAAAGCTTCTTTTTCGATCTGGCGAATTCTTGCCTCGGTAACGCCTAAATTCGAACCTATCTTTTCAAGAGTAAACATTCTTAACCGCCGAATTAAAACGTCCTTTTCTTTAAAAGTTAATTGAGGAAGTTTACGAATATGGGCAGCAAAGAAATGCCTTGTTCTATTTGCCCGCATAAAATTATTCTTCAGGCATGATTATCCAACTTTTCGGCCTGACCAAGCGCTTGATTTCTTTTGTCATATTTTATTTTAACATCAGAAGAAATTTTTGTAAAAAAATCGTTGTATTTTCCTTTAATATCCGACACTTCCATTAAAGTAAAATATGGAAGTGGATCAAATAACAAAAATAAGTTTAGCTTGGGAGCTTTTTGAAAATAGGGTTCCCAAAAGTCATATAGCAGATAAACTTGAGGTTCATAGAGAAACGGTCCATTTGTGGATTTGTGGTATAACCTCCCACCCTCAGGGTTTAATGGGTTTTCTTGAGGACTACAAGGAAGCAAAGAAGGGTGAAAGAGCAAAAAGAAAAGTAGACGGGCTTTTAAAGACAAGGATATGGAAGCTGAGAGAGGAAAACAGAGATTGCTGTGGTCAAAAGATAGCTAAATATTTACTTGAAGAATACGGAATAAAACTTGGAATTAAGGCTATATATAAAATACTGGGAGAAAAATATAAGCTGAGAAGTAAATGGAAGAAGAATCAGGTAAGAGGTCCCGTTCCTAAGGCAGTCAAACCAAGAGAGGTAATTCAAATGGACTCAGTCGATTTTGGAGAGGTATTTGCATTTACCGGAATTGATATATTTACAAAAGAAGCCGAGGTTAAACTTTACCCAAGCCTGACGGCATTAGATGGACTTAGTTTTTTAACTTACTCATTTAGTAAAAGATTTGAACATACCAACTTACTCCAAACTGATGCTGGACCTGAATTCAAAAGAGAGTTTAGGCAGAATGTATTCAAATATGCTGATAGGCACAGATACTCAAGGCCGTACAAGAAGAATGAACAAAGTTATATTGAAAGCTTTAATAGGTCTCTGAGGAAAGAGTGTTTAGGGTGGAACAAATACAAACCAAAAGATCTGATACTATTACAAAGTGAGGTAAATGAATATATGAATTACTACCACACCAAAAGAGCTCACCTTTCACTCAACCTGAAAACGCCAAATGATATCTTGAAGGAATACCAAGTGTCGGATTTTTAAGGAAACATATCGCCTAAAATTATAAATGTTCAAGTTCAATTGAAAGAAGCTTGTTTCCGGTAAGAAGAATTAACTTGTTCTCTTCTTCTGACACAACAAGAGATTTTGCATCCTTTATTTGATCTGACA
>CAYTOP010000110.1:0-2541 GCA_964439585.1 uncultured Gammaproteobacteria bacterium
TAAATACCAAGCTCAAAGACCCGCCATGGACAAAGAATTAGCTGGTCAATTTGAAAAAGCTCGAGCCGTTTCTGGTGCAATGGGGATTCCAGTTTATTCGAAAGTCGGTTATGAGGCTGACGATGTTATTGGAACACTTTCGCTTAAGGCTACAAAGGCTGATTTTAATGAAGTTGATATTGTAACGGGGGATCGAGATATCTTGCAGCTAGTTAATACCAAGGTAAAAGTGTATTTACCGATAAAAGGAATGAGTGTGGGTAGGCTTTATGGGGTGGAGGATGTCATAGAAAAAATGGATGTTACTCCTCCACAAATTATTGACTACAAGGGCCTTGTTGGTGATCAGTCAGATAATTATCCGGGAGTATCTGGGATTGGTCCTAAGACTGCCACGACTTTACTTGAAAAATATGGAAGTTTCGAAAACATTTATAACAATCTTGACGAAATTTCAAAATCGACCAAAAAGAAGCTGGAGGACGGCAGAGAAAGCGGCGAGCTGTCTTTTGAGCTGGCAAAAATAGTAACTGATGCACAAGTGGATTTCGAAGAAGATAAGATGAAAAAGTGGAGGGTTGATAATGATGAGGTTTTAAAATTGTTTTCTAAATATGGCTTTAGAACTTTGACCAAAAGAATAAAGGAAGTTGGTAAAAAATTGGATGAGGAAAAGCAGGGAGAACTTTTTTAAAATATGGGTAAAGTTCCTAATAACTTTGAAGATGTTATTAAATATATTGCACAAAAGCTAGTCGGACGCCAATACTCGATACGCGGAACGGCGGGACTTGCATTACAAGGATATGATTTTAATGTTGATGATATTGATGTTTTGGCAGACAAGAAGACTGCTCTGTTTTGCAATCAAGCTCTAAAGGAAATTGTAAGTGAGAAAGTTAGATATAGCGAATCGGATACGTACAAATCATACTTTGGTAAGTTTAAGATAAACGATGTCTTGATTGAAGTTTGTGGTGACTGGCAGATAAAAGGTGCGGGAGGTAATTGGAGTGAGGTGTTTGATGCCTCGGATGATGAGGTGAAAGAAGTGAGTGTTGGTGACAGAATGGTTCGAGTTACAACTGCAGAAACTGAACTCAAGACTTATTTGTTGATTGGCAGGTGGAATGTATATCATAAATTAAGACGCGAGTTGGAGAGGATGAAACAAAAAAATTTGATTTGAAAAATATGAAAATTACACTGGTTCACGATTACTTAAAAGAATACGGAGGGGCGGAACGTGTTTTAAAAACTCTTACTGAAATGTATCCGGATGCTCCGATTTATACGGCTTTTCGTGTTAAGAATTCGACAGCTGACAAGGAGTTTAAAGGCAAGGACATTCACGAAAGTTGGCTTGCGCCACTTTTAAGAATTGGTAAACTTTATTCACCCTTAAGATTTTTGACACCCTGGGTTTGGCGAAGCTTCGATTTGTCAAACTATGATTTGGTTATTACATCTTGCTCGTGGTATATAACTCGGGGGTTTAAGGTTGGACCAAAAACCAAAGTTATAGCATATTGTCACACACCACCTCGGTGGCTTTATGGCTATGAGACTTCTGTTGGTTTTACCAAGTATTGGCCAGTAAAAGTTTATGCTGCAATTGTTGGCCATTTTATGCGGCTGTATGACTTTAGAACTGCGCAGGAAATAGACCACTGGATTGCTAATTCCAAGAATGTTGCAGCAAGAATTTATAAATTTTACCGTAAGGATTCGACAGTAATTTATCCACCTGTTGATGTAAAGCATATTAAAAATTATGTATCGAGTAATAAGTGTCCGAAAGAAGACCACTTTTTAATAGTTTCAAGATTGGTGGGAGCAAAAGGATTAGAGGAGGCGGCAAAAGCATTTAGGGGAACTAATTATTCCTTAAAAATAATTGGAGAAGCTGCTGGCTTTTCCGACGTAGCAGATAGGCTGAAACGCCTATCTGGAGGGAATATTAAGTTGCTCGGTTGGGTTAGCGATGAGGAATTATATAAACTTTATGTAGAGGCTAAAGGCTTTATTGCACTGGCGCGTGATGAAGATTTTGGCATGACCGTTGTTGAGTCACAAGCTGCAGGAACTCCAGTAATTGCCTTTAATGGCGGAGGTTTCAAGGAATCAGTTGTAGATGGAGTGACCGGAATTTTGATTGACGATACTAGTGAAAATACGATAGGACGTGCAATAAAACGATTTAATAAAATAAAGTGGGATAAGTCAAAAATACAAAAGAACGCAGAAAGGTTTTCTAAAGAGAGATTTGGATCCAATATAAAGAAATATTTATTAGTGTAAATATATTTTGCTTGCTGCTAACTACCTGCTACAATCTACTAGAACATGCCTGAGTTGCCGGAGGTTGAGTCAATCAAAAATCAACTTAACAAGTTTCTTGTTGCCCACACATTAGAAAGTGTTGAAATTCGATATCCGAAAGCTTTTCAAGGAAATTCCGACAATTTGGTTGGCGGTAAGGTAATGGGGGTTAGAAGATTTGGCAAAGTTACGGTTATCGACTTTGACAATAATTTCTCA